>JACPRC010000103.1 GCA_016190175.1 Planctomycetota bacterium
ATCTCCTTATCTCCCTATCTCCTTATCTCCCTATCTCCTCATCTCCCTATCTCCCTATCCCCTATCTCACCCTCTCCCCGATCGCCTCCCGCATCAGGTCGAACTGCTGCGTCAGCACGTTCGCCAGCAGATTGTGCAGTCCGGAGTTCTTCACCATCTTCGCGAATTCGACGTCGACGTCGACGTTGTTCTCGACGTGACGGAGCATCCCGGCTTCTTCGGGAGGCGCCTCGATGTAGCGCATCTCGGGCCGGGCGCCCGGTTTCGGGACGATCCCGTCGCGCCGCACGAGATCGAAGATCCCCAGGGGCGACCGCTTCTGTTCGTCGAAGGCGCGCAGCATCACGCGGCGGAACTCCTTCTCCGGCGCGTCCATCGTCTTGTAGAAGGGGGTCTCCACGTTCGCGATGTTGTTGGCGATGGCGCGGTGGCGGACCACGGTGAAGTGGAGCCACTGCTCCAGGACGGGCAGCGAGCCCTTGTCGAACATCGTGTTGAACATGGAGATCCACCTAGAGCGAGCAAATGCGGTGCCACCAGGCCCCGCGTCCGGCCGCGGCAACCCTTCGATTCCACGGCACTTGCAGGCCCAGCCTTGACCTTCTCAACCACCCCGGAAATTTGTTCCACAGCGCGGGAAGCGATTTCCAGAAGGCGGAGTTTCTCAAGGCTTCTCTCCTAACCGGACCATTTCTTCAGCTTGTCGCGGAGCGTCCGCGACGTGATCCCCAGGATCCGCGCCGCCTGCTCGCGGTTGCCGCCGCAGGAGCGCAGCGTCTCCCCGATCGCCTCGCGCTCGACCTCCTCCAGCGGCCTCCCCGCCAGGGACGGCCCGCCCCGCGCCCCCCCCTCGAGCCAGGGGACGATCACCGACTCCGGGATCTCCTCGGCGCCCGAGAGCACCTGCGCGCGCTCGAGGATGTTCTTCAGTTCCCGCACGTTGCCCGGCCACGAGTACTCGACGAGCGCCCTCAGCGCGCCCTTCGAGAGCCTCCGGCCGCCGAGGAAGTGCTCGACGAGGGCGGGGATCTCCTCGCGCCGCTCGCGCAGCGGCGGCACGTGGATCGGGATCACGTTGAGGCGGTAGTAGAGGTCCTCGCGGAACCGGCCCTTCGCGACCTCGTCGCGCAGGTTGCGGTTGGTCGTGGCGATCACGCGCACGTCGGCGCGACGCGTCTGGCTGGAGCCGACGCGCTCGAAGGTCCGCTCCTGGAGGACGCGGAGGAGCTTCGCCTGGAGGCCCGGGTCGATCTCGCTCACCTCGTCGAGGAGGATCGTACCGCCGTCGGCGAGCTCGAAGCGGCCCTTGCGCTGGCGGTCCGCCCCGGTGAAGGCGCCCTTCTCGTGGCCGAAGAGCTCGCTCTCGAGGAGCCCGGCCGAGAGGGCCGCGCAGTTGACGCAGAGGAACGGCGCGTTCCGGCGCGGAGAACCCTGGTGAAGCGTGCGCGCGACGACCTCCTTGCCCGTGCCCGTCTCGCCCGAGACGAGGACGGTCGCGTCGCTGGCGGCCGCCTTCTCCACGAGGGGCTGGAGGCCCGGGATCGGAACGAAGCGCTCGGCCGCGTCGCGCACGCGGGTGCGCAGGTACTCGTTCTCGATCGTCAATCCGCGGTGGCGCAGGGCGCGCTCGACGAGGATCTCCAGCTCGTCGAGCTTGAACGGCTTGATCACGTAGTCGAACGCGCCCTTCCTCATCGCCTCGACGGCGCTCTCGATCGTGCCGTGCGCGGTCACGAGGATGACGGGAAGGTCGGGACTGATCCGCTTCGCCTCCTCGAGGACGGCGAGGCCGTCCATCCCCGGCATCTTGAGGTCCGTGATGACGAGGTGGTGCTCTTCCGAGGCCAGGCGGTCGAGCGCCTGGCGGCCCGCGTCGAATCCCTCGACGGAATGGCCCGCGCGCCGCAGCGCCTCGACCATGGCGTCGCGGAGGATCGCCTCGTCGTCGATCACCAGGACCCGGTTCACAGCTTCACCACGAACATCGCCCCGCCTTCGGGGTTGTTGGAGGCCTCGATCGACCCGCCGTGCGCTTCGACGATCTTCTGCGCGATGGCGAGTCCGAGGCCGGTCCCCTTCGCCTTGCCCGTGACGAAGGGCGTGAACAGCTTCTCGAGGATCTCCGGAGGGATGCCGGGGCCGGTGTCCGAAAGGCGCACGGCCGAGGCGTCGCCCTCGATCGTGAGCGTCCCGCCGCCCTCCATCGCCTGGGCCGCGTTGAGGACGATATTGAGGAAGACCCGCCGCATCATCTCGGGATCGAGGGAGACGCTCGCGCCCTCCACGCGGCGCACGACCCCGACCCGGTTCGCCTCCAGCGCCGTCCGCGCCAGGTCGAGGGCCGAGTCGACGACGGCGGAGAGGCGCGTCGGGACGCGGCGGGGCTCCTGGTCGCGGCCGAAGTCGAGCATCTCCTCGACGAGCCGGTCGAGCCCCTCGACGGCCGCGAGGATGCGGTCGACGACCTGCACCTTGGCGGCGTCGCCCGCGAGGTCCCTCCGGAGCATGGAGGCATAGAGCTGGATCCCGCCGAGCGGGTTGCGGATCTCGTGGGCGAGGTTCGCGGCCATGCGGCCGAGCGCCTCGAGGCGGGTCTTGCGGTTGAGCTTGCGGTCCTTCTCGGCGAGTTCCTTCTGGAGCTCGGCGATGCGGATGTAGGAGCGGCTCAGCTTCTCCGTCGCCTGATTGAAAACCTCCATCAGGCGGGCGATTTCGGAGATGTCGCCCCCGGGCTGGACCATCACCGCCCCCATTCCCTCTCTCCCTCCGCCCCCTCACTTCTTATCGTCAATCACTCCCGGCCCCCCTTCGCCCTTCTGGCCGTAGGCGTCGCGCAGTTTCTTGCGCTGCCGGAGGTTGCGGATCTCGGCGGCCCGCTCGTCGCGGCCCGACTCGAACCTGCGGCGGTCCTCCTCCTCGGTCTTGAGGATCTTCTCCAGCAGGGCGCGCGTCTCGTCGACGACCTGCTCGACGCGCCGCACCACCTCGGGCGCGGCCGCCGCGCGCAGCTCGGGCCACCGCTCCATGAGGCCCGCGGTCTCGCGCTTCACCGCCTCCACCTCCTCCAGCTTCGCGCGCTTGGTCTCGATGAGCTTCATCAGGCCGGCGAGGTCGCCCGCCTCGAGCAGGGAGCGTTGACGCTCGGCGAGCGCCGCGACCTCGAGGTACCGGTCGCGCTGCCGGATGAGCCCCTCCATGAGCCGCGTCGCTTCATCCACGGCCGAGCTCCTGTTCGACTTCGCGCAGCCGCGCGGGCCAGATCTCCCTCCCCCGGCCGTCGAGCGACGCGTCGAACTGTTCGCGCGCGCCCTGGTAGGCGGCCTTGGCCGCCTCGAACGCGCGAAGGGCCTCCTCGGTCTTCTTGAGCCGGAGCAGGGCGCGGACGATCCCGATCAGCGCGCCGAGGCGGTCCTCGCTCGCGGAATATTTCCGGAAGGCCGTCTCGTGGGCCTGGAGCGCGTCGGCATAGCGTTCCTGGTTGTAGTACAGGTCCCCGAGGAGGAAGTAGGCCTGCCGCAGGCGCGGGAGCTGCTCCTCGCGCTCGGAGGCCGGGATGCGCGGGGCGAGCGCGATCATCCGCTCGACCGCGCGCGAGGACTCGCTCCAGGCGCGCTCCTCGATGGCGGCGCGGGCGATGCCGAAGGCGGCGTCGAGGGACCCGGCGGGAGGGTGGGCGTTCGCGGCGAGAGCGACCGAGTATCGTTCGAGGTACTCCTCGAAGACGCGCCGTGCCTCGGCGAAGCCGCGCTGCCGCCGCTCCTCGCCGTCCCGCGACCCCGGGTCGATGCGCCGCGCGGCCTCGAGGAGCGCCAGGCCGCGCAGGAGGAGCCCCTCGGCCCAGTGGGGATGGCGGGGATCGCGCCCGTACTGCGGGTCGTAGAGGAGCGACGAGAGATCCTCGGCGGCGTCCCGGGGGCGTCCCAGCGCAATGAGAATCTTCGAGCGGCGCAGGAGGATCTCGGGCGAACGCGAGCCCGACGGACCCGCGGCACGCAGGTACTCCGTGAAGACGCCCATGGCGTCCGGCTCGTTGACGAGGCGGGTCTCGTAGATCCCCGCGTCCATCAGCGAGACGCCCTGCTGATAGAGCGAGTCGAGGTTCACGGTCGTGTCGGCCTCGTAGTGGGCACGGAAGCGCCGCGCGGCGGGCGCGTGGAAGCCCGCGGCGCGGCAGGCCTGCGCCGACGCGAGGAGCGCGCGCATCGCCTCCAGCCTCCCGGCCTTGGGATGGGGCGCGAGGCGGTCGTAAGCCCGGGAGGCCGCGACGAACAGGTCCGATGCGCGGCGGGCGGTCTCCTCCGCCGCACGCGGATCCGTGCGGCGCAGGTCCGCCGCCCGGAAGGCGAGCCGCTGCCCTGCGCGATATCGCAGGTCGGCGGCGTCGAAGCCGTACTCCACCTTCTCGGGCGCCAGCCGCCAGAACTCCTCCATCACGGCCGCGAGGGAGCGGACGCGCTCCGGATCCTCCTCCGTCTCGCCGAACTCCTTGAGCCGGCGGTAGAGCGCGTCGAAATCGGGGGCGTGGGGTTCGACCGCTCCGAGATAGGGGATGCGCGAGAGCCCGCGGTGCAGAAGCGCATACGGGTCCTCCTGCCCCGCGTCGAGCTGGTAGAGGCCGAGGAGGATCTCCGCGAGCGGTCCGAACGGGAGCAGACCCCCGGAGAGTTCCTTGGCGAGGGGCACGCCGCGCCGGTCGAGGGCCTGCAGCCGCACCTGCGCGGCATAGAAGTCCGCCTCCTGCCGGTCGTTCCCCGCCGCGGCGCGCGCGCGGGCGAACTCGAGGTCGGGCAGCGCGCGTTCCGGTCCCGTCAGGCGGGCCTGGGCCTTGCCGCGCTCGAGTCGGAACTCGGCCTGGAACGCGGGGAACTCACGGACTCCCTGATCGGCGACCTTGTGCATCTCCTCGTACCGGCGATGCCTCCAGCAGATCCGGGCGCGGACGCGTAGCGCGCGGGCGCGTTCGTCGGCCGGCGCGACGGCGGCATACTCGGCGATCCTCCTCTCGGCCTCCTCCAGGAGGGAGCGCGCGCGGAGAGGCTCGGCGAGCGCCTGGAACGCCAGGCCCGTCGCGAAGTCGAGGGTGACCTCCTTGCGGTCGTACACCTCGATCAGTTCGCGGTACTTCTCGGAGGCGTCGCGGTGGAGTCCGCGGTCCCGGAGGAGGTTGGCCGTCTCCACGAGGCCGTCGACGCAGCTCTTGCGGTCGTGGCCGCGCGCCCGGGCGCGGAGGAACTGCCGCCACGCCGCCTCGAAGTCGGCCGGGGCGGGCTCCGCCGCCTCGTTCGCCCGGCCCAGGAGGGCCCGGGCGAGGAGGAACTCCGCCTCGGGCGCGCGGGCCGAGGAGGGGCCCGCCTCGAGGAACGCCCGGGTCCGGCGCTCCGCATCGGCGTTCCGGCCGGCGGCGAGGTCGCGGCGGATGGCGCGAAGGATCTCCTCCTCCCGTGCCCGGCGGCGGGACTCGGTGGGGAAGACGAGGAGGAGCGGGCCGAGGGAGAGCACGGCGAGGACGGCCAGGATGCTCCGCCATTCCCGGCCCAGCGTGCCCAGCGGGATGCCGAGGGCCATGCGGACTCCGAACGCTGCGGGCCGGCGCCGCGCGCGGGCCCTACTTCCTGGAAGCGACCGTCTCCTTCTCGAGGATGTCCTTGACCTCGCGCAGGGTGCGGTGGCGCTGGAGCATCTTGATCTTCTCGATCCGGTCGAAGACGTCCTCGCCGTACAGCCGGTGTCCGGAGTCGGTGCGCTCCGTCTCCTCGATCAGGCCCATCATGGTGTAGTTGTGGAGGGTCTGGCGGGACAGACCGGTGTAGCGCATCACTTCGCCGATCTTGAACAGTTTTTTTGGGCCCATGTCCGTCCTCCCGGCGGTATAATCCTACCGAACTCTCCAGCCGGACAGACCTCTCTCCTCCGCCTATTTTATAAAGCATAAATTACATTCTGTCAAGGAACAACCCGCAATAAAAGCAGACAGGCTGGTTTTACTGCGGCCGGCCGAAGTGGGTGCCGATCGCCTCGGCGGCACGGATGAGTTCGTGATCGGTCGGCACGAGCTTCCGCTTGCCGGCCACGGTCTCGAGGGGGACGGGGACGAGGACGTTCCCCTGCAGCGCCACCATCCTCCCCCATTGCCCCGACTCGACGAGGTCGGCCGCGGCGGACCCGAACCGCGTGGCCAGGATGCGGTCCGTCGCGCTGGGCGTCCCGCCCCGCTGGAGATGCCCGAGCACCGTGACGCGCGCCTCGTACCCGGTCAGGCGTTCCAGTTCGCGGGCCACCAGCGCGCCGATCCCGCCGAGCCGCGTCGGCTCCGGCGCATCGCTGACGATCCGCTGGACCACGACGTCGCCTCCGACGGGCCTGGCCCCCTCCGCGACCACGACGATGGTGAAGCGGCGGGTCTTGTGCCGGTCGAGGATCGCGGCGGCGACGGTCCCGAAATCGAACGGGATCTCGGGGATGAGGATCACGTCCGCGCCGCCGGCGACGCCGCCGTAGAGGGCGATCCACCCCGCGGTGCGCCCCATGACTTCCACGACCATGACCCGGCGATGCGCGTCCGCCGTCGAGTGCAGCGCATCGACGGCATGCGCGACCACGCCGAGGGCGGTGTCGAACCCGAACGTAAGGTCGGTGCCCTCGACGTCGTTGTCGATGGTCTTCGGGACGCAGACGAAGCGGAGCCCCGCCTCCGACAGCTTCCCCGCGATGGCGATGGAGCCGTCGCCCCCGATGGCCACGATTCCCTCGAGGTTCCGGCGGCGGTACGTCGCGCGGATCTTGTCGATCTGGCCGAACGGATCCCCGCGGTTGCTCGTCCCGAGGATCGTCCCTCCGCGCGTAAGGATCCCGGAGACGTCGTCGAAGGAGAGCGGGCGGAGTTCGTCGCGGACGAGCCCCTCGAACCCGTCGGCGATCCCGAGAATCTTCGCGCGCGAGTCGTGCAGGAGCTTCTTCGTCACGGCCCGGATGACGGCGTTGAGGCCCGGGCAGTCGCCGCCGCCGGTGAGGATGCCGAACGTGGGTGCGCTCATGGGCGCCGTTATAGGGGCGGGGGGAGGATCGGTCAAGGGATCGCGGTCTTCCGGCCGATATTCCTTGCGATGCTCGAGCGCGTCTCCACGCTCCTGGAGCGGCTGAATCTCTCGCAGCACCGAGCGATCGCCGGCGAACACTTCCCGGAGATCCTCGCGCTGCTGTCGATCGTCTTCGGGGGCGCGTTCCTCCTCTACGGGTGGAAACACCACGAGTATTTCCTCGGGATGACCGGGTTCCTCGTCGGGGGCTGGGCGGGGATGATCGCGAAGGCGCATTTCGCGCCCGCGGGGGGCGTGCCGCCGTTCCTCTACCTCGGCGCCTGCGCGGTCGGGGGGGCGTACGTCGCCGTCCACTTCCGGCAGCTCATGGGGATCCTGCTCGGCGGCTTCACGGTGGCGGTGCTCGGCTCCGTCTTCCTTCCGAACCTCTTCTCACCCGGGAACTACTCGAGCCTGACGGTGGCGATGGCGTTTCTGATCGGCGGCGGGCTCGGCGCGATCTTCCCGAAGTTCTTCTTCATTTTCAATTCTTCGCTCATCGGAAGCGTCTTCGTGACGTACGGCGTCTCGGCCGCGCTCGTCTCGCGCGTGGCGGGGGATCTGCCGCCGCGGGCCCGGCTGGTCGTGCACCTCCTCGTCTTCCTGCCGCTGCTGATCTTCGGCGTGCTGTACCAGCTCACGGCGTCGCGGGAAGAGGCCCCCGCGGGCGCGCCGGTCCCTGCGCCGGTGCCCGCGCGGCACCCGGCGTAGCCCCCTATTTCACCCCCAACCGCGCCTGGATCTCCTTCGGGATCTCGATGTCGAGCGCCTCGTCGTACTTCGAGATCGAGACCGTGCACTTCCACTCGAGTTTCTCGA
>JACPRC010000094.1 GCA_016190175.1 Planctomycetota bacterium
ACCTTGACGGCGCCATCGCCGACTACACGAAGGCCATCGAACTCGATCCCAGGAACGGCCGCACCTATGACAACCGCGCGGATGCGAAGAAGGCGAAGGGGGACCTCGACGGCGCCATCGCCGACTACACAAAGGCGATCGAACTCGATCCCAAGTACCCCACATACTACGCCAGCCGCGGCTACGTCGAATATGACAGGCGATCGTGGACCGACTCGCTCTCCGACTTCCGCAAGGCGTGCGAACTCGACGCCAAGAATGACAACGCGCGCTTCCGGATCTGGCTCATCCGGACGCGGCTGGACGAGGGCGAGGCCGCGACCAAGGAGCTGGCGCGCTGCTGGAACGAGCGGAGGAGCGGATCGCCCGACGACTGGCCCTCGAAGATCGTGCGGTTCCTCACGGGAGACCTCTCCGAGGAAGACTTCCTCAAAGCGGCGGACCATCAGGACGGGAAGATCGCGCAGGAACAGAGGTGCGAGGCCTTCTTCTACGCCGGGTCGAAATGCCTTTTCCGGGGGGACAAGGAGAAGGCGACCTCCCACTTCGGGAAGTGCCTCGATACGGGCGTCAAGAACTTCAGGGAGTATGAGAGCGCCGCCGCGGAGATCGAGTTTCTCAAGGCCGACAAGTGAAGCGTCCGCGCGCCTTGGGGCGGGGTTTCCTGTTCGAGGGGGATAAGACACCCAAACGCCGATCCGTAGCGTGCTCTGCGCCCGTCGGAAAGTCCATCCGATCCATCCGGGCGGTGCAGAGAGGGCGGGGGGCCTCCGTGGAGGGGCTCCAAAGGCGCGGCGGAGGCTGTCCAGCCCGGCGCAGGAGGCGGGCGAGCGGACTCCGACCGGACGCCAGAGACTATCGGACTTTGCCTCGCGACGTGGTGCTATCTACCGTGGGGGGAAGGGGCCTCCGGCGCACGCTTTCGCGCGCGCATGGTGGGGGGACTTTCCGTCCTCCTTCGCGCTCCACGCTTCAGAGGACTCCCGCGCCGCGCGGCTCCGTCGCGAGGGGACCCTCTACCGCGCCTTCTTCAGGCGCTTCCGCGGAAGCGGGATCTTGAGCTTGCGGCAGACCTCCTCGAACGGAATCGTCTTCTCCCGGCGCCGCTCCTCGATCATCTTCCAGAACGAGGCGCTCGTTGCGTAGTAGAGGTCCTCCCAATCGTAGCCGTCCACGCCGGTGACGATGGCGATCGGCTTCCCGTGCCGCGTGACGACCACGCGCTCCTTCTGCGCCACCTGCATGCAGCGGCGCACCTTCTTCTGGAGGTCGCGGACGTTGACCGTCTTCATAGGATCTCCTCGGTCGTCTTGTGCGGCGGCTTCCAACGGATCGCCCGCACGAACACCGTCATCGTTCCTTCGTCGACGTCGTAGAAGACGCGGATCTCGCCGATCCTGAGCTCCCACACCGGAGGTTTCGCCTCGAAGGTCGGCTTCACGCCTTCGAGGAGCTTCCGCTTCCGGGTCGGCACGGTCGGCTCTCGAGTCAACTGCTCCTGGATCTCCCGGGCGATTGCCGTCCGCTCGAAGGCCCGGATCTCGGCCAGTTCGCGCCTGGCGCTCCCGGCGATCTCCAGGAGATACACGTCCATATTATTGCATATGCACTTGTCCGGATCAAGAGGCGTCGGGCGGCTCTTCCGATGGCCGACTTCCCCGTCCGGACCCCGGGTTCCGCGGTAGAATCGGGGTGAGGATGACCGCGACGGACAACTTGAAGAGCCTGCGCCGGCGGGGGATAAGACACCCATCGCGCCAGGATAAATCTGGGAAAGGAGGATGCTCGGTGAGCGAGTGAAACCTTTCAATCGAATCCAGTCGGTGAAAGTCCGACCCGGTCAAAGCCGTAGCGGGCAGGCCGGTAGCGAGTCTTGCATCCCACCGGGCGACCGCTGGGGTGAAGCGTAGACAGCGAGGAAGCGAGCCGCGCGGATTCAGCTCCGAAATCTTATTTCGTTGCGGATGCCGACGCCGTTGAATGGGCGGAAGGCAGCATCCGGGCGACCGTCAGGGCGAGGTCGCGAGGAGCCGCCGGAGTCTCTAGCCCGGGGCGCGCTTTCAAAGGGATTCGCCAGGAACCCGGGAGAGTTCCCGATTCCCTTCCTCCCGCCATTTCGGGAATGGCCCCCCCCGACCCGAACGGGCCAGGCCACGGAACCGGCAGGGATGCGCCGAACCGTGGAACGAAGAAGCATCCCGCGGAAGAGGTACCGGACGCCGAGCACAAAGGAGGCATCCGGGACGGAACGGGAGCGGTCGTACGCCCCTCATAGTACCGACGAAAGTGGGGAACCGGCACGGCCGGGACCCACGGGAGGGAAGGAGGGGACAGGCAGACGTATCGAGAAAGGGAAGTACCGGGAGGATGCGGAGAGGGTCCTCAAGGTCTTGCACCAGAGGTTTGCCAAGTACGGACTGACGCTGCACCCGGAGAAGACGCGGCTCGTGGAGTTGGGGCGCTACGCGGCCCAGAACCGAGCGCGGCAGGAAAAGGGGAGGCCCGAGACGCTCGACTTCCTGGGGTTCACGCACCTCTGTGCCCGCAGCCGTCGAGGGTTCTTCGCGATTCACTTGCGCACGATGCGGAAGCGATTTCGGAGGAGCCTGAAGGCGGTGTCACGCTGGTGCCAACAGCATCGGCACGACGACGTGGAGGCTCAGAGCGCGGAACTCAACCTAAAACTCCGGGGTCACTACCAGTACTACGGCCGCTCGACGAACTTCCCGGCGATCCAGCGGTTCTTCGAGGCGGTCAAGAAGGTCTGGAGAAAGTGGCTCGCAAGGCGCACTCGTGGGCGACCCCTGACGTGGCCGGACTTTCGGGGCATCCTTGCCCGTCTGCCGCTGCTGCGGCCTCGGATCACTCGGTCTTGGGCTCGCGAGGGGAGTCATGCCTGAAGAACCGGAAGCGGCAATTCTGCACATCCGGGTCTGTGAGGGGGGAAGGCCCTTGTGTCCTGGGGCCTTCCTCTACTCGGCAACGCCGATCCGTAGCGTACTCTGCGTTGATCGGAAGGTCAATCGGATCCGTCCGGGCGGTCGGAAGGAGGGCGGGAAGCTCCGGCGGAGGGGTTCCAAAGACGCGGCGAGGGCTGTCCAGCCCGGCGCAGGAGGCGGGCGGGCGGACTCCGACCGGGGGTCACATCCGGAGACGATCGGACCTTGGCGACGTGGTACTATCTACCGTGAGATGATCGAGAAGCGGCGGCGCGGGAAGACGATCCCGCTGGCTGAGATGCGCAAGCGCGTCGAAGCGCGCTGGGCCTTCGCGAAGAACCGCCGCTGAGGCCCCCCCCCCGCGCGCCGTCAGTCCTTGACCTCCTCCAGCCGCACTCCCTTGTTCCGGCGGATCGCCTCCCGCGCGCGCGCGATGCGCTCCAGAAAGCCCGGATGATGCTCGAGACGGTATTCGAACCAGTCCTCTTCGGTCGCGAAGCCGATCAGGACGCCGGCCGCCCTTCCGTGCCGCGTGATGACGATCTCGCTGTCCGCGGCAAGCCGGAGATAGCGGGAAAGATCATCTTTGATCTTCGCCAGGGCCACCTTCTTCATGCGTCTTTCCCTTCTCCCGAAGCCACGACTCCGCCCGCGACTTCGGAACGATCGCCAGAATCTCCACCCGGTTCTCCGTCACGTCGTAGAAGACGCGGATGCCGGCCACGCGGAGCCTGAACTGCGGCTGCATCATCCCGCGTAGCCGCTTGATCCGGCTCCGGCTCACGCGGGTCGGCTCGTGACGGAGATGGCGTTCGATCGCATCCCGAACCCGAGCGCGATCCCCGGCGGGGAGATCGCGCAGTTCCCCGACCGCGGTCGGGGCCAGGACGATCTCACGCCGCATTCTGGCTAGATCATAGCCAGAATATACCGCACGGTCAATGACCGGCGCGGCGGTCGGAGGCCCTGCTTCTTCTGGAGCGCCGAAGGCACTTTCTCGACCCGTTTGCGGTAGGGCGGGTTGGGCGGCGCGACATCGAAGGCCTTCTCGTAGTCCCGAATGGCCTCCGGCAGGTTGCCTTTCTGCTGGTACGCGCCGCCCCGATCGAGGTACGCCTCCGCGTACGCCGGCCTGATCTCGATCGCCTTGTCGTAGTCCTTGGGCCTCAACGATGCCGGGCAACGTCTGAGGCAGACGATCGGGGAGTGCGCTCGCTTCCGTGAGGATTGATCGTAACACCCAAACGCCGATCCGTAGCGTGCTCTGCGCCCGTCGGGAAGTCCATCCGATCCATCCGGGCGGTGCAGAGAGGGCGGGGGGCCTCCGTGGAGGGGTTCCAAAGGCGCGGCGGGGGCTGGCCGGCCCGGCGCGGGAGGCGGGCGGGCGGACTCCGCCCGGGCGCCCCATACCCGAAAACCGTGACGGCGAGGCGACGGACCGCGGGCAGGCGCCCCATATCCGGAAACTGTCGGACTTTGCCCGGCGACATGGTACTATCCTCCGCCGCGACGGTCCTTTTCTCGATGAGATTCGGTAGCGTCTGAAGGGAGGTTAACATGGTTCACTGGAAGACCTGGGCGGGCCTCTTCGCGATCCTGATCCTCTCGGCGTGCGGAAAGAAGGAGCCTTCGAGTGGCGGTGGCTCGAGCTCGTCGCCCGACAAGCCGGCCGACAAGGACACCGGCAGGACGGACGGAGGCGAACTCGGGGATCCTCCCCCTTGGGACGAGGCGAAGTACCCGCTCCTTCCGGACATGGACATGTACAAGACGGAGGACTACCGGGATATCGAGCAGATCAAGGACGCCGACAAGGTGTACCGGTTGTGGCTCACGAAAGAGTTCAAGGAGTTCCCGAAGGTCATCCTGGAGTGCAAGCGTCTCCAAATGCTCTGGCTCCAGGCGAAGGTCGGCACGATCCCCAAGGAACTCTTTGCTCTGAGGAACCTCCAGAGACTCGGCCTCCAGAGCGGCGAGCATCCCGCGCTGCCGCGCGAGGTGGGCTGGCTCACGAACCTGGTCGAACTGAGCATCGGGAACAACAAGTTCACCGTGCTCCCGAAGGAGATCGGCCGGCTCAAGAAGCTGAAGGGCCTCAGCGTGGGCAGCAATCAGCTTACGTCGCTCGGGGAGGGGGTCTGTGAATTGGAGCGATTGGAGCAACTGGATCTGAGCTCCAACAAGATCAAGGCCCTCCCCAAGGAGATCGGCCGCCTGAAGGCCCTCAAAAACCTCAATCTGAACGGCAACCAGCTTGAAGCGCTGCCGGAGGAGATTCTCCAGCTTGAGAATCTGGAAGACCTCGCCGTCGGCTGGAACAAACTGGAGGCGCTGCCCGAGATCGGAAGGCTGAAGAAGCTCAGGGCTTTCACGTTTCACGACAACCCTCGCCTGAAGAAGCTGCCGGAGAGCTTCGCGGAGCTGAATCTCGCCTACGTTTACATGAGCCGTTGCGCCAGCCTGGACCTCGCGGACACGTTCGCCAAGCTGGCCCGGCACGCGAAGTTGCAGAATCTCAGCCTGGAGAACGTGCGGAACGCGGACGTCAGCCTGTTCGCGACCGTCTTCGGCGGTCCGCCCAAGGACGCCGCGCCCCTGGAAGTGCCGGAGAGCATCGGGGATCTCAAGGGTCTCCGGGAGCTGGACCTGTCGTACAACGTCTTCACGGAAGGCGGGGGCGAGAAGCTCTTCGCGGGCCTCGCCAAACTCCAGGCGCTCGAAGAGCTGAGTCTCGACAGCTGCTATCTCGTGAAGGTCTCCGCCGCCGCCGAGAACCTGACCGCCCTGAAGAGACTGAAGCTGGGGAGCACTCCCATCAAGGACCTGCCGGCGGGAATCGCCAAGCTGGGCGCGCTCGAGACTCTGGACCTTCGCCGGTGTCAGAATCTGGCGAGCCTGCCTCCGCTTCAGGGGCTTTCCAAACTCAAGAACCTCTGGCTCTGGTCTACGGCGATCGAGAGCCTCCCTTCCCTGGAAGGACTGACGAGTCTCGAGGAGATCAGCCTCTACGGGTGCAAGAAGTTCACGCAGGCGCCGTCGCTCGACGGCCTGGTCAATCTCAAGAAGCTCGATCTCGAAGGGACGGCGGTCCCGAAGGAAGCGGTCGAGGAGCTGAAGAAGAAGTACCCGAAGGTCAGCATCAACTTCAAGTAGGCCTACTGCGCCGCCGCGTTCCGCGCGCCATAGAGCGTGAAGCGGTTCTTGCCCGCGCGCCTGGCCGCGACCAGCGGCTCGTCCGCGCGGAGTGCCAGCTCGCGGGAGTCGGGGGCGTCGTCGGGGAAGACGGCGCCTCCGAGGCGGCGTCCGTTCCGCGAGCCCCGGCCAGTGCGGCTTCCCCTTGCGATCGTCGTTGGGCCGCCCTATCCTCCGCGGCGTCTACGGGATGCCGAGCACGGCAAACCCAAGAAGCCGTGCGCCCTGAGCCTGTTCCGCGTCGCGGGTCAGGAAGGGTAGCGCCGGCAGGCCCGCGTCGCGACGCACCATGGCGGAGGCAATATGCACCGCATCGAGCGTCCGAACGTTCGCTCGTGGCACGACATCCTCGGCGATCGCCAAGACGGCGTCCGTCACCGGGATCGTGTCCCAGAAGTCGCGATCCTGCGTCAGCCTGGCCGAGATCGCCCGACACGCCGTGTCCGTGATGTCGCCCGCGGCGAGTCGCTGTACAAGGACCGAACGCAACTCGACCGCCGTGACGGCCGAGGTGACGAGGCGATGGGCGTTCATCATCCGCCGGAAACGGGACGTGTCCGCCTCGGCGAGATACCGCATCGCCAGCAGGCTGGTGTCGACGTACGCCCAGGGTCGCGGCATGGCTACCTCCGGTGCCGTTCCGCGCGGAGAGTCTCCCCGAAGGGGTGGCCGCGAAGCCGGACCGCGCGGCAGGCCGGCATGCGTCCCTCGCGGGTCGCCCTGCGCAGCATCCCCGCCAGCTCGAGTCGCGTCCGGCCGTCGTCCGGGCCGCGGGCGTCGTCGACGGGATTCAGCACGGCCACCGGACGGCCGCGATCCGTGAGGAGAATGCTGCGGCCGCTCCGGACGGCCTTGATCGCGGCGCTGAAGCGCTGATTGGCCTCCCTCAACCCCATCCTGAGTGGAAAGCCCGCCATGAGTTCCTCCTTCGCGGGACCCGACCCCTTCAATGTAGTTACAATCATACATAAAGGCATCTGCCGCCGTCAAGCGGTCCGAGAACCGTTCCGCGAGCGTCCTGCTTCGATGAAAGGCGTGAAACGCCCGAACGGTTTGGCTTTGGGATTCTCCTTGGATTCCGGATCTCCGCTCAGGCTCGTCCTTGCCGGGAGTCACGTCGCCCACCCGCTTCGGGCTCGTCGTCCCGGGCTCTCGAACCTACGCCTTCGTTGGCGATCTTGGAACCGCCATCGAGGATTCGATCAGAAGTGGCGCTTCGCGAACGCACGACCTGAGCCGGACTTGAGGTATCGCTCGAACTGAACGGCCCGCTCCCGTGTGGCGAATGCGGCGCACACGGTCCCTCGCCAAGGACGCCACTTGGCGGTGTGAAAGCAACGCCCCGCGTTATGCTCCTTGATTCGCGGCTCCAGCGCCGTCGTCAGCCCGACGTAGTGTTTGTCGGGGAACTCCGTGCTCTCAAGGATGTAGACCAGCGTCACGGCATCTCCTTCGAGGTGTCAATCCCGCCGTAGCTCGCCGAGCCGCAGGGGCCATCCGCCTCCACCTTTGCCTCGCTACGCTCGGCGAGCGGAGGCGGATACCCGCGACGCGATGCGAACCCTATGATGTCTCTACCCTCCATGAGCGAGACGCCTCGATCGCCGCCGGCGACGCGCCGGGCTCCCGGTTTCCCCCTACCTCCGCCGGGTGCCGCCGGTAAGGAAAATGTAGCCGGCCTTGACGCTGCTCCTGGTCCTCATGGTCGTTCCTCCTTCGACCTTCCAAGAACTCCTTGCGCGCCTTCGTTTGGAGGACTCCGCAGTCTCCGGCTCTCCTCCTCTCCCCGTCTCCTGGTCTCCCCATCTCCTTTCCCTTGGCCCTTCCCACCCCTGCGCTATAATGGTCTTTCTCGCCTATGCACCCCGTGACGCTCTCCTTCCTGTGGCACTTCCACCAGCCCATCTACCGGGACGTGCGGACGCGCCGGATGCTCATGCCGTGGGCGCGCCTCCACGGCATCAAAGACTACACGGGGATGGCCCTCCTCCTCGATGAGTTCCCCGAGATCCGCTGCACCGCGAACTTCAGCCCGGGACTCCTGCTGCAGCTCGAAGCCTACGCCGCCGGCGAGACCGACTCGTCGCTCGAACTCCTGCGCGACCCGGGGGACCTCTCCGAGGACGAGCGCGCCCGCGTGCTCAGCACCTTCTTCTTCGCTCATCCGGAGAACATGATCGGGACCTCGCCCCGGTACCGGGAGCTCCTCCGCCGGAAGGAAGCCCGCGAGCGTTTCGCGAGCCAGGACGTCGTGGATCTCCAGGTGCTCGCGAACCTCGCGTGGTTCCATCCGCTCGCCGTCGCGCGCGACGCGGAGCTCCAGGACCTGCGCGCGAAGGGACGCGGCTACGGCGCCGCGGACCGCGAGCGCGTCGTCGCCAAGCAGCGCGAGCTCCTGCGCGAAGTCCTCCCGCGATGGAGGCGGCTCCAGCCGCGCGTCGAGATCAGCGTGAGTCCCTTCGCCCACCCGATCGTCCCGCTCCTGTGCGACTTCCGCAGCTCCGGCTTTCCCCGGCTGCCCGAGCCCGTTCCCGGCCTGCGCGACGATGCGGAGGTGCACGTCCGGCGCGCCGCGGAGTGGGGGGAGCGCGTCTTCGGCGCGCGTCCCGCGGGGATGTGGCCCTCCGAGGGGAGCGTCAGCGAGGAGGCGTGCGCCCTCTACGCGAAGCACGGCTTCCGCTGGGTCGCGACGGACGAGCAGATCCTCGACGCCTCGCTCGGGCGGCCCGTCTCGAAGCACGAGCTCTACCGGCCGTGGAAGCTCGGCGACCTCACGATCCTCTTCCGCGACCTAGAGATCTCCAACCTCCACTGATTCACCTAATAGAACTGGAAGGCGAGGGATGCGGCGGCCGACGCGATCCGGCGCGTCGAGGCGGCGCCGGACGGCTCGTTCGTGAGCGTGATCCTCGACGGCGAGAACGCGTGGGAGCACTATCCCGGGCTCGGAGTCGACTTCTTCCGCGCGCTGTACGAGGGACTCTCGAAGAACGGCCGGGTCCGGACGGGCACGATGTCGGAATCGCTCGCGCGCGAGCCCGCGCGCCTCCCGCGCCTGCACGCGGGCTCGTGGATCGACCGGAGCTTCCGCATCTGGGTCGGCCACGAGGAGGACGTGCGGGCGTGGAACCTCCTCGGGAAGACGCGCGCGGAGCTGGTCCGGGCCGGCGGCAGCGAGGAGGCTTGGGAGTCGCTCTACGCCGCGGAGGGGAGCGACTGGTTCTGGTGGTTCGGGGACGATTTCTCGTCGGCGCAGGACGCGGAGTTCGACGCGCTCTTCCGGCGCCACCTCGGGAACGTCTACCGGTCGATCGGGGTGCCCGAGCCGCAGGAACTCCTGCAGCCCGTGAAGCGGCAGGTGACCGCCGTCGTCGCGCGCGCCCCGTGGGCGATGCTGCGCGTCGTCGTGGACGGGAGGCGGACGGACTACTTCGAGTGGATCGCGGCGGGCCGGTACGACATGAGCCGCGAGTACGGGGCGATGGCGGGGGATCTGTCGTTCGTTTCGGACCTCCACTACGGTTTCGACGAGGCGAACCTCTTCCTGCGCATCGACACCCGCGCGGGGGTGGACGCGCGGAAGGCGTGCGAACGCCGGCGGCTGCGGCTGATCGTGACGAAGCCGCGTCCCTGCGAGGTCGATCTCCTTCCCGCCGCCGACGGGGTGCGCTCCGCGGTCGAGGACATCTTCGAGGCCGCGGTTCCGTTCGAACGGATCGGCGTCGCGGCCGGCGAGGATGTGGAGTTCGTCCTGGAGCTGTCGAGGGAGGGCGGCGTGCCTCAGAGGTTCCCCACGACGGTGCCGCTTTCCCTGCGCGTGCCGACGAAGGACTACGATAAGATTCATTGGATGGCCTGACATGCCCGAACTGAGACGCGACCCGGTCACGAGCCGCTGGATCATCATCGCCGTCGAGCGCGCGAAGCGCCCCGACGACTTCCGCGCGGTGCCGTCCGTGCCGAAGGCGAAGGAGTGCCCCTTCTGCGAGGGGTTCGAGCGCGCGACCCCGCCCGAGATCGCGGCGGTGCGCACGTCCGGCGGGCGCAACGAGCCGGGATGGCGCGTCCGCGTCGTCCCGAACAAGTTCCCGGCGCTCATGATCGAGGGCGACCTGGACCGGCGCGGCGAGGGGATGTACGACATCATGAACGGCGTCGGGGCGCACGAGGTGATCATCGAGTCCCCGAAACACCTCCTCAGCCTGACCGAGATGGCGGAGGAGTCGCTCCGCGAGGTCTTCCGCATGTACCGCGAGCGCCTGCTCGACCTCCGGCGCGACTCCCGGATGGTGTACGGCCTGCTCTTCAAGAACGTCGGCGAGGCGGCGGGCGCGTCGCTGGAGCACACGCACTCGCAGCTCATCGTGACCCCGATCGTCCCGCTGCGCGTGCAGACCGAGATCGACCGCTCCAAGCTGTACTTCGAGTACCGCGGCCGCTGTCTCCTCTGCGACATGGTGAAGCAGGAGCTGCAGTCGGGGATCCGGCTCGTGTGCGAGACGCAGCAGTTCGTGTCGTTCGAGCCGTTCGCGTCCCGCTTCCCGTTCGAGACGCACATCATTCCCAAGCGGCACCATTCGCACTTCGAGTCGATCGACGAGGGAGCGATGGGGGAGCTGGCCTCGATCCTGCGGACGACGATGCTGCGGATCGAGAAGGCCGTGAACCACCCGCCGTACAACTACCTGATCCACACGAGCCCGCTGAACACGCCGCCGCTGGAGCACTACCACTGGCACTTCGAGATCATCCCGCGCATCACGCGCGTGGCGGGGTTCGAGTGGGGCACGGGGTTCTACATCAACCCGGTGCCGCCGGAGCACGCGGCGCAGTACCTGAGGGAGGTCCGCATCCCATGAAGGTCGCGTTCATCTCGCCGGAAGTGGTCCCGTACTCCAAGACGGGGGGCCTCGCGGACGTCTGCGGCGCGCTCCCGCAGGCCCTCGCGGGGCTCGACGTGGAGACGTGCGTCGTCACCCCCGGCTACCGCTGCACGAAGTCCGCGCCCGCGGAGAAGGTCGAGGCCCCCGTCCGGATCAAGGTGGGCGACACGGAGGTGGCGCCGACGTTCCGCCGCGCGGGCCGAGTCTTCTTCGTGGACTGCGATCCGTATTTCGACCGCGAGGGGCTGTACGGGACGCCCAACGGGGACTACAAGGACAACGCCGCGCGGTTCGTCCTCTTCTGCCGCGCCGCGATGGAACTCCTCCGGCACGTCGCGGTGCCGGACGTGCTCCATGCCCACGACTGGCAGGCGGGGCTCGTTCCGACGTACGCGCGGACGCTCTACCGCTCCGCCTACGAGAAGACGAAGACCGTCTTCACGATCCACAACCTCGCGTACCAGGGGCTCTTCTGGCACTGGGACATGCCCCTCACCGGACTCGACTGGAAGCACTTCCACTGGAAGGAGCTCGAGTTCTTCGGGAAGATCAGCTTCGTCAAGGCGGGTCTCGTCCATTCGGACGCGGTCGTCACGGTGAGCCCGACCTACGCGCGCGAGATCCAGACGCCCCAGCACGGGTGCGGCCTCGACGGCGTCCTCCGCGAGCGCGCGTCGGTCCTTCACGGCATCCTCAACGGCGTGGACTACGCGGAATGGAACCCGGAGACGGACGCGCTCCTGCCGGCCTGCTATTCCGCGCGCGCCCCCGCCGGGAAGTCGTCGTGCAAGGCGGCGCTCCAGAAGCAGTGCGGCCTCCCGGAGGCGCCGGAGACGCCTCTCGTGGGGATGATCGGGCGCCTCGTCGAGCAGAAGGGGATCGATCTGGTCCTGGCGGTCATCGAGGATCTCCTCAAAGAGGACGTGCAGTTCGTGCTCCTCGGATCGGGCGATCCGCGCTACCAGGAGGCGCTCCTGGGCGTCCAGCGGCGCCGGCCGGACCGCATCTCGGTGAACATCAAGTTCGACAACGGACTCGCGCACCTCATCGAGGCGGGCTCCGACCTGTTCCTCATGCCGTCGCGGTACGAGCCGTGCGGGCTGAACCAGATCTACAGCCTGAAGTACGGCACGGTCCCCGTCGTGCGCGCGACGGGAGGCCTGGCGGACTCGGTCGTGGGGGCTGCGACGGAGACGATGAAGAAGGGGACGGCGACGGGCTTCGCGTTCGCCGACTACTCGCCGGTCGCGCTCGCCGACACGATGCGCCGCGCGCTGGGTGCGTACCACGAGAAGAAGGCGTGGAAGAAGCTCATGGCGGCGGGGATGAAGCAGGACTTCTCGTGGGAGAAGTCGGCGAGGCAGTATCTCAAGCTGTACGAGGGGCTGACGCGCGGGAGCTCAAACGCGTGAGGGTATGCGTTCGCGGGGGGTACGAGCGGCAGCGAGGGGTGGGACAAGCCGATCACCCCGAGCCTGGAATCAAGAATCAAGAATCCGGACCCACGGCGCGGCGGCGATATTCCGGGAGTCGCGCCGGTCGCGCGTGCTCGTGGGCGAGGAGAAGAACTACTCCTACGAGAACGGCGACATCCGGTACGCGTGGTCCCCCGATAGCCGCGGTTCGCGGGGGAAGTAGATCCGCGCCTGCTGCGAGGCGGTTCTTCAAGAACTCCTTCGAAGGGAAGAACGCACATTCTTGCGCAGATTGAGATTCACCTCGCGCTGATCGTCAGTGTCACGGCGGAGCAGGCACTGAAGTGGAGACCGGAAGATCCCGGACGGCTTTCGCTCATCGAGTGACATGCCGCCGCGCAGGGAGCCGTCCTGCTGGTCCATGTACCCGCCGGCGTCTCGAAGGTCTGGAAGCCGGCCCGAACCTGGAACCCGTTCAGGTCGCAGCACCACCGGGCCGAGTTCTGGGAGATGCCGGGCGAGCGGAAGGACCAAGTTCGCATCTTGGTGCCATGGCTGTTCCATGCCGGCCAGGAACGGGGTCTGGCGATGAAGTCGGCCGACGGCGTGTCGGTGTCGATGTCCCCGTACTTCCGCGAGAGGCCCGACGTGACCGACGAGATGTGGGCCCGGTGGATCGCCGACTCCCGCCACGTTCGGCCATAAGGCGCATCGCCGTATCCATCCTCGCGAGCGCCGCCTTTGGTGCGGCGGTCGGATGCTGCGTCGGCTTGAATCCATCGTCACGACCAACACTCCGGACCTCCCGGACGTTACCGGACGACTGCCGACACTCGTATCAGAAGCAGATAGGAGGTCTTCTTTTCCTGTCGAATTCGCATGCCCGCATCGGATGGGGACGCCCACACGAAGAGCCTCTCCTGATCTCCGAAGAGGTACCATTGCCCCGTCCGCCCGGCCTCCAGGTTTAGCGTAACGCTGCCGGACGCGCCTGCGAGGTCCGGGGTGTTGATCCACACGGTCAGGGTGTCATATCCTCGCATTCCGACGCGACCGAGATCCGCCTCGCTGCCCGACTTCCTCTGGTCGATGACGATGGTCTCCGGTTCCTGCCTGTCTGTCCTCACTCCTTCCCCGGATCTCGAGGACGTCGTCGAGCGCTTTCTCTCCACCCGCTGAGGTTCCCTCCCGACTTGAACCTCGATGCCGTCCGCTCCGGAGGCCCACACGGGCTTCCGTTCCCATCGCGGGCTGAAGACGTCCCGGCCATGGGCCAGGATCGATGCCTCCTCACCCTCATCGCCTACGATCGCCTGGGAGAATTCCAGAAGCGTGGCGTGCCGCGGGTCGAGAGGCTCCGCCGCGGTCAGCAGGACTGAGTTGGGCGGGCCGGCGTGCGGAGAGAACGACAGAAGAGCCACCTCCACCTCGTATTTGTCTGGTAGCGCGGGTAGGGACGGCGGAGTCGCGCCGCAGGCGTCGAGGAATACCGACAGCAACGCCACACTGCCGATCCGAGCGGATCTCATACTCGCCCTCCATTGTTCTTCGCCGGCGCGCCCGAACGGCAGGTACGTCCAGCACGAAATCACACGGAATACGCCGCTGGCCAACCTTACTCCTCCTGGTGCTTCTCATTCCTCTTGTCCATTCCGGGGTCCGGGGTTGGCATGTCGAGGGGCTTTCCTTCGATTCTCCCGGAGTCATGGACGACAGGCCCGGGATGCCGAGCCCGCGGATGCGGAGGATCGCCTGCGAGGCGCCACCCGGCGCGGATGTACTGGGTGATCGCTTCCCAGCAGCGGAGACAGAGCCGCTCGAGGGCGGCACGGCGCTCCCCGGCCGCAGGACTGCCGATCCCCCGGCCCAGTCCCGTCGACGTCTCCGGCATGCGGCGGTTCTCCTCCGGCGAAGCCTTCCGGTCGTGCATGAGGATGAAAGAACCGGCGGGGACTTCCGGGTGCCGCCGATTCGCGCGGAAGACAATCGGGCGGCGGATTGCGACCAACTCCTGATCCTCGAACGGACAAGGGGTATATGGATGAGCCGGCGCGGTCCGGGGGTATCAGTCCTGGGATGGATTCGTGGACGTCCATGCGAACGAAGCGGTCCCGAAGCTGAAGATCGTCCTTCAGCAGCTGCCGTCGGAGTAGCGGTGACCGGGCCGGAACCGATGATCTGGTCGCGACGCCGCGTCCTGGAACCGGCCGATCCGGAGTTCCTCGAAGAGGTGCTTCCATGTAGGCGAATGCGGAGTGAGGTGAGGCGCTGACGTTGTCGGAGGCGGGATCCGCCCGGCGTTCCCGCTCGTCCGCCTTTTTCTTGGCCACGGGATGACGCGGTGCGTCATGTGCGGGGAGTGCCGGGCGCCTCTGAGCCCCGTGTTGAGGAGAACGCGGATGAAGAAGTTGCTGATTCCCCAGGTCGCTGCCCTGCTCCTGGCGACGGCGAACGCGGCATCCGCCCAGCAGTACGAGAACTACATGCCCATCAAGCCGGGAAGCGAATGGACTGCATCCTCCACGAGCCGCCCCGACCGAGGGCTGTCGCGTCGGCCCGCGCGCCGAATCGCAAAACCACAATACCTCGGTCACTTGGCGAGTTGATACAGACATGACCAAACACGCCGATGAACTCCGCGAATCCGTCTCCCGCGAATACTCCGCGATGCTCCAGGCGGGCGCCTCCGCGCCGTCGGCTCCCACGGGGGCGGCGGCGTATGAGGCCGGCGATCTCCAGGGAGTCCCTGCCGAGGCGCAGACGGGATCGTTCGGATGCGGGAACCCGGTCGCATTCAGCGGCGTACGTCCGGGCGACGTCGTCGTCGATCTGGGATGCGGCGGCGGTCTCGACTTGATCCTCGCCTCCCGGAAAACGGGCGCCGCCGGGCGGGTCATCGGCGTCGACATGACCGACGAGATGCTTGCGCTGGCCCGGCGGAACCTGTCGCGGGCGGGCGTCCACGACAACGTCGACCTTCGGAAGGGGATCATCGAGGCCCTGCCGATCGACTCCGATTCCGTCGATTGGGTGCTGTCGAACTGCGTCGTGAACCTCTCGCCGGAAAAGCCGCGCGTCTTCTCCGAGAACCGGATGTGCCGGACGGCCTTCGTTTCGCCGGCCATGGCTCGCTCCCCGATCTTCTCGACGCGGATTCCGCGGCCCTCCGCGGCCTCGACCCGATCCGCAAACCGGAATTCCATCGCCGGCCTCCGTATCCGACCCGTGCCGAGACGCAAGAGGGCTGCCATGCGGCACGACGTCGTGCGTCGAGGATCGCGGCTCCGAAACCGGACCGTCGAGCGGTGCCGCGCAGGATGCAACCCTTCAACGGCTTGCGACTTCCCCGTCGATTCCGGCCCCAGGCAGGCGCCAAGTACGGACGGAATATCCATGCGGCGCTTCCGCTCCCTGCCGGCAGCGTGCGCCCGAACGACGGAGCGGAGTGCGGAGGGGAGTGGGTGAGGGACTGCACGTGAAGAGGAGGCTCCGAAACCCCGACTACGGAATCGTCCCGCCGTCGAGCTGGACGACCAGACTCGGCCGCCGCCTCCTGATCTCCCGCGCTTCGCGGAGCCCGAAAGAGGAGTTGCCCTCGAGCCGGCGCCGGGCCGTCAGGACGACGATCGCCTCGTCGCCGGCGCAGAGCGGCGGGACGTCCAGGCGGAGACAGACGTCCTTGTCGGAGAATTCCTTCTCGAGGGAGCGGGGCTGTCCGTGGCCCCCGTGCGGACCGCCCCCGTGCATCAGCATGCATCCGCCCAGCGGCAGCACCATCCCGAGCGGCGCCGCGCCGAATCTCATGGCTTCGTCACTCTTGGTAAGGTTCGGTGATCGCCTCGTCCTTCCACACCTTGTCGAACTGCTCCGAGAAGCGCGCCGCGATCCGCGGGTCCGGGAGAATCACGATGTTCTCGTGGTTCTCCTCGTCGGCCAGGACGGTCCAGTTGTACGAGCCCGTGATCACGCGCTCCCCGTCGACGACGCAGAACTTGTGGTGGAACTTCGGGCGCATCCCCTCGTTCTTCTTCGGGTTCGTGCGCCGGAACCGGACGCCTTCCGGATAGACCTTGCGGATGGGCACGCCCGCGGACGAGAGCAGCTTCAGGACATCGGCGAAGAGCCCTCCGTTGCCGGCCTGCACCGTGTCGACGAGGACCCGCACGTCCACGCCGCGCCGCTTCGCCGCCGCCAGGGCGTCCGCGATCTCCTTCGACGTGAACTGGTAGATCGCCACGACCACGGACTTCCGGGCCCCGCGGATCTCCCGGGAGATCCGCTTCTCGATGAGGCGGTCGCCCTCGGTGGGCGCGAAGATCGCCTCGGGCTCGCCCGCGGGCGGGACCGCGGCGGGAATCAGGACGAGGACGGCGAGCGCCAGGATCGCCTTGTTCATGAGCGCGTCTCCTTCACGGCTTCTTCTTATCCTCCGTCGCCACCGGCTTCAAGGGCTTTGTCGCGCGGCGCAGGAAGAGGATCGCGAAGCACGTATTGGTGACGTTGTCCCGGTCGATCTCCTTCAACGCTTTTCCACGAGGGCCATTCCGCACTTCGGGCAGTCGCCGGGCTTCGACGCGACGACCTCCGGATGCATCGGGCAGGTGTACTGCACTTGGGGCGTCGTGCCGGACGAATCCCGGGCGGTCCGATGCCGCTCGTCCAGGGTCATTCCGCACTTCGGACACGCGCCGGGCGCGTCGATGACGGCCCCATCCATGGGGCACTTGTAGACGTATCCGCCTGCAGGCTGCGTGTCGCGCGGCGGGGGCGTGCGATAGCCGCCGCCGTCCCCACAGCCTCCGCCACCGGCCACACAGCCGCCCACGGAGGCCGCCGCGGCCGCCACGAGGATCGTTGCCAGCCGTCTCATATCTCCTCCTTCAGAAGACTCAATGATGGCGCAGGGGGGCCGCGTTGCCTGACGAACTGGATTGGAGGTGTTCCGCGGCCCCCCTGGCCGGGTACTGGCAAGTGATCGGGTTCGGGAAAACCGTCCACAGCGGCTCGCGCGGCGGAGAGAACCGCGGCGGGCGCTGGGCGCAAGACCCCAGCCCCGCGAGCGCGACCGCAAGAAGCAGGATCTTCATTCGCAAGTGTTCAGCCATCAGCTTTCAGCCGTCAGCAAGATGGGAGTCGCGCCGGCCCGGCTGAAAGCTGGCCGCTGAGGGCTGATGGCGACCCCTGAACGGTTGCCTTCATTGTTCCTTCAGGTTGATGGGACAGACGCACAGCGAATCGGCCCGCAGGTTCGTGACCTCCTCGCCCAGCGACTGCCGGGCGCGGCGCTCGTCCACGAGGGACTGATACACGGACCGCCCGGCGGTCTCGTGGAACGGCAGCGAAATCCCCCACTCCGTGTCGCGGGTCACGGCGACCTCGGGGACGTCGCGGAACGTCCCGTCGGCCCTTTGCAGGACCTGCGCGCCGCATTTCTAGGACGGTCTCGTCCGCCTCGCGCGCCTTGCGATGGGCCGTACGGCCGGGACTCCCGCCGCAATGACGCAGATAGTGATCGACCGCGCGGTAGACGCTCTCGGGCTTGGGAAACGTCGTGGACGCATTGTCCACGTAGACTTCCTGGAGCATGATTCCTCCGGGGAAAACGGGAGCGGCATCCCGGAGGAGGGATCAGATGAGGAGGGCGGAGTTGCGGAGGTAGAGAGGCGGATCGGGGCCGTCGAGGGAGTCGGCCGCGCGCAAACGCGATTCACCGGCGGCGGGCGGGACGAGGGGGCCGGCAGGCGAAACGGGTTCGGAAAGAAGCGGGGAGGGGGCGTCGGGCCCGTCGGCGGGCGCTACGTCGGCGGATGGAGAGACGTGGATGCACCCGCTTCGGGGCCTGCTCCGTTCGGGCCTCTCGCCGTCGCAGCACGACGGATCGCGGTCCCACCTCCGGCATTCGGGGAACGCGGGAGGCGCGGCGTCGCAGCCGCCGCACTCGTCGCCGCCCGTGCAGGCGAGTCCGCACCGGCAGTCCGACCACGCGACCGTCTGCACGGCGACGAACGCGAGAGTCAGAACGCCCGGGAACGCGCGGAGCATCCTACCAAGGACGGAATCGACGGCTGATCGTTACACCGGAACCCGCGGCCGCCATCGCCGGGCCCGTCGCGGCACGGCGCGCCGCCCTGCGCCGGCGGCTTCCGGCCTGCACCCGACCTGCGAAAGGCGCGAGAGGGGCATCAACCCCGCTTCAGTACGAGCGAGAGCACCCCCATGAACAGCGGCTGATGCACGACATAGAGGACGAGCGCGTGCCGCCCGGCGAACGCCAGAACCCGCACCGGCGCCCACCGGGGTCGCCACGTCCGCATCTCGCCGCTTTCCAGGACGGAGAGGAGCCGCTTTCCGGCGAAGATCCCGATCACCACCACCCCGAACCACGGAAGAAGCGGAACGTAGTCCTCCGTGATCGGCTTGTGCGTCATCAGCCCGATCCACTGCAAGGCCGGGGAGTCGAACGCCCGCGCTTCCACGAACGCGCCCAGGCCGATGAGTCCGAGGCCGAGGGGCAGGTTGGCCCAGCCCAGCCTCAGGAAAGCCAGGCCGAGCACGGTCGCGACGCCGATGTGATGCAGCACGCCGAAGAAGACCCCGCTCTTCGGGAACATCAGGTACGTGGCGAGGCTGACCAGGAGCGAGCATGCCGCGATGTGAGCCAGCCGCCGGAGGTAGCCCTCCCACCGGATCCCGCGCCGGGTCGCCAGCACGAGGCTCACGCCCACCAGGAGGAGGAACGAACCCAGGATCATGGTCCGGGCCGTGAGCCAGTGCGGATCGTGGTTGAACCTCTCCCGAAACACCCGGAAGTGGTTGAGATCGTATGCGAAGTGGTAGGCGAACATCGCCACGAGCGCCATCCCGCGCAGCACGTCGACGAACGCGTACCGCGCCGCCGCCTTCGGCTCCGGGGCGGCGGGAGGCTCCTGCGGGCGGGGTTCGTCTTCCATCGGTTCCACCTGGCACGACGCGGGCCACGCGCGGCTACTCGATGCCTCTCAATGGCCGCCCCAGCAGGCGCGCTCTTCAAGCGTCTCCGCGTCCCAAACCCGGATGCTGCCGTCGTGATTGGCCGAGAGGACGAACTTCCCGTCGGGGTGGAATGCGACGGCGTAGTAGACGTCCTTCTGCTTCTTCCCTTCGGCGATCAGCTTGCCCCCGTCGACCTGCCATAGACGGACCGACTTGCCTCCTCCGGCCGTTACGACCCGCTTCCCGTCCGGGCTCCAGGCCACGCAATTGACATCGTCATCCGCAGGCAAGGTTGCGATGATCGCACCGGATCCTGCATCCCACAGCCGGATCGTCTGGTCATGACTCCCGGACAGCACGTACTTGCCGTCGGGACTCCATGCCACGCTCTTCACGCTGTGTTTGTGGCCATCCCATGTTGCGAGTTCCTTGCCGCCTTCGATGTCCCACAGCTTGATCCTATGGTCGTGGCCTCCCGACAGAGCACGTTTTCCGTCCGGACTGAACGCCACGGCATAGACCCAGCTCGTGTGGCTGGACCATTTTGCAACCCTCTCGCCCGTCTCGACGTCCCACAGGAAGACGTCGGCGGTAGCCGAGAGGACCCGCTTTCCGTCCGGGCTGAATGCGACGGCGTACACCCAGCCCCAGTGCTTCCCCAGCGTCTTCCAGGTGCTGCCTTCCTCCACGTTCCACAGCCTCACCGTCTCGTCCCCGCTGCCGGAGACGGCGCGCTTGCCGTCGGGACTGAAGGCGACCGAGGTCACCGTGTTCGTATGCCCCTTCCAAGTCGCCAGTTCCTTCCCGGTCTCCGCATTCCAGAGCTTGAGGGTGCTGTCGGCGCTGCCCGAGAGGACGCGCTTCCCGTCCCGGCTGAACGCGATGCACATGACCGGCCAATCGGCCGCTCGCGGCCTTCTCGAAGCCTCCGGGATCTCTCGCCTCTGCGCGTCGCCGGCTTCCCTCATCCCTCCCTGGACCGCCACGGCTGCGATCACCAGCCAGTGCATTCGGACCTCCCCAATCAAGGCATGGCGCACTCCATTGTACAACCGCGCAGGCGGCGCTCCAACGAACGGCGCCCGCGAGTCCCCCGCCGGCCGGACTCGGCCCGTCTACTCAGGGTGCGGCGTTCGGCGAGCGCACCAAGAAACAGGCAGACTGGTTTGTCGTGGTGTCTCTCGACGGACGCAAATCACCCGCGCATGGACTCCCGCCCCCGTCCCTGCTAAGATCGCCGTCTCATGGCGCGCGTGAACCCCGTTAGACTCCTGGGCTTGCCCGGGAAGCATCACGGTGATTCGGAACCGAGGGGAATGGCGAGGTGGGCGACCGTCGGAAGGAGCCTAATGGGGTGAACTTCGTCTTCTGCGTCCACAACCACCAGCCCGTCGACAACTTCGACCACGTCTTCCAGAAGGCGTACGCGGACGCCTACAAACCGTTCTTCGACGTGATGCAGCGCCATCCCACGATCAAGTTCTGCGCCCACTTCAGCGGGCCGCTCCTGGAGTGGATCGAGAAGAACCGGCTCGAGATGTTCATGTCCCTGCGCGCGATGGCCGACGCGGGGCGGCTGGAACTCCTGGGCGGCGGCTTCTACGAGCCCGTCTTCGCGATGCTCCCGGACGGCGACGTCCTTGGGCAGATCGAGATGATGTCGCGCTACCTCCGCAAGAACTTCGGCGCCGACGCGCAGGGGCTCTGGATTCCCGAACGCGTCTGGGAACCGGGCTACGCCTCCATCCTCGCCCGCTCCGGCGCCCGCTACGCCGTGCTCGACGACTTCCACTTCCGCGCGGCGGGCCTGCGGGACGAGGAGCTGCGGAGCTGGTTCATCACCGAGGACCGCGGGGAGATCTTCCGCGTCTTCCCGCTGCGCGAGGCGCTGCGCTACTCGATCCCGTTCCGCGAGCCCGAGGCGACGATCGACTACCTGCGCGCGCAGCCGGAGGGATCGATCGTCGTCTACGCGGACGACGGCGAGAAGTTCGGCGTGTGGCCGCGGACGAAGAAGCACTGCTACGAGGACGGCTGGCTGGAGCGGTTCCTGCGCGCGCTCGAGAGCGCGCCGGACATCCGGACGACCACCTTCCGCGAGGCCTTGGCCTCGACGCCGGCGGCGGGACGCGTGTACCTCCCGGCCTGCTCGTATCGCGAGATGGGCGAGTGGTCGATGCTGCCGGGGGCGCAGCCGGACTTCGAGAAGTGGATCGAGGAGGTGCGGCGCCAGGGGCGGTTCGACGCGGTGAAGCACTTCTCGCCCGGCGGCACGTGGCGGAATTTCCGCGCGAAGTACCCCGAGGCGAACCTGATGTACGGGCGCATGCTCGGCGTCTCGAAAAAGGTCGCGGAGGCGCCGCCCGCCGCCCGGAAAGCCGCGGAGCCGGAGCTCTACCGCGCGCAGTGCAACTGCGGGCACTGGCACGGCGTCTTCGGCGGCCTCTATCTCCCGCACCTGCGCAACAGCATCTACCGCCACCTGATCCTCGCGGAGAACGCGCTGGAGAGCGACGGCACCTTCGGGTACAAGACGCTGGACCTCGACCTCGACGGCCGCGAGGACTACCGGTTGCACAACAAGGCGCTGAACCTCTTCATCCTCCCCGCCCAGGGGGCGCGCC
This sequence comes from Planctomycetota bacterium, assembly GCA_016190175.1. Classification (GTDB taxonomy): domain Bacteria; phylum Planctomycetota; class MHYJ01; order MHYJ01; family JACPRB01; genus JACPRC01. Next base: position 22,026 of record JACPRC010000094.1, read on the forward strand.
TGGCGGAGATGGACGTGCGCCCGCGCGCGGTGAACCTGACCGCGGGGCTCTCGCGACGGCGCGAGACGTACCACGAGAAGGTGCGCCGCGCCGTCCTCGATACCGGCGAGGCGAAGAGCATCCATGACGTCGTCCTCACGAAGGTCGCCGGCATCGAGCGGCATCTCGAGTACGACCGCTACACCCACGCCTCGCTCCTCGACCACTTCTTCGAGCCGGGCGCGACGATCGAAGACGTCGCGGCGGGCCGGCGCGAGATGGGGGACTTCCTGGAGGCGCCGTACCGCGGCTCGGCGATCCGGAAGGGGCCGCGCGTCGTCGCCGAATTCGTGCGGGAGGGATTCGTGCGTCCGCCCGGCGGCGCGCCGGTTCCGGTCCGCGTCCGCAAGGAGGCGGCGCTCGAGGAGGACCGGCCCGAATTCACCGTGGAGTACGCCGTCCGCAACCTCGGGACGGCGCCGCTCTCCGCCGAGTTCGGCGTCGAGTTCTTCCTCGCCGCGTTGAGCGCCACGCAACCCGACGCGTTCCTCCACCGCGGGGACTTCAAGCCCGCCGGCGCGCTGGGGGAGGCCCAGGACCTCCCGGGCGGGAGGCCGCTCTGGGTCTTCGACAGTTGGCACGACCTCAATCTCGGGATCTTCGCCTCCGGGGACGCGGGCTTCCGGGTCGCCCCGATCCGCACCGTCTCGATGTCCGAGGGCGGTTTCGAGCTCATCTATCAAGGGACGGTCGTGATGCCGCGCTGGGCCGTGACCCTCGAACCGGAGAAGGAGTGGCATGCGGTCGTGACCCACAAGGTCGGGCTCGTGGACCGGGACGTGCGCTGACGGCCCTCGCGCGATGAGAATCCTCGTCACCTCGCGGCGCAAACGCCTGTACTCGACTCGCCGGCTCGTCGAGGAGGGGCGGAACCTCGGCCACGAAGTCGAGGTGCTCGACCCGCTGAAATGCGTCCTCCAGATCACGACGGGCACGCCGAAGCTCCTCTACGGCATGCGCGAGGTGCGGGACGTGGACGTCGTCGTCCCGCGGATCAGCACCTTCGCGACGGCGTATTCGATCGCGGTGATCCGCCACCTCGACTGGCTCGGCATTCCGTGCGTGAACGACCACGGCCCGATCGCGCGGGCCCGGAACAAGCTCGGCTGCCTCCAGCTCCTGGCCAGCCGCGGCATCCGGGTGCCGGACACGCTGATCTCGAGGTATCCGAAGAACATCGACTTGCTCCTCGACCGGGTCGGAGGCACGCCGGCGATCCTGAAACTCCTGCGGGGGACGCAGGGGACCGGGGTGATCTTCGCCGAGAGCCAGGCGTCGGTCGAGTCGGTGCTCGAAACGATCTGGAGCCTGGGCGAGGACATCATGGTCCAGCGGTTCGTGGCGGAGTCGAAGGGGCGCGACATCCGCGCCATGGTCATCGACGGGGAGGTGCGCTCGTGCATGCGGAGGATCGGGAGGGAGGGGGAGTTCCGCTCGAACATCCATCGCGGGGGCGTGGGGGAGAAGCTCAAGCTCCCGCGGGAATACGCGAGGGTCGCGTCGCGGGCGGTCGAGGCCGTGGGACTGCGCCTGGCGGGCGTGGACATCCTCGAGTCGTCGGAGGGGCCGCTGGTGATCGAGGTGAACTCCTCGCCGGGCTTCCAGGGGCTGGAGGCGGCGACGGGGGACAACGTGGCGAGGATGATCATGGAGTTCGCGGCGAAACTGGGACGAAAGGCGCGGCGGCGATGAGCGGGCGCGAGCCGTTCGAGATCGCGGGGATGACCGTGCCCGCGGGGAGGCGGAAGGACATCCACCTCAAGATCACGGAGCTCTGCACGGCGACGCCGGTCTTCATCCCCGTCACCGTCGTCCACGGAGCGGAGCCGGGGCCGGCGATGTTCCTCACCGCCGCGATCCACGGGGACGAGATCAACGGGATGGAGGTCGTCCGGCGGATCCGGGGCGATGTGGATCCGAAGCGGCTCCGGGGGACGCTCCTGCTCGTGAGCGTGGCGAACCCCATCTCGTTCATCGCGCAGACGCGGGAGCTGCCGGACGGGCGGGACCTGAACCGGGTCTTTCCCGGACGGAGGGAAGGGTCGATGGCCTCGCACATCGCCTCCCACATCTTCACGAAAGTGGTGAAGCGCGCGGACTGGGGGATCGACCTGCACACGGCCGCGCGGGGCCGCGTCAACCTCCCGCACGTGCGCGCGGACATGCGCGTGCCGGGGGTGCGCCGCCTGGCCCACGCCTTCGGGGCCGAGATCATCCTGGACCTGGAGGGGGACCGGGGCACGCTGCGCGCGGCGGCGACGCGGGCGGGGATCCCGTCCGTCGTCTTCGAGGCGGGTGAGCCGCTGAAGTTCCAGCCCGCCCTCGTCGAGAAGGGGGTCGAAGGCGTCCGCAACGCGATCGCGGAACTGGGGATGTACCCCTTCGAGCGGGTCTCGCCGCTCTTCCAGATCGTCGTGGACGATCACCGGTGGATCCGGGCGGAGAGGGGGGGCATCATGGTCCTGAACGTCCGCCCGGGTGATATAATCGAGAAGGGCGAGGAGATCGGGCTGAACACGAAACCGTTCGGGACGGAAGTGAACCGGCTGAAGGCGCCTTACACGGGCCTCGTCGTCGGGTGCATGACGCTGCCCATGGTGCTGCCCGGGTCGGCCGTCTGCCACCTGGTGAAGCTCGACCGGCGGGCCGCGGCCCTGAGGAAGCTCCTGCGCCGGCGGAGGCCGGCGTTCGAATGAACCCCGAAGACCTTACGATGGCGGGACGGCTGGGCCTCGCGCTCGTGCTCGGCGGGGCCATCGGGCTCGAACGCGAGACCCACAGCCAGGCGGCGGGGCTGCGCACGCACATGGTCGTCTCGATCGGCGCCGCGCTCATCATGCTCATCTCCCTCCGGATCGCGGCGGAGTCGGGACGGGGCGACCCGGGCCGCGTCGCCGCGCAGGTCGTCAGCGGCATCGGCTTCCTCGGGGCGGGCGCCATCATCCGGTACGGGATGACGATCCGCGGCCTCACGACCGCGGCGTGCCTCTGGACCTCGGCGGGGATCGGAATGGCCTGCGGCATGGGCTACTGGAAGGGCGCCTGCGCCGCGACCGCGCTGGTCCTCGTAGCGACGTTCGTCTTCGACAAGCTGGAGCACGGATTCCTCCGCGAGACCCAATACAAGCGGTTCGTGATCGAGTCCGGAGACGCGCCCGACCTCGTCGCGCGCATCGAGGGGGTGCTGACGAAATACGGCATCCAGATCAAGCAGCGCGGGCTCCACCAGGACTTCACGTCGAAGACGGTCCAGGTCACGCTCACGGCGGCGACGCCCCAGGCCTGCAAGCTCGAGGATCTGATGCGCGAGCTGGACGCGATCCCGGAGGTGCACAAGGTGGAGGTCGAGTGACCGTGGACCTCTCCGACACGCTCGTCGTGATCCTCGCCGGCGGCAAGGGGCAGCGCCTCGAGCCGCTGACCCGCGACCGCGCCAAGCCCGCCGTGCCCTTCGGCGGGATCTACCGGATCATCGACTTCACGCTCTCGAACTGCCTGAACTCGGACCTGCACAAGGTGCTCGTCCTCGTTCAGTACCGCTCGCGGTCGCTCAACAGCCACCTGCGCGACGGATGGCAGGTCTTCTTCAACCCGGCCGTGGGGGAGTTCCTCGAGCCGCTCCCGCCCCAGCACGGCGGCCATGCCGACGCCTACTCGGGCACCGCCGATGCGGTCCATCAGAACCTCTTCGCGGTGCGCGAGGAGGATTGCCGCGCGGTCCTGATCCTCGCCGGCGACCACATCTACAAGATGGACTACCGCCACATGCTGCGGTTCCACGCGGAGCGCCACGCGGACCTCACCGTCGGCGCCGTGGAGGTCCCCGTGTCGGAGGGGTCCAACTTCGGCATCCTCCAGGTGGACACGAACAGCCGCATCGTCGGCTTCCAGGAGAAACCGAAGGAGCCGCGCCCGCTGCCGGCGAACCCCGACGTGTGTCTCGCCTCCATGGGGATCTACGTCTTCGACTACGAGGTGATGGAGGCGGTGCTCCGCGAGGACGCGCGCGACCCCAAGAGCAGCCACGACTTCGGCCGGGACATCATCCCGCGGATGGTCGGCGGCCACTCCGTCTACGCCTTCCCGTTCGTGGACGAGAACCGCAAGGAGGCGAAGTACTGGCGCGACGTCGGGACGATCGACGCGTACTACGATGCGAACATGGATCTCGTCTCCGTGAGCCCGCACCTGAACCTCTACGACCGCGACTGGCTGGTCCGCACCGTGCCGGTCATGGCGCCGCCGCCGAAGTTCGTCTTCGCGCAGGAGGTCCCGGGCGGGCGGCTGGGCATCGCGCTGGACTCGACGGTCTCGCCCGGGTGCATCGTCTCGGGCGGCCGCGTGCAGAACTCCATCCTCTCGCCCAACGTGCGGATCAACAGCTACTCGCTCGTGGAGGGATCGATCCTGTTCGAGAACGTGACCGTGGGCCGGCACGCGAAGATCCGGCGGGCGATCGTCGACAAGGACGTGACGATCCCGGAGGGGATGGAGATCGGCTACGACCTGGAGCGGGACCGGAGGAAGTTCACCGTGAGCGAGGGCGGGGTGGTGGTCATCTCGAAGAGGACGGTGCTGTGAAGGGGATGGCGGGTCGGGCTATTCTCCGATGTCAGCGAGCATCGCGTCGACAAGTGCCGGTGTAACGTACATCCCTACGGCCAGAAGGCGATTGAGAACGGGACGCGCCGCCGGCAGCCATCCCCGACGTCGCGCGGCGACGACAATCCCGAGCGTTCCGAGTACAGAGATCTGAAGGGCTTGCGCGCAACGGCGCGCCGCCAAGTCGTCGAGAACGGCGGTTCTTCCGGACGACTCGCGGCAGACCGCCAACACCTGCGACTCGCCGCGGCCGAGATCCCAGGCCGCGATCGTCTCCGGCACGGGAAGGTCGGGACGGATCTGCACTTCTGAGAGGCCGCGAAGACTCCGCAGAAGTTCCTCGCCTCCCGGGCCGGCCGCTACCTCGGCCTGGACCGCCGCGGGCAGGATGAGAGGCCGTGCCGACAACCGTACCATCCACTCGAGTCCGCCGACGTGCGCAAGGAAGATGATCGGAGAGGCGTTGACGACCAGGAGATCAGCCACGCCGCGATTCCTCCCGGATCTCCTCGATCGTCGCCTGACACGCCGGCACTCTCCGGATCAGCAGTTCCCGCAGAAACTCGGCACGACTGATGCCGAGCATCTCGCTCGCCTTCGACTGCGAGATGCGTCCCTCGGCGTACCACTGCACGACCGCCGCGCGCTTGAGCTCCTCCGCGAACTCCTCGGGAGACTTGCGCAGGGCCGAGAACGCGGTCGGGTCGAATTCCAGGACGATCTTGGGCATGCGGATCTCCTCGCTCGCCGGGGTGGGCACAAGGCCCCCGCAAGTGCGATCCTACCCCGTTTCCGCGGGGGGGGCAAGACCGGTGGCTCGAATCGGGTGACCGACGGGTTGCGGACTCGATCGTGAGATGTAGAGCCCTATTGTCCGCCCCAGTCGGTGCCGCCGCATTCCATGCATCGCCAATTGCCGTACTCGCGATGGGACAGCGCCATGATGATCCAAACCGGTACCCAAAGGCCGCAGAGCAGGACGGTCACAAGAAGATGCAGAACGTGATTGAAAGGTACGACCGTCCTTTCCATCATGGCCGTCCTGCCGCACAGCCGGCAGCAAAACCGACCTCGCTCCGTGTAGGCGCTTATGGGCGGCGCACCTCCTTCGACCCTTGTGCTTGCGGCGGCGTCATCTTGCGAGCGATCGGCCTCCATCGGAACGCTCGTTCCTGGGCTATACCACACGGCCGCCACCATCGACCGGCGAACGAGTGCGTGCGCTGCTTGATCTTCCTCCATCCTCTCTCTAGAATCCCGTGATGCCTATCTCAGCGCGCTGCCCCTTCTGCTCCGCCTCTTCCATGGCCGAGCCCGGCCAGACCGTCGCCTGCTCCTCCTGCGGAGCCACCTTCGTCGCGCAGGGGGACGCGGGCTCCGCTCCTCCGATGAAATCCCCGCCGCCCGCCGCTTCCGTCGGAGACGTTCCGTGCCCGATGTGCGGGGAACTCATCAAGCCGGGCGCGCGCATCTGCCGGTTCTGCAAGGCCCAGCTCGGCGGCGGGCCTGTCGCCGCGCCGCCCCCGCCGCCCGCGTACGGCTACAACTACAACCCTCCGCCCCAGAAAAAATCGAGCTGTCTCCTGTGGGTGATCATCGGGATCGTCGGCGTCGTCGTCCTCTGCGTGGGCGGTTCCGTGGGGATGTACCTCTGGGGCAAGGAGAAGATGTGCGGGATGGTCATGGAACAGACCTTCCGCCCCCAGTTGGAACCGTTCCGCTCCAAGAGCGCCGACAAGGAGGACCGGGAGAAGGTCGACCGCCTCCGAGGCCCCGCCTTCTGGAGATTTATGGTGCAGCGTGCCGGACAGCAGGGGGGCAACCTCGTCTGTCTCGGCTCCGCCACGAAGGGCCAGCAGCGGCCGTTCCTCGGACCCAACAGGGCGTTCTCCGAGCTCAAGGACGACGAACCCGTCGGCTGCTGCCCCAAGGGGGGGCACAAGGACGGCACGTGGATCATCTACAAGGACGGCCGCGTCGAGTTCGCGAGCGAGGGGTCCGACGCCTACAAGAAGGCATACGAGGCGCTCACCGACGTCGAGTCGGGCGACGGAGAGAAGAGACCCGAGAAGAAGCCGGAAGAGAAAGAGAAGAAGAAGCCCGACGACCCGAAGGACAACTGGTAGGGCCGTCCATGAAGCACGGTCCCTTCGACGTCGTCATCGTCGGCAGCGGTCCCGCGGGATACGTCGCCGCGATCCGCGCGGGCCAGCTCGGCCTCAAGACCGCCATCGTCGAGAGGGACGGGAAGTACGGCGGCACCTGCCTCTGGCGCGGCTGCATCCCCACGAAGGCGCTCCTCCACGACGCCTACCTCTACGAACAGGTCAAGGACGCGAAGCGGTACGGCATCGAGGTCGAGAACGTCCGGCTGAACTGGGACGGCGTCCGCAAGCACAAGGACCTCGTCGTCAGGAAGCTCGGGCTCGGCGTCGAGGGACTCCTCAAGAAGAACAAGGTGCAGCTCTTCACCGGCACCGGCGTCGTGAAGCGTCCCGGTCTCGTGGGCGTCGGCGCCGACGAGATCGAGGCGAAGAACATCGTGCTGGCCACGGGCTCGGAGCCGAAGTGGTTCCCGGGGATGGAGCCCGACGGCAAGGGGATCATCACCAGCACGGAGGCGCTCGACCTTGCCGCCGTGCCGAAGTCGCTCGCCGTGATCGGCGCGGGCGCGGTCGGGATCGAGTTCGCCTCCATCTACCGCAGCTTCGGCGCGGAGGTCTCCGTCATCGAGATGATGCCGCAGATCGTGCCGCTCGAGGACGAGGAGGTCGCGAGGGAGGTGGAGAAGGTCCTCGCCAAGCGCGGGATGAAGTTCTACACCGGCGCGAAAGTCGAAACGATCAAGCCGGGATACGAGATCCTCATCGCGCACGACGGGAAGAGCGAGACGGTCAGGGCGGAAAAGGTCCTCGTCGCCGTCGGCCGCAAGCCGAACACCGACAAGATCGGGATCGAGAACACGAAGGTGAAGGTCGATCGCGGCTTCGTCAAGGTGAACGGCTTCATGGAGACCGACGAGCCCGGGGTCTACGCGATCGGCGACATCGTGCCGACGCCGATGCTTGCCCACGTCGGGAGCGCCGAGGGGATCCTCGCGGTCGAGAAGATGGCGGGGAAGCCCGTCCATCCGATCCGCTACGACCGCGTCCCCGCCGTGACCTACTGCGATCCGCAGGTCGCGAGCGTCGGACTCACGGAGAAACAGGCGAGGGCGAAAGGGCACGCGGTGAAGTGCGGACGCTTCCCGTTCGCGGGGATCGGCAAGGCTTCGATCGAGGGCGAGAACGAGGGCTTCGTCAAGATCGTCGGGGAGACGAAGTACGGCGAGATCCTGGGCGTGCACATCCTGCACGCGCACGCGGGCGAGATGATCTCCGAGGCGGTCGCGGTCCTCAACGGCGAGCTGACGGCGGAGGACCTGGCGCACGCGATCCACCCGCACCCGACGCTCTCGGAGGCGGTCGCGGAGGCGACGCACGCCTTCTTCGGGCAGGCGATCCATATCTGACCGGCGCGGTCGTCGTATAATGGGAGGCCGGCCCGTGATGAAATGCCCGTTCTGCCTGGAGTCGATCGCCCCCGAATCGACCGTCTGCAAGTTCTGCCGCTCGGAGCTCGCGCGGAAGTGCCCGTTCTGCGCGGAGACGGTCGCCGCCGAGGCGAAGAAGTGCAAGTTCTGTCACAGCGACCTCTCCTCGCCCGCGGGCGGTCCACCGCGCGCGGCGAGGCTCTCGCCCCATCCGGTGGGCGAGGAGCGGGACATCCTCAAGACGATCCTCTTCACCCTCCTCACGTTCGGCATCTACGGCTGGATCTTCTTCTTCCGCATGGCCGGCGACATCAACCGCCATTCCGGCCGCGAGCGGGTCAACCCGGTCCTGGACCTCGTGCTCGTCCTCGTGACGTGCGGCCTGTGGTGGCTCGCGGTCTGCTACAGGTACGCGAGGGCCGTGTACGAGATGGAGGTCGAAGAGGGTTGCCCCACGCAGGATCAGTCGGGGATCTGTCTCCTCGTCGGCTTCCTCCTGGGGGTCTTCGCGCTGCTCATCGTGCAGGACCAGCTCAACAAGCACTGGAGGCTGCACCGGGCATGAAACGCTGGATCGCCTTCCTGGTCCTCTCGGGGGTCCTCGCGGCGGCCTGGTTCTACCGGCCGGTGCTCCCCGCGACCTGAACGATGAAGATCGTGACGGGCCTGGGCTGCCCGGGATGCGGGATGACGCGGTCGGTCTCGGCCGCCGCGCACGGGCGGATCCTCGAGTCGCTGCGGATGCATGCCCTGGGGCCGGCGATCCTCCTGCTCGTAGTCGCGCTCTGGTTCGCGCTTCTCTTTGGCGCGAAGGCGCGCATCGATCATCCCTGGACGACGAAGGTCCTCGTCGGTTTCGTCTTCGCGCTCCTGGCCTACTGGATGGTGCGCGTCTTCCTGGGGGCGGTGCCGTGATCGAGCGCAAGCCCTTCGAGTCGCCCGCCTTCGGCGGACTCCCTCAGCGCAAGCCCCCCTGGCTCAAGGTGCGGCTCCCCTCGGGCGAGGGCTACGCGGCGACCCTCCGCGTCGCGCGCGGGCGGAAGCTCCACACCGTCTGCGAGGAGGCGCGCTGCCCCAACATCGGCGAGTGCTGGGGCCGCAAAACCGCGACCTTCATGATCCTCGGCGACGTCTGCACGCGCTCGTGCGGCTTCTGCGCCGTGAAGAGCGGGCGACCCTCGGGGTTGGACCTCGACGAGCCGCGCCGGACGGCCGAGGCCGTGCGCGATCTCGGCATCCGGCACGCCGTCATCACGAGCGTGAACCGCGACGAGCTGCCCGACGGCGGCGCGGGGATCTTCGCCGAGACCGTGCGGCGGATCCGCGAGCTCAGTCCCGGCACGCGCGTCGAGATCCTCGTGCCCGACTTCCTGGGGAAGCGCGAGGCGCTCGCGAAGGTGTGGGGAGCGCGGCCGGACATCTTCGGCCACAACGTCGAGTGCGTGGCGCGCCTCCAGCGCGCGGTGCGGAGCGCCGCGAACTACACGCGCTCCCTCACGGTGCTCGAGGAAACGAAGAAGGTCGGCGGGATGCTCGTCAAGACGGGCCTCCAGGTCGGCCACGGCGAGGCGTGGGAAGAGATCCTCGCGCTCATGGACGACGTGGCGCGGATCGGCGTGGACATCTTCACGATCGGGCAGTACCTCCAGCCGACGCGGGAGCACCTGCCCGTGCGCCGCTGGTACACGCCGGAGGAGTTCGCGGCGCTGCGTCAGGAGGCCCTCAAGCGCGGGATCCCGCACTGCATGTCGGGGGCGCTCGTGCGGAGCTCGTATCGGGCGGAGCAGCCGTTCGAATAGGAGATGCCGCAGGGGGATGCTCTCGGCGCTTGTTCTTGAGGCGAAGGTACCGTCAAGCGCGCTCCCCCGCCGCGCACTCGCTCCCCCAAAACTCCCCGAACATGTCCGCGATCCGGATCGCGTGGTCGATCCTCCACAACGAACGGGCTTCCACGTGCGACAGGATCGGCGTGACGAGCAGGCGCTGCTCGCCCACGGGGCGGCGGGCCTTGAGTTCCGCGAAGATCTTCTCCGAGTGGGAGCATGGAATCGTTCCGTCGTGGAGGTCGTGCACGATCATCACCCGCGACCGGAGCCTCGACAGCTTCCCGCACGGCGAGAGGGCCCGGAGCGTTTCCGGATCCGGCGCGCGACGAAGCCCCGATCGTATCTCCGGCCTTCGGAGCACTTCCCGATAGAAACCGCGCTTCGTCTCGACCGCCGGGGCATCGCAATAGCCGAGCAGGATCTCGCCGAGCCGCTCCCGTTCCGACGGGGCCAGCGGCAAGTCGTCCCGCATCCGCCAGGCCAGCGCCATGCGGATGTAGATGAAATCGTCCCACTCGGCGTCCGTGCGCGGCTCGGATTCCCGATCCGGCCAGGACCGCCACAGATCCTCCAGCGAGTGGTACGGTCCCATGAGGAGGATCGGGTCCGCCGTTCCGCGCATCGAACCGTCGGCGACCGCGGTGAGGGCGACGCCCGCGCCGAAGCTGAACGCGACCACACCGACCGGGCCCCCGCAGGCCGCGCGCAGGGCGGCCACGGCCTCCTGCACGGAGGAGAGGTCGCGCACGTCCTCGCGGCACGACTTGAGACCCGGCAGCGCGGGAGCGGCGACGGAGAAACCCGCCGCGGCGAAGCTCCGCGCGAGCCGGACCAGCCTCGGATCGCGCTCGCCGGCGAGGCTCATCCCCTGCACGACGACCAGGCCCCGGCGGCGCGGCCTCGCCGGCATGTAGAGGTCGAGTCCGCTTCCCGCGGGTCTCGATTCGACGACCCGCGCGGGGTCGCTCCGCGCCGGCCGGAGAAGGACCGCGGCCGCGCGGAAGCCCCGCTCGATCCGGCGGAACACGTCGTCCAGAAATCCCTCCGCGGAGAATCTAGCTCCGGAAGCCCGCCGAGGCAATTCCTGTGGAATCGGCTCCGGACCGCCGCTAAGATCGGGCCGCCCCATGCTGCCGACCGCGCCCGCGAAGACCTACTACGAGACCGTTTCGATGTGCCCCGCGTGCGCCGCGACGGTCCCGGGCCGCGTCGTGGGGCGCCCTGCCGGCGTCTTCGTCGCCCGCGAGTGTCCCGACCACGGACCGTTCGAGGGAATCGTCTGCTCCGACGTCGCCTGGTTCGAGGGGCTCGCGCGCTTCGACGTCGAACCCGTGAAGCCCGTGCGCCCGCCGGGCCGGACGGCGCGCGGCTGCCCGGAGGACTGCGGCCTGTGTCCCGCGCACCGCCAGATCGCCGGGACCGCGGCGATCGAGATCTCCAACCGCTGCAACGCCGACTGCCCCGTCTGCCTCGCGGACAACCGGCGGACGTTCGAGCTGAGCCCGGAGCAGGTGCGCTCGATGATCGACGCGTTCCTGCGGACCCAGGAAACCGTGGACGCCGTGGCGGTTTCCGGGGGCGAGCCGACGATCCACCCGCGGATCTTCGACATCCTGCGCGTCCTCGACCGGCCCGAGATCGGCCGCATTCTCCTCAACAGCAACGGCGTGCGCATCGCGAACGACGACGGCTTCCTCGACGAGCTCGCGCGTCACCGCAACGTCTACGTGAGCCTCCATTTCGACGGCGCCGGCGCGCGGCGCCTCCGCGGCACGGGGGCCGAAGTGCAGGAACGCGCTCTGGAGCGCCTGGGGCGGTGGGGCGTGGCCGTCGCGCCGCTCGTCCTGGCGGCGCAGGGCGTCAACGACGGCGACCTGGGCCGGATCGTGACGTCGCTCCTCGCGCGCTCCTCCGTCCGGTCCGTGGTGCTTTCGATGATGTGCTACGCGGGCGCCAACGGGTCGCGGTTCCCCGGCGACCCCCTGACGCGGCTCACGATCCCCGCCGCGCTCGACCGGATCGAGGAGGGTTCGGAGCGCCGCCTGCGGAAGCGGGACTTCATCCCTCTGCCGATGCCGAATCCGATGTGCGCGGCGGTCGGGTACTTCCTCACGGTCGGCGGCGAGATCACGCCGCTCATTCCCATGGCCGACCTCGACGAGGTCGTGCGCTGCCTGCGGAACGCCAACTTCGCGCGCGTGGACGAGGATATCGAGCGGTTGATCCGCGGCACGATCGACCGCATCTACTCGCGACCCGGGGAGTTCCCGGACGCGCCGCGGCTCCTGGCGAAGTTCCGCGACCTCCTCTCCGCGCTGTTCCCCGAGGGGCGTCCGCTCGACGCGGGCCGGCAGCGCGCCGTCGTCGAGGAACGGGTGAAGACGGTCTATCTCATGCAGTTCATGGATCCGTGGACGTTCGACTCGAAGCGCCTCTGCAAATGCAGTTGCCAGCACCTGCTTCCCGACGGGCGGATCGTTCCGAGTTGCGGATACTACGCCTATCACCGGCGGTTCGACGCGAGGTTCCGATGACCGTCGCGACTCGCGGCGTCCGGTCGCACGTGTACTACGGGATGACCCGGAGTCTGTGCCGCACGTGCCGGCAGGTCGTCGACGCGAGAATCCTCTTCGAGGACGGTCGTGCGTGGCTCGACAAGTTCTGTCTCGACCACGGGGCGCAGCGCGCCCTCGCCGGCTCCTCCGCCGAATGGTACGCGGATGCGCTGAAGTTCGCGGCCCCCGTCGTCCCGCCGTCCCGCCCTGCGACCCGGGTCCGACGCGGCTGCCCGCTCGATTGCGGCCCCTGCCCGTCGCACGCCGCCGCCTTCGAGATATGCGTCCTTCCCGCCCTTCGCGGCGGGCGGGCGGAGATCCCCGCCGCCGCGGACGGCGCCGTCGTACGCCTGGCCGCCGACGACGTCCTGCGCCGGCCCGAACTGCCGGAGACCTGCCGCAAGGCCGGCTTCCGGCGCGCGGTCGCCTGCGCCGGATCGCTCGACGACGCGCGGGCGCTTGCGGGAGCGGGGATCGACATGGTCCTTTCCGTCGAGGATGCGGCGCCGGACCTCCTCGAGGTCGTGGGCCTCCTTCAGGAGGGCGGCGCGATCGTGACGGTGCGGGCCAAGGTCCCGCCGCGGCCGGAGATCCTCCGCCGGCTCCTCGACGCCGTCCTTTCCGGGCCGCGCGCGTTTTCCCTCGAGCTCCAGGTTGCGCCGCCGACGACCATCCCGGACGTGCACGAGGAGATCCGGAGTGTGACGGAGGGACGCAT
>JACPRC010000098.1 GCA_016190175.1 Planctomycetota bacterium
GCGCGAGGGTGCGCTGCAAGGCCCCGCCGCACTGATGGGCCGCGCCAACCAGCGCATCCTTCGGGCACCATCCGGTGCCCCAGAGATACCTCGCCCCCACCCCCACTGTCTGACTCGCTGCCGCGGGAACGGGAACTTGCATCCTCGCCGCGCCGCAGTTACCATAGGGATGTGGTTGGAGCCGGCACGTCGGAGCTCTACAAGATCCCGTTGATCCTGGCGCCTCAGCCCGAGGGGGGCTACACCGTCACGAGCCCGATCCTGCCCGAACTCGTGACGGAGGGGGACACGCTCGACGGCGCCCTGCACAACCTCCGCGACGCGCTTGCCGCCGTCATCGAAATGTACGAGGACTTGGGCAAACCCCTGCCTGCGAATCTCCGGCAAGATCCGCACGCTCCCGCAATCTGGTTCGAAGGCGTCGTCACCCGCCCGTGAGGTATCGCGAGGTGGCGGCGAAGCTCAAGGCGCTTGGCTGCCGCGAGATCCCCCGCCGATCCGGAGGCTCGCATCGCAAGTGGGCGAACCCCTCCACCGGCCGGGCCACCGTCGTGCCGGACTGGGGCGGCAGCGATCTGAGACTCGGGACCGTTCGAGCGGCTGTGAGGCAACTCGGCCTTGAGTGGGAGCAATTCGTGAACGCCTGAGCGGGTCTTTCAGAAGGGCAACTGATGCGGAGGTGAAGCAGGCTCCGAACATGGCGGACCAAGTTTCGCCTATTTGGCGCCCTCCTCACCTCTTCGGCGCCGCCGCCTCCCGGATCACCGCCCCCGCCTCCTCGTGCAGGATCAGCATCGAGAACCGCTCCACGCGCTCCAGCTCGTCCGTGCTCAGCGACGCGTAGTCGAAGATCCCGCGCAGATCGGTGTAGCCGTCCTTGTAGAACTTCACCTCGCCGTCCTTCATCCGTGCGTACGCCTTCACGTACGTCTTCGCCAACGGCCGCTCCGTCCCCTGCCGCGTCACCCGCACCTGCCCGTAGTTCTCGACCAACTGGATCGCGAGCTCGTGCGCGTAGTACGCCTGCGACTTCCGCTTCCCCTCCGCGACGAGTTCCACGACGACGTTCGCCCCGTGGAACTCCGACGGCAGGTCGAACGAGAAGGCGTTCCGGCCGGCCGGGAGCTTCACCTCTTCGCTTCGGTTCGGCCGGACGAACGCGAACTGCCCCGATTGCCGCTGGACGAACGGCTGGCGCGAGAAGAGCAGCTCGACGTCCATGCGGTAGTAGTTCACCCGCACCGCGGACAGGTTCTGGAAGTTCACCGTGACGGTCTTCTTCTCCACCGCGAAATCGAAGTCCGGCTCCGTCGCCGCGAGCTTCGCCTGCCGCTGGTCGCGGTCCTTGTCGTCGACCACCCTCGCCGACGCGCCCGAGATCTCCTCGATCTGCGCGAGCGCGTTGCGGAAGAGGTCCCGCCACCGGTCCACCGGATAGTCCTTGTACGGCGCCGCGATCTCCTTCGCCGCATCCGGCCGCTCGCGGCACAACTCCGCGTAGACCTTGAGGTAGTCGTACTGGAGCTTCGATTCGATCTTCGCCGGATCGACGCCCTCGAACGTCTCCAGCCCCTCGTCGATCCGGTCCTGGAGAAAGAGATAGTAGGCGACGGCCAGCCGCTCCTCGTCCGACAGTTTCGCGCGATAGCGAAGCACGTTCATCAGGTGCGCGTACTGCTCGCCCAGGCGGTCGTTCAGGATCTTCCGCCGGGCCCCGAGCTTCTGCGTCCGGGCGTTGACGAGCGGCGCGTACTCGAGATGCTGGTACCGCCGGCACTCGATGGGGTCGATGCGCAGGAGCGCCCCTTCCAGCGCAAGCCCGCACTGCTCGAGGAACCCGTCCTGGTGCAGGAGGAACTCGCGGATGTTCGGCGCGTCGTCGTGGTGCACGCTGTACGACCAGAGGAGGCCGTTGTAGACGTGGCGCCTCCGGAGGATCGCGATCAGCTTCTCGTAGAACCCCCGCTCCTTCATGCGCCAGGCGACGAGCTCGAGCGCCGCGTGGCCGTCGCCGTCCGTCGACGCGATGCGGTCGACGTTGTTCGTCTCCAGCCACCGGAAGACCTCGGCGTCGTCGCCGTCCTGGGAGATCCAGGCCCACGCCGTCCGGTCCACCGCGCTCGGCTCGCGCACGACCTTCAGCCGCGCCGGCTCGGCGCTCGCCACGAGCCGCTCGTTTTTCGCCACGTGCACGGGGAAGTGCGTGAAGGTGCCCGGCGCCGGGAAGTAGAACGCGTACTCGATCGACTCCGTCGCGTAGGACGCGAGCTCGAGGTGCCTGCCTCGCGTCTGGAAACCGTTTCTCACCGGGACCGCGCCCGTCGGGATCTGCATCAGGAGGTCGAGCTTCTGGTTCCCGGACGTCGGATTCGTCAGCACGACCTGCGCCACGTAGACGACGTTCGCGAGGAACTCGCCCGTCACGTACTTCTCGACCTGCTCGTCCCCTTCGTACCGGTACCGGTCGTCGAGGCGGAAGTAGTTCTGGCTCACGAGGACGGGGACGCGCTCCGCCGCGGGCTCCGCCGGCTTGATCTCCTTGTGGAAGGCGATCGACCGCGTCTTCCCGGAGAGCTTCATCGCCGCCCCCTCGAACGCGACCGCGGGCTTCTCGGCGTCGAACGGCAGGTCGAGGACGGAGAGCGCGAACATCATCTCCGTGAAGTTGCGGCTGGCGTACGCGACGTTCGGCGAGAGGAACGGCCCCTGCCGGTGTTTCGCGTAGTCGCGCCAGAAGGGGTTGATCGTGACGAGGTCGGGCCCCTGCCGGTCGATCGTCAGGCGGTAGTAGTTGTTCTCGGCCCACTCCTGCGTCTTGTCGAGGGTCCGGTAGAACTGCCGCATGCCCCCGCGGGCCTCCATCTCGCGGCGGCGGTCCCGCGCGCCGCGTCCGCCGCCGGGACCGGCGGCCTTCTCCTTCTCGCTGCCCGCTTCGTCCCGTTTCTCCATCATCTTCCTCGGAGAGGGCGGCGGCATGGACGCCGCGGGCTTCCCCGCGGACATCATCAGGTCCGCCACCTCGGACTTCATGACGCGCTCCTCCTCCGCCTCGGCGGCCGCGCCCTTGATCCCGAGCGCGTCCCCCGCCTCGAGCGCGCTGCCCTGGATCGCCGACTGGAAGAGGCGGTTCGACCGCTCCACGTCGCGCGGGGAGAGGTCGTTCAGGTCGCCGGCGTGACGCGCCACCGGGTCTCCCTCGTCGTCGAAGCGCTGCGCGAGCAGGATCCGCTCCACGATGTTGAGGCGCCCGAACGCCCACGGATTGCGGTACGCCGAGAGGCCCTCCTCCACGAGATAGCGGTCGAGGAAGGTGCGGTCCTTCTTGTTGCGCAGGTACGGCTGCACCGCGCGCTGGAAGAACTCGGGGTCCTTCCGCGAGAGGAAGAAGTTCAACTCGTGGCAGGCGAACTCGCCGTACTTCGCGCGCTTCTCCTCCTCCGACATCTTCGGCCATCGCAGGATGAAGCCGAAGGTCGCGAGGTTCGCGTCGTTGGAGAGGGTCGCGAAGAGGCGGTAGACGCGCGCCAGGGTGTCGTACAGCTCCACCTTCGAGGTCGTGATGTCCGCGATCTCGAGCGGCTTGCCTTCCGCGAGCACCGTGATCTGCTGCTTCTCCGTGAAGTGGCGGTCGGGATCGAGGCCGAGCTTCAACCGGAGATCCTGATGAGGCGACTTCACCTCCGGAAGGAGCACGTCGCGGCAGACCGTCTCCGGGCCGTCCACGGCGACCACGCGCGCCTGGTTCGCGTGCGCGAGCGCCTCCCGCGGGATCGTGACCGTGCCGTCCGCGCCGGGCTTGAGGTTGAGCAGGAGCGCCGCCGGATGCGCGAGGAAATCGAGGTTGGCGAAGCGTGGCCCTGCGCCGGCAGGAGCGTCCTGCTCATCCGCCGCGCTCAACATCGCTTCGCAGGGCGCCGCGGCCGGACAGGCCGCGTAGCCCTCGCCCGTCGCCGCCTCCTGGGTCGCGGTCTGGGTGCTGCGGACCGCCCAGGGGTTGAGCAGGAGTCCGGGCCGCGCGAGCATGTTCCCGGCGAACCTGGTCGCGTACTTCCGTTCGAGGATGTACCGGTACTCGTCGCCGATGTCGCGGCCCGAGACGTAGTTCGACGGACCCTTGAAGAGCTCCACGCTCCCGGGCTCTTCGGTCCCGGCGCCCGCGAGATCGTCGAAGGCCGAATGGGCCGGCAGGAACCGCGTCCCGAAGACGTGGACGCGCGTCTCCGCTCCCGCGTCGGCGATCGCGATGCGCAGATCGTCCTTCCCGATCTTCACGTCCGCCATCTGCAACGGCCGCGGGTTGGTGCGCTCGAGGTGGCGCTTCTCGCCCGCGATCCAGCCGTTGCGGTCCTCCCCCGCCGCGATCCGGATCGCGATGTCGGCCTCTTCGCACTTCAGCCTCAGGTCGTAGTTCCCGGCCGGGAGTCCGGCGATCTCCAGGAAGCCGTCCTTCCGGGCGACCGCCGCGAAGCGGTCGCGGACGAAGGTCGATCCGATCCGTTCGAGCAGCGAGACGTCCGAGCGGGCGAGCTCGTCGAAGAAGGGGATCCGGACCGTTTCGCCGGCGCGCGCGTGGACCGCCCCCGCGCGGCGGCACCGGTCGCGCGGCGGCGACCAGCTCTCCGAGACGCCGCCGGGTGCGGCAAGGGAGACGCGCGTCACGTCGCGCAGATCGCCCAGTTCGACGCGACCCTCGTCGTCGGTCTCGATCGTGACGTCGATCGTGCTCGTGATATCGCGATGCGAGATCGAGACGTTGAGCGGCACGTGCGGCCTCGGCTCGCCGGACTTCCCGGCGAGGACCGCCACGTACCCGGCCGCCGTGCGCGCGAGGTGGATGTCCTCGATCGCCTCCTCCCGGTCGATCCCGTTGAGCGAGTAGGTGCGCGAATCCTCGAGATCGATCTTCTTCCCTTGCGACAGGCTCTGGACCTTCCCCTTCAGCGTGAAGGAGATCGTCGCGAGATTGTCCGGGACCTGGAACGTGTGCGTCGATTCCCGGTCCTCGTGCAGCTTGAAATCGCGGACCTCGCTCGACGAGCAGACGCCGTCATGATCGGCGGAGACGATCGTCAGCGTCGGCTCATCGAGAAGCTCGATGCTCGCGGGCGCCCCGTTGACCCTCAGCGATGCGCGGACGACGACCTGCGCCTCCCTCCGCTTCAGGAGGCTCTCGCGGTCCACGTAGATCCCCGCGGTGAACGCGTAGCTCTCGGCCCGGTGGTGGAACTCCTCCACCGTGGTCAGGTCGCCGTGACGCAGGAGGATCTTCTCGCGTCCGGGATTCGTGCTGAAGGGAACGCGGATCTCCCCGGCCTCGTCGGCCGCGTATTCGCGCCCGCCGAGCCAGATCGACGCGTCCTTCAGATGGTTGCGGTCCTCGTCGAGGACCGCGAAGACGTGGCCCGCCGAGCCCACGTTCTCCACGAAGCGGAGCCGCCCCTTGCGGACGAGCGCGCGGGAGCTGATGCCTCCGCCGAGGAACTCGACGACGTAGACGCCCGGCTTCGAGAGGGCCGGGAAGTCGAACTTCCGCCGCACGCGCCGCGCCGGCGGCTCCTCGTAGGAGTACGTCTTCTCCTCGCCCGCGACGAGGCCGTCCAGGTCGACGCTCGTATCGACGTCGCGGCCGTTCGCGAGGAAGTAGTTGAGCGTGTTGATCTCGAACACCTTCACGACGAGCGTGGGGACGTTCTTCACGTCCACCTCGAGCGCGACGGGTTCCTTCGCGCCGAACCACGTCCGGTTCGTGCACGCGAAGGCGATCTCGACGCGGTCCTTGATCGCCTGGTAGGCGGCGGGGTCGTTGAGCATCGAGTACCATTGTTCCATGTCCCCCGCGCCCGCGAGGATCTTCGTCGTCGCGAAGACCTCCCGCAGGAACGGCGCGCGGATGAACGGCTCGTAGGCCTTCGCGTCCTTCGCGCCGAGGAAGAAGCGGGACAGATAGTCGCGGACGAGTTCCTCGTCGCTGCTGAACGGCGGGTGGAGCGTGACGTTGCGGACGTCGGTCCCGAGGTCGAAGGGCCGGCTCTCGTCGCGGAACTGCTTGAGGTAGTCGGGGTTCGCGTAGGAGACCCTGCGCGGCAGCTTCACGTACTCCAGGAAGCGCGCCGGATCGTAGACCCCGAGCCGCCGGTCGTGGTCGAGCCGGTGGAAGAGGACGTGCGCCTTGAGGGAGTCGAACTTCGGCGACAGCCCCTTCACGAAGTCCCAGAGGCGGGTCAGGTACGCCTCGCGATCCGGGGCGTTGTTCTGCCAGTCGACGTCCGGCCCCGGCTGGAGCTTCACGATCCGGGCATGGACGAACTCGTCCGCCTCCATCAGGTCCTTCCGGCGGGAGGCGAACTTCTCGAGCTGCTCCTCGAGCAGGAGGTTGTGGATCGGGATGGAGCCGAAGCCTTCGGAATGCGGGTCCTTGAGCTCCGCGAGGACGAGGTCGACCAGATTCGGGCAGTCCGGCCTGCGGAGTCGGGAGAGGAAGTGGCGCAGGCGTTCGCCGTCCATCGGCTCGGCGGCGAGCCACTCGAGCGCCGCGTCGGTGAACCCCGAAAGGTCGCTCGAGTTGCTGTGCGAGAGGCCGCGCTCCTTCACGGCGTCGCGGGCGATGAGCGCGGGATCCAGCTTCGTCGGGTACTTCGTCTTCCGCCCCTCCGCGGCGCGCTCGTGGTTGAATTCGAGGTCCAGGCGCCGGCGGAGATGCTCGAGGGTCCGCTTCGGGTCGGAGTCGTACCGGAGCAGCGCGCGGCGGTTCTGGATCTCGCGGACGAGGGGCGTCTCGTCGTAGCGCTTGATCCACTGCTGGAGGGTCGCGTCGATCTCCTTGACGTTCCCGTTCTGCTCGTGGAGGAGGCAGGAGTGGAAGTAGTACTCCTCCGTTCCGGGGATGAGTTGCTCCAGCGCCTTGGCGCGATCCTTGGCGAGGGCGAACGTCTCGAGTTGGTGCGATTCCATGGTTCCTCCGGAGAATGAGCAGGACGATACGCCGGGAGGGGCGTGAGGTCAAACAGTCGTTGGCGGTCGGGGTCGCTAGCCTGACCTATTCACGAGGTTTCGGCCCGCCTGCGCGGCCGTAGCCACGGCCGCTTCGGCGTGGCGAAGGCCCGGAGGGCCGAAATCGTGAATAGGTCACCCGCGGCGCGCTCCGCTTGGGCAAAAGAGCGCCGCGGGCCGGCGGCGACGGGCGACAGGATGTCGCCGCTCTTGCCGCCGGGGCTGTCCAGC
>JACPRC010000106.1 GCA_016190175.1 Planctomycetota bacterium
GCGCTCCGCGACGGGATCAAGCTCGGGCACCAGGGCGCGCTGCTCTGGGAGATCGCGCCGGCCGTCGTCGAGCGGATGAAGCGACCCTATCCCAATCTCGAGGAACGACTGCCCCTGATCCGGCGCACGATCCGTGCCGAGGAGGAGGGGTTCCTTGCGACCCTCGACCGGGGGGAGGAGATCCTGAAGTCGAAGATCTCGGGTCAGCACCTTTCCGGCGAAGATGCGTTCCTCCTTTACGACAGCTACGGCTTCCATATCGAGTTGATCGAGGACCTCTGCCACGAGCACGGCGCCATGGTGGACCGGAAACGGTTCGAGGAACTGCTCAAGGCGAAGAAGGAGCGCGAGAGGGGCGACTTTGCCGCCGACATCTTCGGGACCGGCCCCTTCGCCACGATCAAGGAGGAGAAGGAGCCGCTCACGGAGTTCCTCGGATACCAGATCCCGATCGCGAAGATGCACGAGCCCGTTGAGGCGCGCGTGCGGCGGATCGTGAAGCTCCCGGCCGATACGCTCAAGGCCTACGAGGGGTCGAAGAAGGACCTCCCGGCATTCACGCGCCTGCTCAACTCCGGAACGCTCGTCCAGGAGACGACCGGCGACGTCGCGATCCTCCTCGACCGCACGCCCTTCTACGGCGAGAGCGGCGGCCAGGTGGGCGACGCCGGCCGGATCGACGACGTCGAGATCTACGACTGCAAGCGTCCCGACGGCTACTTCTGGCATCTCGGGCGCGGCGCGATCCGCGCCGGCGCGACGGTGAAGGTGCGCATCGACGCGGCCCGGCGCCTGGACATCATGCGCAACCATACGGGGACGCACGTCCTCCAGGCGGCGCTGCGCGCGGTGCTCGGCCAGACCGTCCAGCAGGCGGGCTCCGGGGTCGATCCCGACCGCCTGCGCTTCGACTTCACCTGGCCGCAGGCGCTCACACGCGACGAGGTCCGCAAGGTCGAGGACTGGTGCAACGCCGTCATCCTCGCCGACCTCCCGGTGACGAAGGAGGAGATGTCGATGGAGGAGGCGAAGAGGCGCGGCGCGATCGCCTTCTTCGGTGAGAAGTACGGCGAACGCGTGCGCGTCGTCACAATCGGAGAGTCGAAGTCGATCGAGCTCTGCGGCGGGACGCATCTCGAGCACACGGCCACGATCGGCCAGGTCAAGATCGTGAGCGAGTCGTCGATCCAGCGCGGCGTGCGGCGGATTGAGGCGGTCACGGGTCTGGCGGCCATCGAATCCGCTCGAAAGCAAGAAGACACGCTCATGAAGCTCGCGGCGGCGTTCAAGTGCGCCCCCCATGAGATTCTCGAAAGGCAGATGCGCCTCGCGGCTCGTCAGCAAGTTGCTGAGGAAATGCTTGCGAAGCTGAAGAAAGCCGGCGCGGCGTCGGTGGAGATCGCCGGAAGCGAGATCCACGGCGAGAGGATCGCGGCCGAGAACCTGCCCGACAAGAAGGTCGAAGAGCTTCGCGACCTCATGGATACGCTCATCAAGAAGCAGAAGTTCGCCGCGGCGATCCTCGCCTCCGGCGGCGAGAAGCCCGCGTTCGTGATCGGCGTCCGGGAAGACCTCGTGGCCCGCGGCCTCAAGGCAGGCGACCTCGCGAAAGAGGTCGGCAAGGCGTGCGGCGGGGGCGGCGGCGGGCGCGAGCTCCAGGCCCAGGCGGGCGCGGCCGACGCGTCCAAAGTGCCGCTCGGGCTGGCGAAGTTCGAGGAGCTGGTGCGGGCCAAGCTCGGGTAGTTTCGCTTGCGTTCCCGCGCCCGTTCCACTACATTCCTCACCCATGCCGAATCCCAAGAGGAAGCTGGCGAAGTCGTGGCGCGGCTGCCGCCGGTCGCACGACCACGTCCACGTGCAGAGCATGTCCGTCTGCCCCCGCTGCAACCAGCCGAAGATGTCCCACCGGGTCTGCGGCAACTGCGGGCACCACAAGGGCGAGATGATCGTGGACATGCGGAAGCTGTAGGCACGCGACCTTCCCCGAGTTAGAATTAGAACACCATGCGCATCGCCATTGACGCGATGGGCGGCGACCACGCGCCGGAGGAGATCGTCCGCGGCGCGATCGAGGGCGCGCGCCTCGCCTCCGATGCGACCGTCCTCCTCGTGGGCGACGAGAAGCGCATCGAGCCCCTCCTCGCCGACCGCCCCGCCAACGTCGAGATCCGCCACGCCTCGCAGGTCGTCGCGATGGACGAAGACCCGGCGCGCGGACTGCGCGGCAAGCCGGACTCCTCGATCCGCGTTTCGCTGGGGCTCGTCAAGAAGGGCGAGGCGGACGCCGTCATCTCCGCGGGCAACACCGGCGCGCTCGTGGGCGGCGCCACCGTCCCGCTCCTCGGGCTCGGTTCGCTCGAGGGCGTGAAGCGGCCCGGCATCGCCGTCCCCGTCCCGACGGACGACGGGATCTGCGCCCTCATGGACGCGGGCGCCAACAAGAGCTGCAAGCCGATCCATCTCCTCCAGTACGCCGTCATGGGATCGGTCTACATCCGTTACCTCCGCCCCGACCTGCCGAACCCGCGCGTGGCGCTGCTGAACATCGGCGAAGAGCGGACCAAAGGGAACGAGCTCGTGCGGGAGACCTACGAGGCGTTCGAGAAGTCGGGGCTCAACTTCGTCGGAAACATCGAGCCCCACAAGATGTTCGGCGGGAAGGCCGACGTCGTCGTCACCGACGGCTTCACCGGCAACCTCGTCCTGAAGACCTGCGAGGGAACGAACCAGTTCCTGATGAAGCTCCTTTCGGGCGTCCTGAAGAGCTTGCCCGAGGCGCAGAAGGCGGTGACCGGCGCGCTGGAGAAGCTCGACTTCTCCGAGTACGGCGGCGCGCCCCTCCTCGGCGTCCGCGGCGTCGTCATCAAGGCCCACGGCCGCTCGAAGGCCCGCGCCATCGCGAACGCGATCCGCGTCACCGCGGAGTTCGTCCGCGGCGAGCTCAACCGCCACATCGTCGAAGGGCTCAAGAAGCTCTCCTGGTGGGGGCGCTTCTCCGACTGGTTCCGGAAGCCCGCGGACAGCCTGGAGAACCCATGAGGGGGGGGCGGGGCGTCAAGGTCCTCGGCACCGGCTCGTTCGCGCCCGAGCGGCGTCTCACCAACGACGACCTCAGCCGCATGGTGGACACGAGCGACGCGTGGATCGTCGAGCGGACGGGAGTTCGCGAGCGGCGCATCGCGGCGGCCGAAACGACCGCCAGCGACCTCGCGTCCGAGGCCGCGAAACGGGCGTTGGAGGCGGCGGAACTGGGTCCCGAGGACCTCGACATGATCGTCTTCGCGACCTCCTCGCCCGACCGCATCGTCCCCGCGAGCGCCGTCTACCTCCAGAAGAAGCTCGGCGCCTTCAACGCCGGCGCCGTGGACAACCTCGCCGCCTGCTCCGGCTTCGTCTACGCCTTCACGTCGGGCGCCTCGATGGTGGCTTCGGGGACCTCCGAGCGCTGCCTCGTCGTCGGGGGCGAGGTCCTCTCCAAGATCACCGACTACCAGGACCGGACCACCTGCATCCTCATGGGCGACGCGGCGGGCGCGGTCGTGCTCGGCCCTTCCGAGGACGGGAGCGACGTCCTGTACGCGAAGATGCGCGCCGACGGGCGGCTGGAGGACTTCATCATCGTGCCGGCCAGCGGCTACGCGACGCCCCCCACCGACGAGGCCCGGGAGAAGCGACAGACGTACATCCGGATGAAGGGACGCGAGGTCTACAAGTTCGGGGTACCCAAGTTCGTCGAGGCGATCCGCGACGCGCTCGCCGCCTGCGAGATGACGCTCGAAGACCTCGACCTGCTCATCCCGCACCAGATGAACCTGCGGATGATCGAGGCGGTAGCCGAGCGGCTCCCGTTCCCGATGAGCAGGGTCCTCGTGAACATCCAGAAGTACGGAAACACCTCTTCCGCTTCGATCCCTCTCGCCCTCGACGAGGCGGTCCGGGGCGGCCGCATCCGCCGCGGCGACCGCATCCTCCTCACTGCGATGGGTGCGGGGCTCACGTGGGGGACGATCGTCCTGCGATGGTGACCACCGCCTTTCTCTTCAGCGGCCAGGGAGCGCAGGCCGTCGGCATGGGATCGTTCGCGCTCCAGTTCGCCCCCGCGGCGGAGCTCTTCCGCCGGGCGGGCGAGATCCTCGGCATCGACCTGCTGAAGACCTGCCTCGAGGGGCCGCAGGAGACGCTGAACCGCACCGACGTCTGCCAACCCGCGCTCCTCGTCCACGGTCTTGCGGCGCTCGAATGGCGCCGCTCCCGAGGCGATCTCCCGGAGGCCGAGGCCGCCGCGGGGCTCTCCCTCGGCGAGTACACGGCCCATGTCTTCGCGGGCTCCCTCACGTTCGAGGACGGCGTCGCCCTCGTCATGAAGCGCGGCCGCTACATGCAGGAGGCCTGCGACGCGACCCCCTCGGGAATGGCGTCGATCCTGGGACTCGACCGCGCGAAGGTCGCGCAGGCGTGCGAGGGTCTCGTGGATGTCGCGAACCTGAACGGCCCGGGGCAGATCGTGATCAGCGGCGAGGCGAAGGCGCTCGAGGCGGCGGTCGCGAAGTGCAAGGCCGCGGGCGCGCGCCGCGCGATCCCGCTCAAGGTGGCCGGCGCGTACCACTCGCGCGTCATGAAAAGCGCGCAGGAGAAGATGCGGCAGGAACTGGCGCAGGTGAAGATCGCCCCGCCGCGCATCCCCGTCTATGCCAACGTGAACGCGAAGCCGCTCACCGATCCGGGGGAGATCCGGGAGGCCCTGGCGGCGCAGGTTTGCGGATCGGTCCTCTGGGAGGACACGATCCGCGCGATCGGCGCGAAGACGTACTTCGAGTTCGGGCCCGGCCGCCTCCTGGCGGGACTCGTGTTCAAGATCGACCCGGCGGCGCTCTGTGAAAGCGTCGAATAGCTGATTGCTGATAGCTGATTGCTGATGGTCATCGACCTCACCGGCCGCACCGCCCTCGTGACCGGCGCCTCCCGCGGCATCGGGCGCGAGATCGCGCTCGCCCTCGGCGCCGCGGGCGCCAACGTCGCCTGCGTCGCCACGAACGAGACGCTCCTCGGCGAGGTCGTCGCGAAGATCGGCAAGGCGATCGCGATCAAGTGCGACGTCTCGAAGCCTCCCGAGGTCGAGGCCGCCGTCCAGAAGACGGTCCAGACCTACGGCGGGCTCGACATCCTCGTCAACAACGCGGGCGTCACGCGCGACAACCTCCTCATCCGCATGAAGGAGGAGGAGTGGGACACGGTCCTCACGGTCAACCTGAAGGCCGCGTTCCTCTTCATGAAGATCGCGTCGCGCCCGCTGCTCAAGTCGAAGTGCGGCCGCATCATCAACATCGCCAGCGTCGCCGGCATCATGGGCAACCTCGGGCAGGCGAACTACAGCGCCTCGAAGGGCGGCCTCATCGCGATGACGAAATCCGCCGCGCGCGAGTACGCGAGCCGTGCCATCTGCGTCAACGCCGTCGCGCCCGGCTTCATCCGCACCGACATGTCCGCGAAGGTGGATCCCGCGGTCGTGGAGCAGGCCGTCGCCGCCATCCCGTTCAAGCGGATGGGCGAGCCCGCCGAGATCGCGCGCGCCGTGCTCTTCCTCGCGAGCGACCTCGCGAGCTACGTCACGGGCCAGGTGATCGTCGTCGACGGCGGGATGGCGATGTAGCTTCCCCCGTCCCCAGGAGGTCGTGGACCTCCGCCAGGAGCCGGGGAGCGTCGAACGGCTTCTGCAGGAACGGATCGTCCCGCTCCAGCCACCCTTCGGCCAGCGCCGCCGCGCGGTCGTATCCCGAGATGTAGAGCACCTTCGTTCCCGGGTTATGGCGTCTCGCCGTCTTCGCCACGACGGCCCCCGAAAGGCCGGGCAGCGCGAGATCCGCGATCACCAGG
This sequence comes from Planctomycetota bacterium, assembly GCA_016190175.1. Classification (GTDB taxonomy): domain Bacteria; phylum Planctomycetota; class MHYJ01; order MHYJ01; family JACPRB01; genus JACPRC01. Next base: position 5,875 of record JACPRC010000106.1, read on the forward strand.
ATGACCCTCCGCGCCTCCAGGGCCTCGATCGCCTGGATCGCGTCCCCCGCCTCGACGACCGGATAGCCCGCCCCCTCCAGCACCCGGAGAAGGAACGCGCGCGTCTCCTCGTGGTCCTCCACGACGAGGATCGCATCCCGCCGTACGCGTCGCCTCATCGGATCCTCCCCGGAGGCCGGCGGACCCGCGAGTCCCGACGTTCGGAGGTCGGGGGCGGCGGCGCGACGGGATCGTCGCATCCGTCGACGAGAAGCGGGACGAGTCGGTGGGCGCACGCATACCTGACCAGCGCGGGAGCGCTGGAGGTCCCGGTTTCGGCCATGATGACGCTCCGGGCCGCCTCGACCGTCTTGACCTTGAGCCCCAGGCGCCGGGCGATTTCCTTCGTAGCCGACCCCCGGCAGATCAGGTCCTGGATCGCGCGCTGCCGGGGCGTGAACGCGGGGACCTCCGCGGTCCCCGACGCGATCTCGGCCACGATGCGGCCGGCGCAGGGGGTGAAGTAGCGCTGCCCCACCATCGCCGCCCGGATGGCGCGCACATAGTCGGCGATGTCGGCGCACTTTCCGAGGTAGCCCGAGGCCCCGATCCTCAAGGCGCCCTCCACCCATCCGAAGGGCGTACTGTCGGCGCTCAGGATGACCCGGGTGCCGGGACTGCGGCGGAGGAGACGCCGGGCGAACCCGAACGCATCGAGGCACGGATTCCCCGGATCGAGCAGCACGACGTCCGGCCGCGCGATCGGCTTCGGGAAACTCCGCCGCGACGAGAAGTCGCAGGCAAACGCGCGACGGACCCCCGACTGCAACAGGGAAGCGACCAGGAGATCCGCCAGCAGTTTCCGATGCATGCAAACGGCGACGGTAATCCCTTCCAGACCCCGCGTCCTCCCTTCCTGAACGCCACTGGACTCTTCGCCGATCGCGGACATAAACCGAAATCATTTTTTCCCCATGGTTCCACGGGGAAAACCCCTGGCCTTGCAAAGACGCGCATCGCCCCCGGTCGCCGCGAACGACGCACGAGCCTGCCGTCGCCCCCGATCCGACGAACGCTCCACCCTGGTGCGGGACTCACCGACGAACGGCGATGGACGTTTTCTGGAAGACCGCCCGGGACGTCGGAGGCCGGCCCGAAGTGTGCGGGGACTACGGCCGCGATTTCAACGCCGCGACATCGGTGTTACCGTCATAAGAACAACGCGGGGAGGGGACCGACTCCATCCGGGATTATCCGCGCGCGGGGCGGAGACCGCCTTGTCACAAGCACCGTATCCACACGCGTTCAGGCGGGGTGAGCAGGGCGCAAGGAGGCGACTATTTCATTCGCCCCGCTTAGCGGCGGCGGCTCTCCTCGAGCAGCCGGAGACCGGCGCCCGTGTATCGGTCCGCCGACACCGGGCGCTTCAACTCGCCCTGCAGGAACGGCAACTGCCGCAACTGTTCCGGCGTCGCCTCCTTGAACTCGCCGTCGAAGATCTCGAGATAGGCCTGCATCGAGTTGTTCGTCGGGCCGAAGCCGCGCGCGTAAAGGACCCGCTGCTCGAGATCGCGCGCGACGTCGTCCGCGGAGGCGTGCCGTCTCCCGCGATCGGCCTCGATCATCCTCGCGCAGATCTCCGACAGCTCGGGAGGCACGTCCGTCCGGACCTCCGCGGGCGCCGGGATCCGCCGCGAATGCAATTCGCGCACGAGCTTCACTCCCTCCTCCGTGGGGAGCTTCGCCGGGACCCGCAGAGGTTGGATCCCCGTGAGGAGCACGTACAGCACGAGCCCCAGCGCGTAGATGTCCGCGCGCGCGTCGACGACCTCCCCGCGCGCCTGCTCGGGCGCCAGGTACGAGAGCTTCCCGATGACGCCGCCCTCCCCCTCGCTCACGGCGACGCCGAAATCGGAGAGCTTCACCACTCCCTGCATGTTGAGGAGCACGTTCTCGGGCGAGATGTCCCGGTGGATGATGAACTGGTGCGCGTACGCCAGCGCGCGCGCCACGCGGCTGACGATGAAGGCGGCCAGCGGGACGGGGATCAGCAAGTCGCGTCTCGTGTGCTCGTGATGGAAGGCGCGAAGATCCGTGCCTTCGATGTAGTCCATCGCCATGAGATAGAGTTTGCGGTCCGACCGCGTCGCGCCCGGAGTGAGGCGCAGGCGGGTGCGCGGGTCCCCGAGCCGCCCGCCGGGCGCCACCCGCGGGAGCGCCACCCGGCGCGCGTTCCCGACCGAGAGCGTGTCGAACTCCTTCAGGAACTCCGCGGGAAGCCGCTCGTACGGGACGGACTCGAGGCCGTAGGTCTTGACGACGTTCTCGTGTCGCAACCCCGTCGCGATGTTCGCCTCCCTCTTCAGCCGCGCCTCGTGGTCCGCGGACTTCGTCCGGATCGTCTTGAGCGCGACCAGGTCGGTCACCCCTTCGCAGTCCTTCTCCGCGAGGAAGACGATCCCCATTCCGCCTCGGCCGATCTCGGAGAGGATCGTGTACGTCGAGGAGGAGTCGAACCGGAGGCCGAGGAGATCCACGCCGGGAGTATACCGCATCGCTTCCCGTCCCGCGCATTCCCGGATGTCGCCGCCGCGGTGAACGGGCGGCGAGCGTATTCTTTGGCGTTGCCTCGGCCCCGCGCTATCATACGCCCCCATGCCCGAAGACCGGCAGGCCCGCCTCGACAAGCTCCGCCGGAAGGCGCTCGAGGGCGGCGGGCGCGAGCGCGTCGAGAAGCAGCATGCCGCGGGCAAGCTCACGGCGCGCGAGAGAATCGATCTTCTCGTCGACGAAGGGACGTTCGAGGAGATCGACATGTTCGTCCAGCACGACTGCTCCCACTTCGGGATGGCGGGGCGCAAGGTGCCGGGCGACGGCGTCGTGACGGGCTTCGGCCGCGTCGACGGGCGCTCCGTCGCGCTCTTCAGCCAGGACTTCACGGTCTTCGGCGGCTCGCTCGGCGCCGCGCACGCGCGCAAGATCTGCAAGATCATGGACCACGCGCTGCGGCTGGGGATCCCCGTGATCGGGCTCAACGACTCCGGCGGCGCGCGCATCCAGGAAGGCGTCGAGTCGCTCGGCGGCTACGCGGAGATCTTCCTGCGGAACACCCTCGCCAGCGGCGTCGTCCCGCAGATCAGCGTCGTCCTCGGGCCGTGCGCGGGCGGCGCGGTCTACTCGCCCGCGATCACCGACATCGTCTTCATGGTCGAGGGGACGAGCAACATGTTCGTCAACGTCCC
>JACPRC010000100.1 GCA_016190175.1 Planctomycetota bacterium
ACGGAGAGATCCCCGTCGGGGGCGGGAGCCACAAGCACGGCGGAGCCCGACACGGGGTCGGGCGGAGCCGGAGGGGCTGTCCGGTGGAGCCCTTGACACGGGGCTGCGGCCCAGAGGGCCGCCGCCCGCCGGAGGCGGGCGCGTCCGCCGTAGGCGGACGGCCCCGAGTCAAGGGCGCAACCGCCCGGAGGGTGCCCTATTCATGCGGGCGGCGAAGCCCGTATGAATAGGGCAGGCAAGGAGCTCTTGGAGCGGAGGGCGGTGGAGGTCCCGGGGAAACGGCCGGCGCTGTGGCGCAAGACGCCGTTCGACGACTTGGACGAGTTGCACAAGTTCCGCCACTTCTCTTCCGCACGCGGTACGCGATCGATCTCGATCGCGCGAAACTCCTGGCGGTGGCCGATCGGGCGCTCTCGGCGATGCCGGTGGTCGAAGAGGACGTGCGGGCGTTCGTGGAGCTGGTGAAGGGGCGATGACTCGCGGACGTCGGGCGGGCCGCCGGCACTCTCGACCTCCCCGGGCGAAAGAGGCCGGGTCCAAAGTAGGATGCGGCCGCGTGTCGTTTTCCGAACGCGGGTCGCGAGAATGGGGGTTACGGTTGTTCCTCGGGTTTTTCCCGGCGTTCCTTGTGGCAAGTGGGGGACGCGGAGTTCCAGCAGAAGTGCCCGGCGAAGAGGAAGCGGTTCCGGCGGGGGCGGGGGGACGATCGTGTTCGCAAGCCACGACTTCGCGCCGGTGAGCCGACTGTGCGGGCGGGTGCTGCTGGTGGACGGCGGGAAGGCGGCGGTGGGGACGCCGGAGGAGGTGGGAGTGGTCTATGTCCGGAGACCGGCGTGAAGGGGGAGCGGCGGCGGCTTCAGCCCGACTGCTTCATATCGTCTTCCCTCCTTCGCTGCCGCTCCGGCGGGCAGGCGCCGCCGGCATGAACAGGTCGCCCTCCGGGTCAGCGCAGCGGGTTGGTCCACCGGAGGCCCGGAAACCGCGCGTAGTCCGCGTCGCAGGAGCAGATCTCCGCGCCGAGCTCTCGCGCCACGGCGGCGAGGTGTGCGTCCGAAGTCAGGTTCCCCGCGGCCCCGAGGGGCGTCAAGAAGTCCCTGAGAACGTCCAGATGGCGTTCGCCGGGTCCGACGACCACGGCGCAAGGCTGGGCAAGCCAGGAATCGATCATCGCGAAGGCGGCGTCGAGCCGGAGCGGCTTCGGGAAAACGGCGGTCCGGGTGCTGAGCCTCAGGAACGCAAGGAGCACGCTCCACTCGAAGCCCACCGCTTCCGTCCCGGAGAGCAGTTTCTCGAACCAGGATTTCGCCCTCGCATGGAGCGGGGCGTCCTCGTTCACCGCATACAGGAGGATGTTCACATCGACGACCTTCATTTCCTCACGTTCAGCTTTCGCGCGATCTCGTCGTCCTCCAACCCGGCGGCGAGGGCCAACGCCTGATCGAGCGGGATCTCCGGCCGGTACCCCATCCGGTACGTCTTGAGCCGGTACGCGCGTGACGCGCGGGATGGGGGTCGGAGCAAGCCCTCACGAACGGCCTGGTTCAGTGCGGCCTTGAACGAGATCCGTCGCTCCCGCATGACCTTCCGAACCAGGGCCAGGACGTCCGCATCGAGCGTCACCGTGGTTCTCATGCTGCAATCATAGCATCATCCAACATGCTGTCAAGGCATCATGCACGAGGGGCAGGTGGGAGCGAGCGGAAGGAACGCCGTCCGTCTTTGGCGGGCGGGGCGTATTATTCATGAAGGCTCGCGCCTTCATGAATAATACGGGCTAGCGATCGCCCGGAGCTGAGGGAGCAGGCGGTTCAAACACAGACGGCCTCACCGTTCGGGGGATTATGCCCCGGCTTGAAGAGGCGGCGAGGAGGGAAGAAAGGGGGCGGTTGCCGGTCCCGCGCGAGTCGCGGGCAGCGGAACGGGGTCATGGGACCCGCCCGGCTGAACGAGAGTGACGGGCCCGCTTGCGGCCCTCGGCGGAGATCCGGCGCGCCCGCCGATCGGACTACTCGACGCCATGTGGGACGGCCTTGCGCAAGTCGGGGATGTTCCACCTCCGGTTTCCCTGCCGAGCTGACGGGGCGGGAGAACGTCTTCCTGAACGCGACGATCCTGGGGATGGCGCGGAGCGAGATCGTGCGGCGCTTCGACGCGATCGTGGAGTTTTCGGGTCTGCGCGACTTCATCGACGAGCCGATGCGGACGTACTCGTCGGGGATGTACGTGCGGCTCGGCCTTTCGGTGGCGGTGCGCACGGACCCGGAGGTGCTGCTCGTCGAGGAGGTGCCGGCGGTGGGGGACGCGGAGTTCCAGCAGAAGTGCCTGGGGAAGATGGAGGAGTTCCGGGCCGGCGGGGTGACGATCGTGTTCGTGAGCCCCGACTACGCGCTGGTGAGCCGCCTGTGCGGGCGGGCACTGCTCCTGGACGGAGGGAAGCCGGCGGCGGCGGGGACGCCGGAGGAGATCGAACGAGCCTACCTGGGTGGTCGGGAGGGTGCCTGACGACCGAATGGCGGGATTGCACGGACGGGGCCCCGCGCGTGGGGCCACCCGCGGGGAACCGGCTCCCCGCGGGTGGAGGACATTTCGGTGCCTATGCTTACCGGCGAAGCTGTTCGGGATGCTGATCCCAACGCCCGCGCTGGCCGTTCCAGTAGTAGAGCACGCCGTTTGGAGACATGATGTTCCAATGGCCCGAACCGTCTGCGGCAAAACCGTAAGCACCCGTGGGGAGGTCGCCGGGGAGTTGCTCCGAATGGAGTTCCCACCGGTCCTGCTTGCTGTCGTAGGTGTAGATCCGCCCGTCCGGCGCCACGATGTTCCAGTTCCCCTGCCCGTCGGTGGCTATCGCATAGGTCCCCTGCGGGCAGCCGCGAGGGAGCTGGGCTCGCGCGCGGTTCCAACGTTCCTTTCGCCCGTCCCAGGCGTAGATGGTCCCGCTTGGCGTCACGACGTTCCAGTTGCCCTTTCCGTCTCCGCAAATGACGAAGCCGGGATTCTCCAGGACCTTGCCCACGCTCGCGGACGAATCCAGCGCGTTCGCGCCGGGCATGGTCAGCACGGCCGTTACGATGCCCCCGAGAGCCGTGAAGAACAACGCGGAAACGAGACGCCCCGCCCACCCGCGCACTTCCATCCGTTCCATGATTGCACCCCCAAAAGGATGAGAGAAGAATCGGACTCTCCTGCTTCTCCTGATCGCAGGGCTCGCTACTGAACGAAGAGTATACGACATCGGCCGAGGCTTGTTCTAGGGAAACGGGGGCGTCGAACGCGGCCCCGGGTCGTTTCCAGCTTTCGGGTCATGACGGGGGCGCGCTTCCAGACTCGGGAGCGAGATGGGATGGCACGGGCTTGGGCCACGACATGGCCGGACGTGCAGGATCCTGGGCTTCACCCGCGACCTGAACGCGGTACCAGGGCCCGGAACAGGGTCACGAGGTGCCTCATCACCCTGTAGGACTTGGAATTCTCGATGGCCTTCAAACGGAGCTCGCCTTCCCGGCAGGCGCTCAACTCGCCCCGAAGGCGGTCGACTTCGGCCCTCAGACGCACATGCTCCTCTTCGGGATCGACCGGAGCGGTGAGTTTTCGCCACATGTCCTCACCCTGGCCGGCGATCAGGCCGGGTCCGGACACGTCTTCGGCCTTTTTCGCCTCGATGACGAACTGATACGTCTCCGAGTCCGGATTCCGGCGGAGGATCTCGATCAAGGCGGGGTGCAGCGGGGCGAGATCGATCCCGAACTCGGTGTCCCTGGCGCTCGTCTTCAGGGTGTCGAGGAAAACGACCTTGTAGCCGTCCAGCGCGAACCGCTCCAGAATGCTGTCCCGGGTGAAGAACCGGAGGTGCGTCCTGTCGAGGAGGCCCGTCTGGCGATACTCGAACCGGTTCATCAGGAGCTGCACGACCACCGCGGCGTGGCTTACGTTCGGCACGGAGGCGACGACGCTGCCGTCCCGCCTGAGAAGACGCTTGCACGCCCTCGTCACCCGGCCGGGATCGCACAGATGCTCGAGGACGTCGGCGAAGAGGATCGCGTCGAACTGACTCCCCTCCGGAAAAGCCCCCTCGAAATCGAGGCGGTCCGCGTCGGCGACGAGGATGCGCTCGCAGTAAGGCGCGCACTCCCTGGCCGCCGCGGCGTCGATCTCCACGGCGGTTACGCAGCAGTTCAACCGCTCCTTCATCCACTTGGTCATGTACCCCGTGGACGGGCCGAACTCGAGCACCCGACTGCCGGGACGGATGCGAGCGAGGGTGAGCGTCTGCGAAGTGCGTTGGCCGGGGTCGATAGCGGGGGCGACTTGCGCGTACGCCGGGTTGATCATGGCGTGGGCCTACCTCGCAGACGGGACACCACGGGCCGAGCCCACGACGCAGGAAGCGGGGCCCGGTCGTCCTGGGGACACCCTGCCATTTGAGCCGGGAGAAGCGAACGGGTCAAGGAGGACTTGTTTCAGGGACCTTCGCCCCGCGTCGAGGACGGACCGGCCTCCGCCAAACCCGCAGGCCATCCAGGCCGACAGCGATGCCTGGTTCCCGCCTTCCGGGAACCCGGCGGGCGGGGCGGGAGATTGTCCTTTCCGGGAGAAAACGTCGATCCTATACTGGCGCGGCCGCCGTGCAGTCCGATGGGGGTCCGGGCTGCCGCGGGGCGGACCGTCCCATCCCCACCGGCGACGGAGCGGGAAGAGAAGAATGGAGCACCTGCCGACCGTAACGGTCATCGTGCTGAACTACAACGGAGTGCGGCACCTCGAGGGTTGCCTTCCCTCCCTCACCGAGCTGGACTATCCGGGAGATCGTCTGGATCTCATGGTCGTGGACAACGCGTCGACGGACGGCTCGGTCGAGTTTCTGCGCGCCCGCTACCCCCGCGTGAGGGTCGTGCGCACGGAGAAGAACGTCGGCTTCGGCGCCGGGAACAACTTCGGCGCGCGGCAGGCCGGCGGAGAGTACGTCGTGTTCCTGAACAACGACATGTGGGTCGATCGCGGCCTGGTGCGCAATCTCGTGCAGGCCGTGCGCAGCGAGGCGGGAGTCGTCTCGGCGGGAGCCAAGATCCTGAATTGGGACGGAACGCGGTTTGACTTCGCAGGCGCCGCATGCCACTTCACGGGCCTGGGGTATCAGACGGCCTTCGGCGAGGCATACGACCGGAACCGCTTCGGCAAGATCGAGCCAATCTTGTTTCCCTGCGGCGGGGCCATGATCATCGATCGCCGGGTCTTCCTGGATTCCGGCGGGTTCGACGCGGACTACTTCATCTACTATGAGGACGTCGATCTCGGCTGGCGCCTATGGGTGCTCGGCCACAAGGTGATGTTTGCGCCTGAAGCGCTGGTGCAGCATCGCCACCACGGCACCATGGACAGCTTCTCGGACTACCGCAAGCAGGTGCTGTACCGTCGCAACTCGCTGTGCTCGGTCATCAAGAACTACGAGGAGTCGAATCTCGCCCGGGTTCTCCCGGCCACGCTCCTCGGGATGGTGAGCGGCGTGGTGAACCGCGCGGTGAGGAGCGGCGAGCTCGATCTTTCCGACTATCATATCACGAGCCCTCTGGATCCCGGCCGCGACACCGTCGCATTCGAGAAAGCGAATACGAGCACGCTCGTGGCGATTCAGGAGGTCATCGGACAGATGTCGGGCCTTATGCGGAAGAGGGCGGAGATCCAGGGGCGCAGGAGACGCAGCGATCGGGAGATCGCGCCGCTCTTCCATCGCCCGTTCAGCGCCTGGTCGGATGTCCTTCCGCGCGTCCAGTTCGCGCTCGTGGACGGTTTCCGGGTCCATGACCTCTTCGCGGAACTCTCGAGACGGGTCCTGGTCGTGTGCGACGACCTCGTCCCTCTCTCCGGGTTGCCCGCCGGCACGCGGGGCCGTCGCGCCTGGAGCGTCGGGCAGGCGCTGGCCTCGGCGGGTCACGAAGTCCGGTTCGCGCTTCCTGAGACGCTTCTACGGGGACAGGGCGGGGTGACGCCGGAGGAACTGCGTGCCCTGGCGTGGGTGCCGGCGACGATCGACGCTGTGATCCTCGCCCACCGGCCGGACGTCGTCATGGTGGTCGGGCTGGACGTTCTCGCGCACCTCCGCGGCGAACCCGGCTGCCCGGTCGTCCTCGATTTCGACGGAACGGGGGGCGAGTGCCGACAGGTTTTCGAGATCCTCGCGCGCGCCGATTTCGCCACGTTTGCGGGGAACGCGTCCGCCGAGGCTTTCGGGACACTGGCGCGGCAGGCGGGGATCCCCGAGTTCGAGACGGGGGATTGGGCGGCGCTGGTGCCGGATCTGCAGGGAGGGGGGGGCGGTGCGGATGTCTCGGCGCTTGATCGCTTCATCCGGCGCCCACGCATGCGGCCCAGGCCCTTCGCGGAGGCGAGCGCGGTCGGGCGGCGCGGCCTCGGGGGTCTGTTCCGGAAAGTCCGGTCCCTCTACCGCCGGGGCGGGATGGTCGAGGTGTGGAGGAAAGGTTGGGGCCAGGTCCTCCGGGTGTTGGGGCGACGGGCCGGAACGCGGGCGTGACGGGAAGGGGGGATCGGTTGGGAACGAAGGTCCTGGTGACCGGCGCGGCGGGGTTCATCGGATCGCACGTCGTCGACCGCTGCCTCGATCTCGATTTCGACGTCGTGGCCCTCGACGATCTGTCGGGCGGTTTCCCGGAGAACGTGAACCGGAAGGCCAGATTCGTGCACGGTTCCGTCTGCGATGCCGCCGCCGTCGGGGCGCTCTTCGAGGAGGAGCGATTCCGCTACGTCTATCATCTTGCGGCGTACGCGGCGGAAGGGCTGTCCCATTTCATCCGCCGCTACAACTACGAGACGAACTTGATCGGCTCCGTCAACGTGATCAACGCGGCGGTGAACACGGGAGTGGAGGTGCTCGTCTTTACGTCGTCCATCGCGGTCTACGGCAGGAACCAGCTCCCGATGACGGAGGATCTCGTCCCGCGACCCGAGGACCCCTACGGCATTTCGAAGTACGCGGTGGAACTCGATCTGAAGGCCTGCCACGACATGTTCGGACTGGACTGGATCGTCTTCCGTCCGCACAACGTGTACGGCGAACGGCAGAACATCGCGGACCGCTACCGCAACGTCATCGGCATTTTCATGAACCAGGTGCTGCAGGGGAAGCCGATGACGATCTTCGGCGACGGAAGGCAGACGCGCGCCTTCTCGTACATCGACGACGTAGCCCCGATCATCGCGCGGTCGGTGCTCCATCCGCTCGCGCGCAACGAAGTGTTCAATGTCGGAGCCGATACTCCCTACACGGTTCTCGAACTCGCCCACGAGGTCGCGAGGGCGATGCAGGCTCCGCCCGGGATCGTGCACCTGCCGTCGCGCAACGAAGTGGACCACGCGTACGCTTCGCACGAGAGACTGCGCCGTATCTTTCCGGACCGGCGGCCGGTGACCACGTTGCGGGACGGCATCGAACGCATGGCCGCCTGGGTCAGGGCGCACGGCCCGTGCGAAGCGACCCGTTTCGGGGCCATCGAGGTCGAAAAGAACCTCCCGCCCTCGTGGCGTGCCCAGGGCTGAGGGCGTGGCGGCTGTCGCGAAGCCCGAGGTCTTTGCGTCATGAAAAGGCTTGCGGCTCGTGCCCTGAGGTACCTGGTGCGGTGTGCCCGCCGCAAGATCGGACGCCCTCGCCTCTTCCGGTCATGGAGGTGGCCGCAGGATCTTGCGGGTGTAGGCGTAGAGATCGGGGCGCACGAGGTACCCATCACGGGGATCCGGCCATATTGCGTCGACCACATGCTCGCGAAGAGATGAAACACCCCGAGTCCGAGCTGGCGCACCGCTACCTCGACGGACTGCGTGGGCTCGAGATCGGCGGGAGCGCGCACAACTCGTTCGGGCTCCGCACGAAGAACGTCGACTGCGTCGGCGACATGGACACGAAGTTCAAGAAGGCGGAGGTCGAGCAGTGTGGCGCGGCCATGCCCGTCGACATCGTCGCGCCCGGCGACGCGCTGCCCGTCGCGGACGCGTCGCAGGACTTCGTGATCTCGTCGCACGTCATCGAGCATTTCTTCGATCCCATCAAGGCGATTCTCGAGTGGCTGCGCGTCGTACGGCCCGGTGGATACGTGTTCATCATCGCTCCGCACAAGGACCGCACCTTCGACCGCGAGCGCCCGCGAACGACGCTCGAGGAACTCGTGCGCCGGCACGAGGGCTCGACCGAGCCTGGCGAGCCGCCGTACGGGGGGCATCATGCGGTCTGGGTCACCGAAGATCTGCTGGAGCTCTGCCGACACCTCGGGCTCGACGTTGTCGAGTGGCAGGACACCGACGACAAGGTCGGCAACGGCTTTACCGTCGTCATCAGGAAGCGCGGGCGACTGCGCTGGCCGCGACGACCGCTCCGGGGATTCGTCCGATGGGTGTATCGGCACGTCATCGCGCGCCTCGGGTGACGCTCCGCCCGACGCCCTGCAGCGACCGTCCGTTGCAGGCACGGACTGCGCTGCGCCGTCCCCTCCGCGAGCCGCATGACGCGCACGACCATGGAATCGAGCATCGACTCGGGCCGTTGGCGAGGGTCTCCGATGGTGGGCGTCGGACCGCGAGTGTGCCGCTGCTTGCGGCCGACGCGTGGCAGGCGTCGTGTGGGGGATCATTGCTGTTGTACCGGGGCAGGATCGTCCCTATACTACGTCCGTTTTTCCCCGGCGGGGAGATCGCCGCGACGTGCCCTGCCCGGAGGAATGACGGGGAGATGCGCGGCGGAGACGGTCCGGAGGCGGTTCCGGTCCCGTCCGCCTGTGCCCGGCTTGCGGTGCCGTGGTACAGGGGACGGATGGGGCGGCGTTCACGAGAAGGATCGTGGCCCGACGGAGGTTCCGGGTGGATCGGCGGTTTCGGAAGAACACGCTGCGGTAGGAGCATGGGGTGAGGACGGGGCGCTGGCTCAGGGCGGTCGGCAGGCTGCTGCGAATCTGCCCCAAGCACCGCCTGTTCGCGGGACAGGACCTTCTTCCCGGGGAATCCGATCCGGAGCGGGCCTACGAGCTGTGGATGGCCCGTCGGGAACTCCCATCGATGCGGAGCCCTTCGGAAGATGGGACGCCGCTTGCGTACCGTCCCCTGATGAGCGTCGTCATGCCCGTCTTCAACACGCCGGAGCCTATCCTCCGAGCGGCCGTTCGATCCGTGCGGGCACAGGAATACCCTTGCTGGGAACTGTGCATCGCCGACGACGCCTCCACCCAGCCGCATGTGCGGAGACTCCTCGACGAGATGCGATGCGAGGAGCCCCGCCTTCGCGTGATGCACAGGACGCGCAACGAGGGAATCAGCGCGGCGTCGAATTCGGCGATCGATCTGGCGAAGGGAGAATTCGTCACGTTCCTGGACCACGACGACGAACTGCCGCCGTGGGCGCTCCTGGAGGTGGTTCGGTCGCTGAACCGCGATCCTCGCCTGGACGTCATCTACTCGGACGAGGACAAGCTGGATGCCGGGGGCCGCCGGTGCGATCCGTTCTTCAAGCCGGACTACTCCCCGGACCTGCTGTTGAGCATGAACTACATCACCCATCTGACGGTCCTCCGCCGGTCCCTCCTGGCGGAACTGGGCGGCTTCCGGTCCGGGTTCGACGGGTCCCAGGACTACGATCTGATCCTGCGGGCCGTGGAGCGGACGTCCCGCATGGCCCATATTCCCCATATCCTCTACCACTGGCGCAAGTCCGCGACCTCCACCTCTGCCAAGCCCGAGGCGAAGGAATACGCCTTCGAGGCGGGGCGGCGCGCGCTGGAGGACGCCCTGCGGCGGCGTGGGGAGAAGGGCCGGGTCGAGGAGACGCCCATCCGGGGACGCTACCGGATTCGATACGCCCTCTCCGGGACGCCGCTGGTGACGATCATCATCCCGACCCGTGACAATGCGGGGCTGCTTCGGAATTGCATCCGGTCGATCCGGGAGAAAACGACGTATGCCGGCTACGAGATCCTCGTGGTGGACAACGGAAGCGTCGAGGCGTCTACCCGACAATACCTGCAGGAAGCGGCGGCGCGACCGAACTGCCGCGTGTTGAGGAGAGACGAGCCCTTCAACTTCTCGCGGCTGAACAACGCGGCGGCGCGCGAGGCCCGGGGGGAGTACCTGGTCTTCCTGAACAACGACACGGAGATCGTCGACGGCGGATGGATCGACGAGATGCTCTCGCACGCGCAAAGAGCGGGCGTGGCGGCGGTCGGCGCCAAGCTCCTGTATTCCGACCGCACCGTGCAGCATGCGGGAGTCGTTGTGGGATTGGGTGGGATCGCCGGCCATGCCTTCTGCGGCATCACCGCCGAGGATCCCGGATACCTGGCCCTGGCGGCGGTGGTGCGGAACACGGCCGCGGTTACCGCTGCATGCATGATGATGCGACGGACGCGCTTCGAGGAGATGGGGGGGTTCGACGAGACCCTTCACGTCGGCTTCAATGACGTGGACCTGTGCCTCCGGCTCTTGGAAAGAGGATATCGCATCGTCTGGACACCGTTCGCCCACCTGTTTCACTACGAGTCGAGGACGCGGAGGCGAGTCGATCCGGTCGAGAACCAGCAGCGTTTCTATCACCGCTGGCGCGAGCTTCTTGATCTCGGGGATCCGTATTACAACCCGAACCTGGATCTGGGCCGTTTCGACTACTCCGCGGATGCGACGGACTCCAGACGACAATTCGGGGAATGGCGTCGCCGGTGCCTGGGCGGGTTCGCGGGGGTGGATGACCGCTCGCGACTCGGCGCGCCGGGAGACATGCGGGGGAGTCGCGGCGGGGGGGCGGACCGCCTCGACGCGACCGTATCCCGCGGGGGTGCATCGATGGAGTCAGGCGGCCCGCAAGCCGGATCTCCCGCGCACGCAGAGCCCGATGTCCGGTTCCTCGACGGGGGAGAGGAGGGGGATCCTACAGTACCGCGGCATTCGTGCGTCGGGAGAGTCCGAAGATCGGAGGCCTCCAGCTCTGAAACGACCGTCGGCCCTGCCGCTGCGCTCGATGATCCGCATGGCGCGTGCGAGGATCCTCCGCCGGTCAGGGAGCAGCGGTCGTGCCTGCTCTGCAGTGCCCTCCGGGCCTTCTCCCCCTTTTCGGGGTTGTACACGGGGCTTCGCGGCAGACTCCTTGGGATTCGCTCCTAGCCCGGCCTATTCACGAGGTTTCGGACCGGAACGGGCCGGAACCGTGAATAGGCCGCCCGCGGCGCCACCTTGACGGCAATAGTGCGCCGCGGGCCGCCCGTCGCGCGAGACACGGAGTGTCGAGCGCGATGGAGCGGGGCTGTCCAGCGGAATCGGCCCGCCTGCGCGGCCGAAGCCCGCCGC
>JACPRC010000109.1 GCA_016190175.1 Planctomycetota bacterium
AGATGTCCCGGAAGCCGTTCGTGTCGCCGACCACCAGGTCCGTCGCCAGGGACGCGAACACGACGAACCGACCGTCCGCCGAGATGGCGGCGACGTTGTCGGTGTTCTCCGACGAGTGGTTGTCCCCTTCGCCGCCGGTCGTGTCCACGCTGATCAGCGTCGTCGTCCTCGCGTACCGGTCGCGCACGTACACGTGCGCCCGTCCGGCGGTGGTCGTCGCGAAGTTCGTCGCGCCGGACGTGAACGCGACGTATCGGCCGTCCGCCGAGATCGAGGGGAAACCGGAGTCGGCGTCTCCCTGGACCCCGGCTGTCGAGACGCTCACCCGCTCGGTAATCCCCAGGAGGCGGTCGCGGACGAAGACGTCGGTCTTGAGGTTGGTATCTCCCGACACGAGGTTCGTGGCCGCGGACTGGAACGCCACGAAGCGGCCGTCCGCGGAAAGAGACGGCCTTTGCGAATTGGCGTCCCCCTGCACCCCCGCGTTGTTCACGCTCACCAGACGGATCGTCCCGGTGTCGAGGTCTTGGATGAAGGCGTCATCCACGCCGTTGGTGTCGCCGGGGACCAAGCTCGCATCGCTCGTGTAGAAGGCCAGATGCGGGCCCGTCAGAGAGAGTCCCACGCTCAGGTTCGGCGCGACGGAGTCCCAGTTTGCTGCGGAACCGAACTCATTGGCGCTGACAAGCGCGGTAGTTCCCGCCACGCGATTCCGGATGTAGATGTCACGATAGCTGTAGACCTCCACCACTCCGTCCACGAGGTTCTTCGCATACGAGTGGAAGGCCACAAACCCGCCGTCCGGGGAAATGTCGGGCCAGTAAGAGTTGCCGTCGCCCTGCACCCCGGAGGCGCTCATGCTTACGCGTTCCGTCGTCCCCGCCACTCGATCACGAACAAAGACGTCCATCGTGCTGTTGGTATCATTGGCGACCAAATTCGGTGCGCTCGAATTGAAGGCGACAAAGCGACCGTCGGAGGAAAGCGACGGATTGTAAGAGCCGGTGTCGGGACTGGGGCCAGGATTGGCTTGGCCTCCGCCCGTGGTGACGCTAACCCGTTCAGTCGTTCCTGCCACTCGGTCGCGAACGAAGACGTCCATTACTCCGTTGGTGTCCCCCGCCACCAGATTCGTCGCGACAGAGTGGAAAGCAACGAACCGCCCATCGGCCGAAATGTCGGCTGCGTAGGAATAGCCACCGGTGGCCTGCTGCCCGGCGTCGTTCACGCTCGCCCGTTCCGTGGTCCCCAGCGACCGGTCGCGAACGAAGACGTCGGTCGAACTGTTTGTGTCCCCCGCGACCAAGGTTGATGCAGCCGACTCGAAGGCGACGAACCGGCCATCGGCGGAGATCTGGGGGACCCAGGAGTAGTTGTTCCCTTGAGCCCCCGCGGTGGAGACGCTCACGCGCTCTGTGGTTCCGCCAAACCGATCGCGCACGAACACGTCCCAAGTGCCGTTGGTGTCGCCTACGACGAGATTGTTCGCAAAAGAGTCAAAGGCAACGAAGCGGCCGTCAGCAGACATGAAGGCATTAGCGGAGCCACCCCCGGTGGCCTGTCCCCCGGCCGTCGTCACATTCACCCGTTCCGTCTGACCGGACGAGAGGTCGTGAACGAAAACGTCGTCCATGCCGTTGGTGTCGCCGGCAACCAGGTTCGACGCACCCGAATGGAAGGCCACGAAACGCCCGTCGGCGGACATCGTCGGAAAATACGAGTTCCAGTTCGGTTCAGCCCCCCCGATACCGTTGATCCTGGCAGTCGTATTCGTCGTCAGATTGCGGACATAGACATGGTATCTCCCGCTCGTCGTGAAGCCCGGGACGAGGTCGGTAGCACGGCTATAGAAAGCGACGTATCTGGCCTGGAATTCCGACTGAATCACCCCCGGCACCGGCGCGGGAGCCGGATCGCTCGAACTGCTGTCGCACACCCCCGCCGTCAGCATCCCCGCCGCCAGGATCAACCCGCACACCGATCGGAACTGGCTCATCTTTCGTCCTCCTCATGAATGGGGGCGGACCGGCCGCCCCGGTTCCCACCGAAAGTCCCTATCTGCCTGTAGCCCGCGGGCGGGCGGACCGGCGAAGAAAAGTGAGATCGGGGGGGACCGTCAATCCACGGGTTGGGTAAAACGGAAGAGTCGCGCCTCGGTCGCGCCGACATGCAGCATCCCGGCCTGGACCGCAATGGAACGGCTGCCCGACGGAGCCGAGGCGATCTCCTCCCACGAGACGAGGTCCTCGGTCCGCATCACCCGTCCGTCCACGGCAAGCGCGTAGAGCCGCGCGCCGGAGACGGCGATGTCGTAGACCGACCACGAGACGACGGCCCCGGCCTGCGCGCCGTCGAAGGCGAGGAGCCGCGACGGACCGTGGCCCGCGCCCAGCGTCAGGTACACCATGCGCCCCGCGAACCCGACGGGATGCCACCCCGCTCCGCCCAGCGGGAGCAGGTCGGGTCCGTTCGACCAGCCCGTTCCGTCGAAGACACGGCTTCCCGGTTGCGGGCCTCCGAAGTAGTCCACGGCTTGGACGTGGAGTTTCCCGCCATGGACGCCCGCGAAGTAGAAGCGGGCGAAATCGTCCGTCACCCCGCTCGCCGGAAGGAGGCTCATCGAGAACTGGAACGTCTCCCCTCCGTCCGCGCTCTTCCAGACGACCGCGTACTTCCCCAGGGATCCCACGAGAAAGATGTCGCTGCCCAGTTGGGCCGCGTCGAAGACGTGGGTCGAGACGACGACGTCCCGGTCCTCCCAGCTCCCGTCCGCCCCGATGACGGCGAAGTCGGCGGAGACCTTCGGATCGATTGCCGGGGCCCACAACTCGCCGCCGATTTCCCGGAAGCCGAAGATGGCCTCCGTGTCCGAGGCTCCCGCGCTCGCCAGGAACGCGTCCTGCGCGGGGTCGTAGGGGATGATCTGGATCGGTCCCGTGTTGGCGGTGTAATCCCCGTAGCCGAAGTAGAGAAGGGGTCCGAACGGCTGGAGCGCGGCCAGCGTCCTCCCCTGCGCGGTCGATTGCTGCGCGGCGCCCGGGTGGACGCCGACGAGGACGAATTCCCCGGACGGGGACGCGTTCGCCGCGTCGTCGGAGTGGCCGCCGCCGCACCCGAACGCAGCCGCCGACAGCAGGAACGCGGCCATGCGCGGGAACCGCATGCGCACGATCCTCGGCGAGATCACGGAATCCGCCAGAGGCCCAGGTCCAGATCGGTGCCGTTGCTGCTCTCTCCCACCACGACGGGCCTGCCGTTCCCGTCAATGGCCAGCCCGAACCCGCGGTCCCCCGACCCCAGCCCCCGCGAATCCACGAAGACGCCGCCGCCGGCGAAGGAGCCGTCCAGCGTTCCGTCGCCGTTCAGCCGGACCACGGCGAGTTGGGTGCCTCCCATCGACCCCGCCTCGCCCGCAACGACGATCCTCTCCTGCCCGTCGACCGCGATGCTCCAGCCTTCGAGGGGCGGCTGGCCCGTGGTTCCGAGGCTGGGCAGGACGACGATCTCGGTCAGCGGCACCTGGGTGAAGCCGGGTCCGGACGATTCGTTCGTGTGCCGCACGACGACCATGACGCGGTCGACGCCGCCGGGGAGATAGCTCGATCCCGTCACGAGGACCCTCCCCTTGCCGTCGATCGCGACGCCCCAGGCCCGGTCCTCGGCCGCCGCGCCGCCGGCGGGGTCCACGATCGTGACCAGGCCGCCCGTCCCGAACGCGGGGTCCAGGCTTCCGGTCGAGAGGAAGCGCCAGATCGCGATGTCGCGCGTGCCGGCGGCCGCGCCCGAGGCGGTGATCCCCGCGACCACGATCCTCCCGCTCTTGTCGAACGCGATCGAACTCCCGTAGTCGAGGAACCCGGAGGCATCGACGACCGCAAGCCCGTCGGTGTCCCACGCGACGTCGCGGGTCCCGTTCTCCTGGTAGGCCCACACCGCCAGGTCCATGCCGCCGCTGCCCGTGTATCCGCTGAGGTAGATGATGCCGCCGGATCCCAGCACGATATCCGTGGCGCCGTCGCCGCCGGAGTTGTTCCTGATGACGAACCCCGGCCCTCCCGGCTCGACGAGGGCGGAGTTGAAGTCGGCCGTGTCGAGCGTGCCGGCGGGGGTGAGGCGCATGAGCACCATGTCGTCGTTCGCGCCGTTGAAGCTCACCCCGGCGACGAGGATTCTCCCCTGGCCGTCGACGGCGACGGCGCTCGCCCTGTCGTTCCCCGATCCGCCGGCGGCGTTGTGATGGGTGAAGATGCCGGGGGTCGCTCCGCCGGCGTTGAAGGTCGTGTCGCGGCTCCCGTCCGGGTTGAACCGCCACACCGCGATGTCGGCGCCGTTCCCGGCGATGTCGGCGCTGCCCGCCGCTACGATCCTCCCGGCGGCGTCGATCGCCACGGCGTAGCCGACGTCGTTCCCTCCCGGCTCCGGGGAGTCGTCGAAGATCCGAAGCACGACATCCGCGACCGCGTCGTCGTCGTCGCCGTCGCATCCCGCCATTCCTGCCGCGGCGAGCGTCAACGCCATGAGCGCGAACCAGGCCGTACTGCGAACGCGGTCTTGTCGCATCGCTTGTCCCTTCATGATCATTCCGGATCCCCGATCCTTCTACACCGTGCCGCCGGTGGGCCATAGCATTTTCGGCCGCGAGGGATGCGGCGGGGCGAAGGCCCGCAACCTATCTCCCTATCTCCCCATCTCCCCATCTCCCTATCTCCCTGGCCGTCTCCTTGTCTCCCAGGAACGCCCCCGGGCACGGACCGTTCAGGGCCCGCGCCCGGGGAGTGGGACTTCCGGCCTGAGGCCGGAGTGTGCGCCCATGGACCAGCTTGCCTCGGGAACGCGTACGCCGTGAAATAGCCCGGACCCACGGCGATGGTCGTGTTCAAGGCCCGATCCCGAAGGTACAGCCTCAGGCTGCCGTCGCTCTCGGGCGTGAGGTTGTACGCCTGCGAGAGGAATGCTATGTACCTCGCATTTCCGGAGACCTTCGGCTCGGTCGAGTGGTCGTTCGCCTGCGTGCCGGCCGTCGACACGCTTAGCAGATTCGCCATCCACCAATCGTACCCGTAGATGTCGGCGCTGCCCGGGTAGGCGTCAGCGGGGCCCAGGTCGGTCGCGCCCGACTGGTAGACGACGTACCAACCGTCGTAGGAAAGCGAGGGGTTGTAGGGCTGGCCGTTCGCTTCGCCGCCCGTCGACGCGTTCACCGTAAGCTTGTACGTGACCCCGCTGGTGAGCCCCGGCGTCAGGTCGTGTGCGAAGACGTCGTCCCCGTAGATGTCGGTATCGTTCGGCGTCACGAGCGTCAGCGCCCGGCTGTGGAACGCCACCATGAGTCCGTCGCCGGAGATATCGGGGGCCAGGCAGTCGTTGTCGGCCTCACTCCCATCGGCATTGATGCTGACGCGAACGGTCTTCGCCTGCACGCGGTCCCGCACACAGATGTCTTGGAAGGCGTTCGTATCGGGCGTGATCGAGTCCAGGTTCGTAGCCGCGGAACGGAACGCCACGCGTTGGCCGTCCGAGGAGATGACGGGCACGCCGGAGGTGTCCTCTATGATAGGGGCGGACCGGCCGCCCCGGTTCCCATCGAAAGTCCCTATCTGCCTGTAGCCCGCGGGCGGGCGGACCGTCGGACGAAAAGCGAGGCCCCCGGAGGCGGAATCCGCGCGGTCATCGAATCGCGTCCGCATTCGCACCGTCCTTCCCGTTGACCTTCCATGACTGGTCTGATAGACTGGTCATGATGAGAACGCTCACCGCCTCGGACTTCAAGGCCCGCTGCCTCGCGGTCCTCGACGAGATCGCACGCACGGGCGAGCCGATCACGATCACCAAGCGCGGAAGACCGGTCGCGCGGCTCGTCGCCCCCCTCTCGATCTCCGACGATCGCCCGCAGTCCAGGTTGCGGGGCACCCTCCGGATCGTCGGCGACATCGTCTCGTCCGTCCTCCCGCCCGACGCCTGGGAAGCGGAGCGGAAGCGATGACGGCGCTGCTCGACACCCACGTGCTCTTGTGGTGGCTGGGGGACGAACGGAAGCTGTCGGCGAAACAGCGGCGGGTGGTGCTCGCGGCGTCGCCGGGGGAACCGCTGCTCGTATCCGACATCACCCTGTGGGAGATCGCCACCCTGTTCGAGATCGGCCGCATCGAGCTCGACATGCCGCTCCGCGACTGGCTGGAGCAGGCGGTCGCGCCGCCCTACGTGCGAACGGTGCCGATCAGCCCCGCCGTGGCCGCGGAGGTCGCGACGCTCCCGTCGTCCTTCCATCGCGACCCGGCGGATCGCATCATCGTATCGACGGCCCGGGTGTGGGGGGCGACGCTCCTGACACGGGACAAGCGCATCGCCCGCTGCGGCCTGGTGCCGGTCATCGACTGACTCGCGTTCATCCGGGAGTCGTTCGTCGCCGCGGCGGCAGGATGGCTACGGCCGATCCGGAAGGAGCTTGCGCGCCTCGTCCCGCTCGCGAAGGATCCGCGGCCGGGCGAATCGAAGGAAGTCGTGCCGCGTCCCCCCGGGCGCGTCGAGAATCGTCTGCGTCCCGACGGGTCTCCTCGCGGGCCCGGACTTCGCACGGAACCCGGCGCAATCGCTCGTCGATCTCTCGGCGCACGGCGCGAACCCACGTCGAAGACCCGAAACGCCCCCGGGCACGGACCGTTCAGGGCCCGCGCCCGGGGAGTGGGACTTCCGGCCCGAGGCCGGAGTGTGCGCTATTGGTTCGGGAACGCCGGGTCCTTGGCGCCGGCCGGCAGGCCGACCGTCGTCCCCATGTCCCGGTCCCTCAGGTAGTAGCTCCCGATAGGGGCCCCGGCGACCAGGTTCGACGCCTGCGACCAGAAGGCCACATATCGTCCGTCCGCCGAGATCTGCGCCCACATCGAATAGTCGTTCGCCTGCACTTCGTCCGACGAGACGCTCACGATCTCCATCGTCGTCGTCCAGCGGTCGTACACGTAGATGTCCGCCCCCGAGTTCCCGTCCGCCGGCCCCAGATCCGTCCCGCTCGACTCAAACGCCACGTACCGACCGTCATACGACAGCGACGGGTAGTACGCCTGTCCGTTCGATTCCCCGCCCGCCGTGTTCGCAGTGATCTTCGTCGTCGTGGCCGACGCCAGATCGTGCACGAACACGTCCTCCCCGCCGATGCCGGTGTCGTTCGGCGTCACCAGCGTCAGCGCCAAGCTGTGGAACGCCACCGTCGAGCCGTCCCCCGAGATCGCCGGCCCCATACAGTCGTTGTCCGCCTGGCTCCCGTCCGTGTTCACGCTCGCCCGCACCGTTGTCCCCAGCGTCCGATCGCGCACGAAGATGTCCCGGAAGCCGTTCGTGTCGCCGACCACCAGGTCCGTCGCCAGGGACGCGAACACGACGAACCGACCGTCCGCCGAGATGGCGGCGACGTTGTCGGTGTTCTCCGACGAGTGGTTGTCCCC
>JACPRC010000108.1 GCA_016190175.1 Planctomycetota bacterium
ACGGGGAGACGGGGAGACGGGGAGACGGGGAGACCTTCGTGCTATCGCGAGGCTTGCCCCAACCGATCGGGAGACCGGGACAAGTGGACGGGCAGACCGCATCGACTTCGCCGCCTCGCGCAAGGTGCCGACGGTCCTGGCGGAGATGTTCGCGCGTACTCACGATCCGCGATCCGGCGAACTTCGTCGCTCGATCCTGCGCTTGTCGGATAGCCACATGCGGATCGCGGGCGCGCTCCTGACCCCGCTCCTCCTGGCCGGTTGCGGGATCATCGGTTTTTCCTACCCCGTAGCCGACGACACGAATCCGCTCTGTCATCCCATGCGGGTGCGGGCATGCGAGGACGGACTGCTCTTCCTGACCAACGACCTTGTCGTGCGGCCCTGCCCATTCGTGCGAAAGGAGATCCTGATCCGCGCGCTCACCGGCTCCGAATGGGAGATCGAGGTCCGGCCCCTGTGGTGGGAGCCGACGGGGGTTCTGGTCGGAGACATCTGGGTCAAGGTCCAACTGGGGTACTGCGGGACGCCGTGGACGCAGCCGATCCGAATCCCGATATTCCCCGACCGACTTCGAACCTGGGAGGCCGTTCCGTTGGCCCAGGTTCCGTGACGGCGTCGGGGGTCATCTCCCCGCGTACGCCACCGCCACCCACTCCCGCCACTTCGCGTCCAGCTCCTCGATCGTCCAGCCGAAGACCTTCGCGAGCGACTTCTCGCCGTTGTCCTCCGCGCCGCGCAGGTCCTTGCAGAACTCGACGAACTTCGCGCGGTGCTCGAGGAGGAGGAAGTCCACGAGGCTCCAGGCCTTGATCGTCTCCATCGTGCTCAGTTCCTGGTAGTTCAGGCACTTCAGCACGCCGTGGATGTGCGGGTCGCGCTCCTCGACGACGGCCGCGCGGACGAGCCGCGGCCAACCCTCGGGCTTGCGCGGGTCCTTCTCCTCGCCCGTCCCCGTGCTCGAGAGCTCCACGCAGCCCCAGCGGGCCGAATTGTGGACGCTCCGCGTGAACCAGTAGGCCGTCCCCTCCGTGATCCAGATGGGGTCGTGCGTCTTCGTGCGCTTCCCGACCGCGAAGATCCTCATGAGGTTCTGCGCCGTGGCGTGGACGCAGTAGTCCTCGATCGAGTCCTGCGTGTGCGCCCCCTGCCAGCACTCCGTAGTCGGGAAGCCGAGCTGCCCCGACGTCTTCTTCGCGTGGTCCTTCTCCTGTCTCGTCCCGTGATGGTAGGCGTCGATGTAGGCTTCGTGCTGCTCCTTCTTCTCGAAGACGAGGAAGTACACTTTCGTCTTGCCGAACGCGTCCGCGCCGAAGAGTTTCCGCCACGTCGCGATCGTGTGCTCGCCGTAGCGGACGAACGCCTGGAGGGTCGCGTCCGGGAGGTGGGGGGAGAGGGCGACGAAATGGTCCGCCTGCCGCTTCGTCAGCGGGAACTTGAGCGCCTTCTCGAACGCCGTCTCCTCGGTCATCGCGCTGCCCGTCGGCGCAGACGCGAGGCCGGAGCGGATCTCCTCGAGGAGCCGTTTCTCGTCGGGCGTGGCCCAGCCACCGGAGGGGAGCTTCTCGTACCCGAGCGCCTTGCGCGCGCGCTCGTTCGTCGGGTCGCACTCGAGGGAGCGCCGCCAGGCCGCGGCCGCTTCCTCCTTCAACCCGGCCTTTTCCGCCTCCTCGGCCAGCCGCGCGAATCGCTGGGCGAAGTCCGCGCCCATCGAGTCGAGCTTCTTCTGGTACTCCTTCCGAAGCTTCTCGCCCTCCGCGCCGGTCTTCTTGTTTTTCGTCGGGACGGGATGCGTGCCGTCGAACTCCCACTTGCCGTCGACTTTCCGGTATCCGCGCTTCGTCCATGCGGCCTCGCAACCCGGATCGAGCTCGCAGGCGCGGCGGTACTCGCGCTGGGCCCATTCGTGCATCTGCGCCCCGGCGAGGAACTCGCCGATGGAGACGCGCACGGTAGCCTGGTTCCGGAGCTGTTTGGCGACCTTCTCCTGGAGTTCCGCGCGGGAGTCTTGGAGGGCGAGGAACAGGATCAGGACCATGCAGATATGATACGCCATGGACCGGTTGGATCCAAAAGGGCGGACGCATTCGAACCCTTGGAATGGACGGGCGGTCGGGTATAATCGGAGGCGGCGGACGATGACCTACTACAGTTTCGAGATCGTGGTGGAGAAGGAGCCGGAAGACGAGGGATACCTCGCCTACAGTCCCACCTTGCCTGGCTGTTTCAGCAACGGCAAGACGATCGAGGAGGCCCGGCTCACGATTCGAGACGCGATCCGCCAGCACATCGAGTCCCTTCTCGGGCATGGGCAGCCGATCCCGCAGAGCGCCCGCATCGTTCACGTTGAGGAGCTCACGGTCGGAGTGCCTTGATGGCGAGAATGCCTCAGGTCACCGCCCGTGAGATCGTGCGGTTCCTGAAGACGCAGGGGTTCGTGGAAGATCGCCAATCCGGTAGCCACTTGACTCTGTGGCACGAAGGTCGGATGGTGTCCGTCACCGTGCCGATGCACCCCTCTTGCGACGTCGGACGGGGTCTCGCGATCCGGATCCTGAAGGACGCAGGGTTCACTGTCGAAGAGTACCTCCGGATGCGCTGACGCCGACCGGCTCACTGCCGGTGGGAATCATGAGTCCGCCGGTGGAAGCGACCGTAAGACGCCAAGAAGACCGATTCCGACGGAATCCTCCGGCCGCTGCTTGGCGTTCTTGCCCTTGACGCGGGGCTGCGCTACGGAGCGGCGCCGCCGCTTTGCGGCGGGTTCCGCTTTGCGGAACCGCCCCGTGTCAAGGGCGGACCGGCTTGGCGGTTATTGCGGGCGACTCACGCCGGTCTTCCCGCCGCCTCCGCGCTCTCCCCGAACTGCATCCGGTAGAGCGCCGCGTACGTGGCGTTGCGGGCGAGCAGCTCCTCGTGCGGCCCCACTTCGACGATCCGGCCCTCGTCGATCACGACGATCCGGTCCGCCTCCTAGACCGTCGAGATCCGGTGGGCGATGACGAAGGTGACCCTGGGCTTCGTGGCCGACCGCAGGAGCGCGTCGAGCGCCTCCTGCACCTGGCGCTCGCTCTCCGTGTCCAGCGCGCTCGTCGCCTCGTCGAGGATGAGGATCGACGGGTCCTTGAGGATCGCGCGGGCGATCGCGATGCGCTGGCGCTGGCCGCCGGAGAGCTTCGCGCCCCGCTCGCCCACGACGGCGTCGTAGCCGTTCTCGAGCGTGACGATGAAGTCGTGGATGTTCGCCGCGCGCGCGGCCGCCTGCACCTCCGCGTCCGGCGCGCCGGGCCGCCCGTAGCGGATGTTCTCCGCGATCGTCGCGTTGAAGAGGAAGGTCTCCTGCGTGACCACGGCGATGTGGCGCAGGAGCGACGAACGCCTGACGCTGCGGAGGTCCCGCCCGTCGATCAGGATCGCGCCCTGCTGCGGATCGTAGAAGCGGCAGAGGAGATCGACGAACGTGGACTTCCCGGAGCCGCTGCGCCCCACGAGCGCGACGACCTCGCCGGGGCGGACCGAAAGGGAGACGTCGCGCAGCACCGGCTCGGAGTCGTACGCGAAGGTGACGCCGCGGTACTCGATCCCGGACCCCAGGGCGGAGACCTCGGAGGCGTCGGCCGCGTCGGGCGGGTCCGGCTTTTCGTCCAGGAGCTCGAAGATCCGCTCCGAGGCCGCGAGGGTCTCCTGGAGCCGGTTGTACCCCTTGGTCACCTCCTTGACCGGCGTGTTGATCATCGCGACGCCGAGGGCGAAGAGGACGAGGCCGCCCGGCGTCAGCGTCTGGTTGAGGAAGAGGAAGCCGCCGAGGAAGACGAGGATCGCGATGCCCAGCGAGATGAAGACCTCGACGAGCGAGTCCGCGAGGGCCTTCTTCCGGAAGACGGACATCACGCGCTTGAAGTAGGAGCGGTTGAGGCCCTCGAACTCCCGCTGCTCCTCCGCCTCCATGTTGAAGGCCTTGACGATGCGGATGCCGGAATGGGTCTGCATCGTGGACTGGGTCAGCTCGCCGAGCTGCTGGAGGCTCTTCTTGCGGGTGCGCCGCAGCGCGCGCCCGATCTTCAGGACGGGGATGGCGTAGAGGGGGAAGAAGACGATCGCGCCCAGCCCGAGGAGGGGGCTCGCGTAGAGGACGAGCCCGAAGGCGGCCAGCATCATGAAGGGCTGGAGGAAGAGGTCCTCGAAGAAGAAGCTGATCGACTGCTGCATGAGCTGGGTGTCGTTCGTGATCCGCGACAGGAGGTCGCCCGCCTTGCGGTTGTGGAAGAAGCGCAGCGGCAGCCGGAGGATATGCCCCGACAGCTCGTTGCGCAGGTCGAGGAGCACCCGCTGGATGATCCAGTTGGAGCAGAACTCCTTCAGGAACTTGAGCGGGAAGACGAGGAGGGAGAGCGCCAGCGCAAGGGTGGCGAGCTTCGAGAGATCCTCCCACGTCACCTCCTCCTTCCGGCCCTCCACGGTGCGCCCGCACTTCACGCAGGCCTTGAGGTCCTCCGACTTCTCGGCGGTCGACTTGACTCCGCAGGCGGCGCAGACCGCCGTGACCTTCTTCTGACCGAACTTGTCGAAGAGGGGCTTGACGAGGAGGACGCGGCCGCGATCCACCGCTGCCAGGAGCAGCATGATCACAAGGACGAGGCCGAAGAACGCCTTGTAGTCGCGCAGGTGGCCGAAGAGGCGCCGGCCGAGCCGCGCCACCTTCGCGCGGGTGACTTCCTTGTCCTCGCTCACGGCGGAAACCGCTCCAGGCCCTTCCGGTACGACTCGTGCCGGCGTCCGGTCTCCTCGTAGCTGTCGCCGCCGAACTTGTCGAGGAACGCGCGCGCGATCTCGAACGCGACGACCGCCTCGCCGATGACGCTCGCGGCCGGGACGACGCACACGTCGGATCGTTCGTACGCCGCGGCCGCGGCCTCGCCGGACTCCAGGTCCACGGTGCCGAGCGACTTCCGGAGCGTCGAGATCGGCTTGCAGGCCGCGCGGCAGACGACGGGCTGGCCGTTCGTCATTCCGCCCTCGATGCCGCCCGCGTTGTTGCGCGTGCGGACGAGCCGGCCGTCCGGCCCCTTCGCGATCTCGTCGTGCATCTCGGATCCGCGGAGCCGCGCGGCGCCGAAGCCCGCGCCCACCTCGACCGCCTTCACGGTCTGCACCGACATCAGGGCCCGCGCGAGCGCGCCGTCGAGCTTCTCCTCCCAGCCCGCGTGGCTTCCGAGCCCCGGCGGGGCGCCGGAGACGCGCACTTCGAAGACGCCGCCGAGCGTATCGCCGGCCGCCTTCGCGCCATCCACCGCCTCCTTCCAGCGACCGTCGATCTGCGGGTCAAGACCGTAGAGGTCGGAGGAGTCGCGTACGCGGCGCACCTCGTCCGCAGAGGGTCTCGATTCGATTCCTCCGATCTCGAGGACGAAGCCGAAGACGTCGATGTCGAAGAGGCGCAGGAAGGAGGCGGCGAGGGCCCCGGCCGCGACCCGCGCGGCGGTCTCGCGCGCGCTGGACCGCTCCGAGATGTCGCGGACGTCGGAGGTGCCGAACTTCATCGCGCCCGCGAGGTCGGCGTGGCCGGGGCGGGGGCGCGTGATCGGATGGAGATCCTCGGCGTTGTGGACGCGGTTCATGATCTGGAGCGCGATCGGGCTTCCCAGGGCATGGCCGTGGCGCACCCCGGAGAGCGCGACGGCCTCGTCCTTCTCCATCATCATGCGTGCGCCGCGCCCGTAGCCGCCCTGGCGGCGCGCCAACTCCGCATTCACGTGGTCCAGGCTCACCGGCGTCCCGTACGGGAAGCCGTCGATCGTCGCGACGAGGCACGGACCGTGGGACTCGCCGGCGGTGGAGTAGCGGAGCATGAGCGGGGATTATACGGAAACGGGTGCCCGAATGCCACGCCATGGCGGGACTACTTGGCCTTGTCGCGCCAGACGCCCGCCGTCTCCTTGATCTTCGCCGCGTCCGTCGTCGTCGGATCGAGAGCGGTGCCCGCGATGGCGTTGCCGGCCTCGATGATCCCGGGCGCGGGCGCCGCCTCCAGCGCGGCGGCGAGCGGCACGAGGATCTTCTTGCCGAGCTTCTTCGCGTCGGCCACGGCCTTCTTCCGGGTCGCCTCGTCGGCCGAACGGAGCAGTTCCACGAGACGCGCGGCCGCCTCGTCGTACGCCTTCTGGATCGCGGGCCTCAGGCCCGCGGGAGGCGCCTCCGCGAGGAGCCCGTACGTCTCGTCGACCGTCCGCGCGGGGTCGTTCAGCTTCGCCAGCGCCGCGAGGGCGTCCTCCTTCAGCCTCCAGTAGGCCGATGTGTCGGCGCGCGCATTCTCGGCCGCCTCGTTCAGCGTCTTGAGCGCGCCCTCCGCGTCCCCCAGTTCCAGGTAGCACCGCGCCGTCCGCCGCCACGCCTCCCAGTTCTGCGGCGCATACTTCAGAAGCGCGCGGTGGTGCTCGAGGGACGGCATCCAGAGCTTCTGTCCGAAGGTGTAGGCGCTGATCTTCTCCAGGATCGTCCCGATCTGCCCGGCCCGCCCCGGCCCGTCCATCTCGATCACCTTCTTGACGACGTCCTCGATCTCGGCCTTGCACCCCCTCGAGATCAGCCACGCGGCCAGACGGTCCAGGAGGTCGAGGTCCCGGCCGGCGATGAGGAGCACGGACTTCCAGATCTCCCCGCGGACCCCCTCCTCGCCCTCGGTCGCGTAGGCGGGCAGGAGGCTGCGGGTCAGGGAGTCCCTGTCGCCGATGCGCCCGACCGCGTCGGCCGCCGCTTCGCGCAGGGGCGGCTCCTCGGACAGGAGCATCGACTCGAACCGGAAGACGGAGTCCGCGTCCTTCAGCCGGCCGAGCGAGCGGATCGCGATCTGGCGGATGTTCACGGCCTCTTCGGGGTCGAGGTAACGGCGGAGGGCGGGCACCGCGCGCGGATCGCCGATCTTCCCGAGGCTGCTGATGCAGTCCCAGCGGAGGTGCGCCACGGGCAGGAGGTCGATGAGGTCCGGCACCGCCTCGCGGCTGCCGATCTCCCCGAGCGCGCGCACGGCCTTCTCGCGCAGCTCGGGCGTCTTCTCGTCGCGGAGGAACTCCAGGAGCGGTCTCACGGAGGCTTCGCGCTTGAGCGCGGTTAGCGCGTCCACGGCGGCGCCCCGCACCTCCCCATGGGAGTCCTTGAGCATCCCGACGAGGGTCTCGATCGCCTTCTCCCCCGTGGAGGTCGCGAGCACGACGGCGACGGCGCGCCGGACTTCGGGCGAGGGATCGCGGGCCGCGTCGAGGACGGTCGCCACGGCGCGCTCCTCCCCCGAGGAGAAGAGGAACGGGACCGCCAGGACGCGGAACTTCTCGTCGGCGGTTCTCCAGCGGTCCAGGACCGAGGCGACGGCCCGCTTTCGCTGCTCGGGCGCGAGGTTCAGGAGCTCCATGAACGCGTGCTGCTGGATCTCGGGGAACTCGGAGCCGAGGCCGTCATGAAGAAGAAGCCTCAGTTCCTCGTCCGGTTTCCTGGCGGCGCGCGCGTCGCGGAGCTTGAAGTCGAGGATCTCGATGCGGGCGCGGATCAGCTCCGCGCGGAGGCGCGCGACCTCGCGCTGGAGCTCCTCGATCTTCTTCCTGTCGTCCTCGGGGTTCTGCTGCGGCTGGCCCGACGTGGAGCGGCAGGCGATCGAGAGCGCGAGCGCGGCGGCGACGGGTCCGAGGGCGCGACGGTGCATGGACTCCCCTCATGAGTTATACGACCGCGGGCGCGGAAGTGTCAACGCCGGGATTCTTGACTCGTCCTCCGTCCAGTCTATGATAGGCGCAGCGGCATGCTCGAACTTCTCCGTCGCGGGATCCAGGTCCTCGTTTTCGTCGGCATCGCCGCGGTCGTCGTCTGGCTCCTCCAGAACGTCGGCTGCCGGAAGATCGAGAGCACGGAGATGGAGCCGGACCTCCGGCGGGACAGCTTCAAGGTCGTCCTCACCGAGAAGCGGATGCCCGGGGATGTGGACCGGGGGGACCTGGTCTTCCTCGACTACACGTGGCCCGGACGCAAGGAAGAGTCGCTCGCGGGCCGGGTGCTGGGCATGCCGGGGGATCTCCTCTGGGTGGAGCGCCGGGTCATCACCCCGCAGATGGCCGGGGACGGGCTGGAGGTACGCACCGAGCGGCCCCAGAAGGAGGACGAGGACCGCTTCATCCCCGTCGTCGTCCCGCGGGACACCTATTTCGTCGCCTGCCGCAACCAGCGCGACTTCTCCGCCTACGACAGCCGCGGCGTCGGGCCGTTCGGCTTCTGGGCCGTCCGGGGGAGGATCCGAAAGTAGATGGCCATCGCGAAGATCAAGGGCAAGAAGCTCGAGATGACCCCGCGCGCGATCGCGGAGCTCTGCGCGGCCGGCGCGCTCGCGATTGTCGCGGTCGTCTTCCTCCTCGCGGGGGTGAATCGGTTCCGCCTCCGGCGTTCCATGAACGCGGCGCTGGAGAAGCACGATACGAACCACCGCGCCCCGGCGATCGAGGAGTGCCGCAGCGCCCTGGAGCGGGACGAGAACTACCATCCCGCGCGCCAGCTCCTCGCCAAGGTCCTCGTCGAGGAGGGCGGTTCCGACCCCGGCAAGCTGGCCGAGGCGGAGAAGGAGTACCAGACGCTCCTCCAGAAGGGGTACGACAAGGCGAACGCGCACGTCGGGCTGGGCGTGATCTTCCTCCTGCGGGCCGATGCGGCGAACGACGCGAAGCCGGTGTCGGATTTCGCCTCCAAGGCGCGCGCCGCGTTCGACGCGGCCCGCAAGGCGGACGCTTCCTGCATGGAGGCCGAGATCGGCCTTCTCCACGTGCGCCTTCTCCTCGCGGTCCATCCCGCGACGAGACAGGGGAACCCGGCGGACGTGCGCGGCGACTTCGACAAGCTCCGCGCGAGGCTGGAGTCGGCGGAGGCCGTGCGCTCGAGGATCACGCGCGAGGGGCTTCTCGATCTCTACGCCGGCCTGGGACGCGCCCTCGCGGGAGAGGGAAACTCGCGGGAGTCCGCGAGGTCCTTGCGCACCTGCCTCGTGTACGCGCCCCAGTGGACCACGCCGCTCGGGAACCTCGCCTACCTCGACGCGCAGCGGATCATGGCCGAACCGCCGGCCCGGGCGGAACTGGAAAACGACCGCAATCTCCTCAGCTTCACGGCCCTGCTTCAGAACGCGGCCTCCGTCCCGAGGGCGGACTCCGACTTCCTCAAGGAGGCCAACGCGACGCGCGAGATCGCGCTGTCCTACGCGTACGGCCTGTCGGAGGACTTCGGGTGGCTGGTGGACAAGCTCGAACGCGCGGGACCGACCCGCTACGATTCCCTCTCCGTCTCCGCCTTCGCGTGGATCCGGAGCTGGCAGCGGCTGCTGGAGAGGAAGGACGTGTCGAACCGGACGGGCCGCGCGAGCAAGGCGGCCGAGGCGGTCAAGGCGCTCCTGGCCCACGAGAGGATGAAGGACCCGAAGAACCCGGAGCGCCTCGTGGCCCTGAACAACGCGGGGGTGCTCTATACCGATTCCGCGGTGATCAACCGCGCTCCGCACCACTTCCCGCCCGCCGAGAAGGCCTTCCAGGAGGCCCTGGCGATCGACAAGGGGAACTACCGCGTCAACCGCAACATGGCGATCCTCCAGAAGTGGACGGGCGGGGCCGCGAAGCCGTATCTCGACGCGGCGCGGGCGGCGGCGGGGTCGGATGACGCGAAGCGGAAGGACCTCGACGCGATCGAGGCGTGGAAGCCCTGAAAGGAGTGATTTGTGGTTGGTCACTTGTGGTTGGTGAAGACGCTCCACCGACCACCAACCACCAACCACTAACCACCGACCATGAACTGCCTATCGTGCGGACACGGGAACCCGGCGACGGTGACGTATTGCCAGAAGTGCGGCGGTCGCCTGGACCTGACGGCGGACCAGATCACGGCCTCGCTCCTGGACAAGGCCAAGGGCGAGCAGGCGCGGAGCACCGAGTACTACGCCCGCCAGGCTCTTTTCTTCGGGATCGTGCTCTTCCTCATCGGGATCGCCGTCTTCCTCCTCGCGGGGAGGGCGCCGGAGGAGGACTGGAAGATCCCCGCGGTCTCGCCCGCGGCGAAGTATCTTCGGTACGAGTACAAGGTCGAGAAGCCGCTCCCCGCGCTCGACCTGCCCTCGCCGGAGGAGAAGAAATGACCCGCTTCCTTCCGATCGCCCTCCTCCTCGTTCTGTCCGCCTGCGGCGATCCGTCGCGCTCGCCGGGCGAGGAGTACAGCCAGTTCTACCGGCAGCCCAACCGCCGCAAGGAAAGCGTCAATCTCGAGCGCAAGAAGATCGTCCGCTCCACGCCCGATCCGCGCGATCCGAAGAAGGTCGTCAAGGAGAAGGTCGGCTACCTGGAGCGCAACGAGGTGACGCTCGAGGGAAGCCGCACGTCCCGCGAGCACTACGTGATCCTGGACCGCCATTTCGAATCGATCGGCTTCATCACCGTCGAGGGGAAGTTCTACCGCTTCGACGAGACCGGACGCCGCGTCTTCGTCGGCGAGTACGTCATCGGGGACGATCCGGAGCGGCGGATGTTCATGACGGGGCTCAAGGTGTTCTTCGGGATCTCGCTGAACGACAGCCTGTCCCTCGAGGAGATCGACCCCTACGGCGACCAATGAAATCGCGCTCGGCGCGATGACCTTCGGCGGGCAGACGGACGAGGCCGAGGCGCGGCGGCTCGTCGATCTGGCCCTCGACTCCGGCGTCACCCGCTTCGACACGGCGAACGTCTACAACCGCGGGCGCTCCGAGGAGATCCTCGGCCGCTGCCTGCGCGGGCGCCGCGCGACCGTGGCGACGAAGGTCGGCGGGCGTTACGCGACGGAAGCGGAGGGCCTCGGGCGCGATCACATCCTTCGGGAGTGCGACGCGAGCCTCAAGCGGCTCGGCTTGGAGCGCATCGACACGTACTACATGCACCAGCCCGACCCGAAGACGCCGATCGAGGAGAGCGTCGGCGCCATGGACCATCTCCTGCGGGCCGGGAAGATCGGCGCGGTCGGCGCGTCGAACTTCGCCGCGTGGCAGGTGGTGCGGATGATGCCGACGATCACCGTCGTCCAGCCGATGTACAACCTCCTCGCGCGCGACGTCGAGCGAGAGTTCCTTCCGATGTGCCGCGAGACGAAGCTGCGCGTGCTCGCGTACAACCCGCTCGCGGGCGGTCTG
Organism: Planctomycetota bacterium; assembly: GCA_016190175.1. GTDB lineage: Bacteria > Planctomycetota > MHYJ01 > MHYJ01 > JACPRB01 > JACPRC01. The sequence continues at coordinate 11,177 of JACPRC010000108.1, forward strand.
CTCACGGGCAAGCACCGGCCCGGCGACGCCGCGACGGGGACGCGCTTCGACGGGAACGAGATGTACCGGAAGCGCTACTGGCTCGACGCGATGTTCCGCGCGGTGGGGGAGTACGGCGAAGTCGCGCGACGGGCGGGAAGGACGATCGTGCAGCTTGCGTTCCAATGGCTCAGGGCGCAGGGGGTGGGGATCCTCCTCGGGGCGTCGAGACTCGACCATCTCCGGGAGAATCTGGCGGCGCTCGACGGGACGCTCGATGAGACGACGCTGCAGGCGTGCGACGAGGTCTATGCGCGGCTGGCGGGGCCGGTGCCGAAGTACAATCGATAGAGACGGCAATGCCGAGCAGGTTTCTGACGACGGTGTGGGACCTTGTGGGGCGGGCGCAGCGCGACAGTCCGCGCGCCGTCTCGCTCATGGTGGATCGGTACCGTCCGCCCGTCGTGCGGTTTCTTCGGGTGAACGGCTTCGACGAACACACCGCGGAGGACCTGTCCCAGGAAGTGCTCAAACGCGTGTTCGTGGACGGGGTTCTGGCGAAGGCCGATCCGAGCCGCGGCCGGTTCCGAGGGCTTCTGCTGGGAGTGACCCGGCGCGTGGCCTCGGAGGAGGTGCGCCGCCGCCGGGCGGCGAAGCGGCGGCCCGTGACCCTGCCCGTTCCCTCGGACCGCGACGAGGTGTTCGACCGCCTGTGGCTGGAGAACCTGCTGGAGATCGCCGTGGAACGCCTGCGGGAACGATCGCACCGGCACGACGTGCCCTATGCCGAGGCGCTCGACATGCACGCGCGCGGCGAGCGGCCGTACTCCGAGATCGCGGGCCGGTTCGGCGCTTCGGAGGCGGTGGCGCGGAACTGGGTGCTTCGCGCGCGGAAGATCGTCGCGGCGGAGGTGAGGCGCTTGATGCGGGAGTACTCGTCCTCGAAGGAAGACTACGAGGAGGAGATGCGGTATCTGGAGCGGTTCATGGCGTGAGGCGGGGGATTCGCGGGAATCCGGTGACTACGGCATCGGGTGCGGGCGGGTCGCCCTCGCGGGCCGTTTCTGCTCATGAAGGACGAGGGGGCTCGAAGGTACGCCCGGCTCATCTTCGACAGTTTGTTCCGTGACTTGCTTGAGCGCCAAGGAGATACGGGTGGCTCGGGAGTTTTTGCCACTACACTTCCGGCGTGCAAATGTGCCTAGATCGCCTGCGCCGCCGACGGCGGGCGAACGCCCACCGCGCGGAACGCGAAGTCGGCATGGCCCTTCATCTCGGTCCGCAGAAGGTACGGCTGGTTCTCCAGGCGCACCCTCACCGCTCGTACTTGAGACAGGTCGCGCATCAGTTCGTCCCACGGCGCGTGGAGGCGCGCGGGCTCGCTCCCGTCCGGAGGCAGGTACCACTCCGGATGATCCTTCGCCGCCTGCTCGTGCAACCGACGCCGCAGCATCGCCGACAGATACAGCGCCAGGAACGATCCGAAGATGTGCCCCTTCACGTTCTCCTTCTTCTTGTGGTGGTAGATGGGGCGCACCTCGACGACCGACTTCAACTCGCGCCAGAGCCGCTCCACCCAGAAGAGTTGCTTGTACGCCTCGGCCACCTCGACCGCGGGCAGGAACGTCGTCGTCCGCAAGACGTACCGGCCATCGTACCTCTCGTCCTCCCGCACCTTCTTCTCGTCGATCGTGAAGGCCCCCCGCTGGGCCTTGAGGTACCGCCGGAATCCCCGATGCGGGATGAGCGTCTTCACGCCGCCGCGCGCCAGCTTCTCTTTCAATCGCTCCAGGATGGCCTCGCGGTCCTTGCGGTCTTTCTCGGCGCGCTCGGGGTTGAAGCAGATCACGTACCGCCGGTCCCCGACCTGCACCTCCTTCACGTGGAGGTTCGTATCCACCACGCGGTAGCGCCCGGCCCGCCCGAGGACCTTCTCGCGCACATCGAGGAGCCCGCGCATCTTCATCCCCACGATGTAGGGATAGCCCGCCTTGTCGAGGGCCTTGAGGTTCGCCGCGGAGACCATCCCCCGGTCCGACACGAAGACGACGTCCCGGATCCGGAAGCGCTTCCGGAGCGAGTCGAGGATCGGGACCACCGTCCGGGCGTCCGTCGTGTTCCCGGGCCAGATCTCGCACGTCACGGGGATTCCGTCGCGCCGCATCACGACTCCGAGGACGAGCTGGAGATTCTGCGGCCGGTAGTCCCGACTCTTCCCGCGCCGGGCCCAGCCATCCCAGACGACGCCCTCGAAGTAGGTGCTCGTCGTGTCGAAGAAGACGACGTCGAGGCCGTCGTTGAAGAGATCGCGGCCCCGCTCGTGGAGGTGCGTCTCGATCTTCTCCTCCCACCGCCAGAGGAGCCCGACCGTCTTGTAGAAGTGCTGGAGCCGCAGCTTCTCGAACCCGCGAGCCTCGACGGTGTCGATCCACTTCGACCCGGCCAGATCGCTCCCGGGGGCCAGGAGGCGTTGAAGCACCAGGGCGAAGGCGCCGCGCTCCACGTCAAAGCCCAGACGCCGGTGGCGCCCCAGTTCGTGGAAGAGATCCGCCAGCCCGAGTTCTTCCCAGAGGCGCTCGAAGACGAGGACCGGTCCCCACACGCGGTCGCCTTCGGCGGCGAGCCGGTCCTCCTTCTGGGCCTGGACGAGCTTGACCTTGGGACAGTGGGCGACGAGACCCGCGATCACGCGCTCCAGGTCGCCCTTGGCCAGCAGGGCATCGAGGCGACCGAGGGAGCCTAGGATGCGCTGACGGACGCGGCCGCCCTCGCGGCGGTTCTCGACGATATGGACGTAGTCGTAGGAGCGGCCGTTGGCGCGGACCGTCTTGACGCGGGCGAACATTCCACCACGTCAATATCATGCCTGCGCGGTCCTGTAAAGGGATAAACAGCGATTCCGCCCAGGATAGATGGGAGCTTTTGGCACTACATTCTGGAGGCCGCAAAACAGAAAAGCGCATCCAAATGGCCGTTTGGAGCCGGTTTCTGAAAATCAACTCCATGAAAAACGGGTCAAAGTGTCGAAGATGAGCCCGGCGGCCGGGTACGACGTCGTTGACGCGACGATCTCGATCAAGGGGCAGCTACAACTCGTATCGTCGTCGGCCTTGAGGGATCGATCCTGAGCCTCCCCCGCACTGCGCGAAGGTCAAGGTTTCTCCCGCAGTCGTTTGAGAGCGGCCTCGACGGCACCGCGGTGGGGCCAGTTCGACGGCGCGATATCAAGGGCTTTTTCGATGTCCGCGATGGCTCTCGTGTGGTCTCCCCTTTGGTCGAACGCCATGCCGCGGTTGACGTACGCCGCCGCGTAATGCGGGTCGACCTCGATCGCCTTGGTATAGTCCGTGATCGCGCCGTCGAGGTCCCCCTTGGTTGCTCGTGCGAGGCCGCGGTTGTTGTACGCATCGGCGTAGCGTGGATCGATCTCGACGGCCTTGGTGTAGTCCGTGATCGCCCTATCGAGGTCATCCCGGGCCTGGAGCGCGCGACCGCGCTCGTAGTACGTGGCCGCATCCCGCGGATCGATTTCGACAGCTTTGGTGTACTCGGCGATCGCGCGATCGAGATTGCCCTTGGCTTGGCAGGCCTGGCCGCAGTTGTAGTACGCCGCCGCGAAACGTGGGTCGATCTCAATGGCCTTGGTGTAGTCCGCGATCGCGCCGTCGATGTCCCCCCTGGTTGCTCGTGCGAGGCCGCGGTTGTTGTACGGCGCCGCATATCGCGGATTGATCTCGATCGCGCTCGTGTAGTCCCCGATAGCGCCATCAAAGTTTCCCTTGGCTGCGCGCAAGACGCCCCGGTTGTTGTAGGCGTCCGCAAACCTCACGTTGAGGTCGACGGCCTTGGTATAATCCGCGATCGCGGCGTCGAGATCGCCCTTCTCCTTGTACGTGGCACCGCGGTTGTAGAACGCCGCCGCATCTCGCGGGTCGATCTCGATGGCCTTGGTGAAGTCCGCGATCGCACCGTTGAGGTCGCGCTTGGCCGCGCGCGCGAGGCCTCGGTTGTTGTATGCGTGCACATAGCGCGGGTCGATCTCGATAGCCTTGGTATGGTCGGCGATCGCGGCGTCGAGATCGCCCTTCTTCTCGTACGTGGTACCGCGGTTGTAGAACGCCGCCGCATCTCGCGGGTCGATCTCGATGGCCTTGGTGAAGTCACGAATCGCTCCGTCAAGGTCGGCCTTGTCCGTCCGCGCCTTGCCGCGATTGTGGTACGCCGTCGTGTCCCGTGGATCGATCTCGATGGCCTTCGTGTAATCCGCGATCGCGTCGTCGATGCGACCTTGGACGGAGCGCGCAACCCCACGGTTGTTGTACGCGAACAAATTCCGCGGGTCGATTTCGATGGCTTGGGTGTAGTCGGCGATGGCGGCGTCTCGCTCAAGGGCCGCTTCCTCCGCGCGTCCCGACTCGGCAAGCAAGACGCTCTTGTCCCCGTGCGCGATGCCGCGGTCCAGATAGGCCTTCGCATAATGCGTCATTCGCCTTACGGCCTCCGTGCATCGTTGAATCCTCGTGTCCGGCCCGCCGCCCCCCCCCCACGCTGCCAACCAGACGCAGTACTCCTCCGACGGGCGATCCCGATCCGCGCGCTCGAGGATCTCTACCGCCTTCACGGGATCCAAGTCGATGTGGCAGGCGGCAAACGCTTCCGCCAACACCTCCGCGACTTCGTCCTCCCGTGTCTTCAAGAGCCCCCACTTCTCGATGGACCACCGCTCCTTACCTGCCTGCCGGCACTTCCGAAACAGATCTCGCGCTTCTTCCAAGAGGGACGATGCGGCCGTCCTTCGACGCCGAAGCGTCTTAAGATCCCCGTACAGTTCCTGCGCATACTGTTCCAGTTTCACTCTCCCCAAGAGCGATTGGCCCGGCACGAAGCTCTCGTCGAATCCCACCGCCATCCTTAGGTCCCTCTCCGCCTTGCCCAACTCGCCGACGTACAGCCAACCCCGGGCGCGGACGTAGTATGCCTGGGGTTGATCCGGGTGGCGCTCGATGTATCCGTCCACCTTCACGATCGCGCGATGGATCTCGTGGTACACGTTTCGCGGGTCCTCCGCGGCCCTGTACAACGCCTGCTTCGCCAACACTATCTCCGCCCACAGCGTCCCCAGTTCCTTGAGCGCTTCCTCACGCCGCCGTCCCTCCTCGTGGAGCGCCGCCACCTTGGCCTGTGTCTCTTCCCTCTCCCGTACACGCCCCCTGGACTCGTTCCGCGCGCGGACAAGGAAGAAGCCCGCCACTCCTGCGGTCATTACGAGTCCCGCTGCCAAGAGCGCCCCCGCCCTCCGTCGAGATACGAACTTCCCCAGCCGATACAGCGCCGACGGCGGATGCGCCTCGATCGCCTCGCCGCTCAGGTACCGCGTCAGATCCTCGGCCAAGTCGAGCGCGGACGGATATCGCCGCGCCGCGTCCTTCTCCAGACACTTCATCGCGATCGTCTCGAGGTCCCGGTCCACCCGGGGATTCCTTCCGCGCACCGGCCGGGGCTCCTCCTCCACGACCTTCTTGAGGAGGTCGTAGACGTTCGCATCGCGGAACGGCGGCCGGTCTGTCAGAAGCTCGTACAGCGTCGCACCCAGCGAGTAGACGTCGCTTCGGGCGTCGACCTCGTGGGTCCGCCCCCGCGCCTGCTCCGGGCTCATGTAGCTCGGCGTCCCCAGGACCATGCCGCTGTGCGAGACCGACGAGTCCACCGCCGTCCGCTTGGCCAATCCGAAGTCCATCACGTAGACCCGCAGCCCGGCCGCGCGACTCGGCCTCGGCACGCGCCGGGTCGTCTTCGGCCGGGGCTGCGGCTTGCCTTCCACCATGATGTTCGCGGGCTTGAGATCCCGGTGGATGACGCCCTGCTCGTGCGCCGCGTGAACCGCCAGTGCCGCGTCGCGGATCAGCTCGGCGAGGAGCTTGCGGTCGGCGCGCGGGAAGGTCGAGAGCGTCTGCCCCTCGACGAACTGCATCGCGATGTAGTTCTCGCGCGCTTCGTAGACCGCCGCGATGTTGGGGTGGTTG
>JACPRC010000107.1 GCA_016190175.1 Planctomycetota bacterium
CGAGCAGGACCGGCCGAAGTTCGCGGCGCGAAAGCCCGAGCCCGGCGAGCTGCGGCAGCTCGCGCTCTTCTCGCCGGCGTCGCTCCCGGCGAAGGACCCGATCCGGGAGGAGCTGGCGGGGATCGACGTGAACGGGCTCACCCCGCTCGTGGCGCTCCAGAAACTGGCGGAGATGGTGGAGAAGGCGAGGAGGAAATAGCGGCGCGTCAGTGAATCAGACGCTACGGAAGATGCGACCTACCGCAGCCGTTCGACACCGGGATGCCCGTCCAACCCCCGGTCGAACGAGACGATGCGGTGGATCGCGTGGAGTTCCATCACGGCCAGGTGGATCGCGTCGCGGGCGGAGAGATCCGCGCTCCCCAGCACGATGTCCTTGGCCCTCTCCACCTCCGGGTCGCCGATCGGCAGGACTTCGTCGACGATTCCCCGCAACGCCTCGAAGGCGGGCTGGATCGCGTCGCGACGGCGGATGGCGGCGTACCGGTGGAGGATCTCCTGGAACACCTCCGCGTCCGTGACCAGCCGTTCCCCGCGGGAGACGAGCGCCTCCAGCAGGCGTTGCGCGTCCGCTTTGTGAGGATGAGCGGCCCCGACCAGGTACATCGGGACATTGGAATCGACGAAGATCACCCGCCCCGCTCCTGGAGGTATCCCGACTCGATCTCCGTCAGCATCCGTTCGATGTCCGCCGTGGGAAACGAGAGACGCGCCGCAGCGCGGATGCGCGCGATCTTGCGCTCCGGCTCCGACGACGGCACGGCGCGGAAGGCGGACCGGAGGGTCTGGCGCACCCATTCCGCCACGGTCATCCTCTTCCGCCTGGCCAACATCCGGATCGCGCGGAATTCCCCCTCGTCCATCAGGATCTGCATCCGCTTGCTCATATTATGAGTATGACATACTCATCACGATGAGTCAAGTTGGATATCGAGCGGGCGTCACCCTCCTCCGCTCCTGCGGAGCTACGGAGGGCAAGCCGCCGCTCCTGTCCTCCGTAGCCCGACTCGTCCTGCGTAGCCCGGAGGGCGAAGCAGGAAGCGCGAAGGAGGATGCGGCGGGGAGCCTCACTCTCCGATCCCCAGTTTCTCCGCCACCTCCTTCGGCAGGTCGATCTTCGTCGCGCCCCAGCCGGAGAGCGAGAACGTCATCTCGTTCAGGTACGTCCGCGTCTCCTCCGCGCCCGACCGCTTGTACCCGATCTTGACCGACCGCTCGTCGCGGACCTGGACGAGCCTCCCGTCCGCCGCGCCCACCCACACCCGCACGCTCGACCTCATCGACGCCCAGTGGATCCAGTCGGGCGCCGCGATCGCGCCGCCCTCGGCGCTCTTCCTGATCTGCCGGTCGAGCGAGTCCTTGAGGGCGGCGTCGGAGAGGGTGAACCAGTACACCCGGCACGGGAGTCCGTCGACGGGCCGATCGTCAGCCCTTGTACCCCTCCTGCAGAGGTCGAGCGTGTCGCGGAGCATCTTGTGCGGCGGCTCGGCGTCCCGGAGCGTCGTCACGATATCGGCCGCGTCCCTGTCGGGGTTCTGCACCTGCTCCCCGAGCCGCTCCGTCGGCGTCTTCCAGAGCCCCTCGGGCCCCTTCACGAAGACCCTCTCGCCGTTGCGGGCGGAGCGGTACTTGCGGATCGTACAGGTGAGGACCGCCTCCGGCTTGAACTCGCCCGTGCGGTCGTACTTGCCGGAGACCTTGTAGGTGTAGGAGGCGGCGGCGGTCTTGTCGATCGCCTTCCTCGCCGCGTCGCCGGCGTCCTCCTGGAGCAGGAGCGCGAGCCAGAGGATCATGCTCATCCATTGGACGCCGAGGCGGCGTGCAGGATCGGCGATTCCGGACGATACATCGATGCGGGCTCAGGAGCTGGGGCTGAGGGTCATGCCGGCGGATGCCGCGCGGAGGAAACGGCGCCGGACGGGTGCGTAGACTCGCCGAGCGGCTTTCCGATCTCATAGAGGAAGTCCGGGGAGAAATCCGAGCCGTTCGGCCACGCGATCGTGTCGATGTCCGAGTTGACTGCAAACCGCCGGAAATACGAAGGATCCTTGAGCGGCTCGAATACGGGTCCGTCCAGATGGTCCAACTGCCGCGGCAGCGGCACTCTCCGCTGCACGAAGTGCCTCGGGCGGGGCCAGATGCAGTGCGATGCCTACGGCTGCAACTTCGGCAAGGCAACCTGTTCCGGCTGCAACGGCTCCGGGAAGAACCCGTACAACGTCAGCCTCACCTGCTCGTCCTGCAACGGCATGGGACGCACCAACTGCTGGACCTGCGGCGGGAACGGCACGCGCTCGTGCGACAACTGCGGCGGGACCGGGATGGAGAAATGCGGCCGCTGGGTCGTCGTCGAGGAGAAGAAGTAGCTCGACACGCCCGGACCGGGGAACGGGTCCGGCACGAGGCTTGCAAAATAGAAATAAGATTCTATATTGCAAGGAGTGAGAAACCGGCAGATCCGCCGCCTCCTGCTCCGCCGCCTGCGCTCCTATCCCGCCGTGGCCCTCGTCGGGCCCCGC
>JACPRC010000111.1 GCA_016190175.1 Planctomycetota bacterium
AAACGCAAGAAATACCTGCGTGCGAAGAACGGAATCGGCAGGACGCTCAGCCGGACTTCAGGAACCGGGCGGAAACGCCTACGCTCGCCCCGCCACGCGGAGATGGCCGATGTGCGAAGAATCCCTATTCGTCAGAGCTGATTTCGTCAGTCCGCCGCAACGGGCGCTATTACTCGATGTCGCTCTTATCGAACTGACCCATGTAGTTGCTCACTCGCAGGACCACCGTGACGGGACTGCCCTTGCGCAAGAACTCCCCCGTCTTCTTGTCGGTCTCCGACGAACCGCTCCCTTTCCTCCTATAGGGCTTCCCGTCATAGATGGAAAAGCGGGAAGCCGCGAGACTCAAGTCCCGACGCGAACGAGGAACTCCGTCAGGGGCACGCAGGCGATCCTCCTCGCCGGGTCCCAGCCGGAGGTCTCGCGCGTGACGAGGATTCCGCACGGGGAGCGGAAGCGGTCCATGAAGTAGCCGAGGGAGCGGGCGTCATCGGCGTCGATCCGTTTGCGGAACTTGACCTCGATGGGGAGGACGCTGCCGTCGGTCTCCTCGGCGACGAAATCCACTTCCCGTACCGCCGATCGCCGGTTCGCCGGATTCTCGAAATCGCGGTAATAGTGGAACCGCATGTTGGGGGCACGGAGGACCGCCTGGACGAGGGTTTCCACGAGCGGACCCACGATGTCGGGTGGAGATTCCCACAGCGACGGTGCTCCCCGCAGGAGGGCGTTGCGCACCCCGAGGTCGGACAGCGTGATCTTCGCGGGAACCCGCGCGGAGGCCCGACGCGCCAGCGGATATCGGCGGAACTCGCGGATGAGCAGGGCGTCGGCGAGGTAGTGCAGGTACTTGCCGACGGTCGGCTGATTCGTGGCGAAACCGGCGGCGTTGGCCGTCTCCGTCAGGCCGTTCTGCGAGATCTCGCGCCCCGTCAGCTTGGCGACCATGAGATAGAGATGGCGCATGAGGGCCGGTTGCTCCACCGGGAAGAGGTCGGGGATGTCGACGCCGAGAACGCGCTCGAACACCGTCTCGACCAGGTAGTCCGCCCAGCGGTCGTCGGGGACTTCGCCCGAGTGGAGGCGCGGGTACCCCCCGCGGCCGTAGTAGCGCTCCAGATGCCGATCCAGGGCCGACCTCCGTTTCGGGGGGACGCGGAGGCCGCGGGCCATCGCCGCCGTCTTCCGGGGGTCCAGGAGGGCGCGGATGGAGACGGGTTCCGGAAGGACGGCCGCGAGCTTCGGCTCCCACGCCTCGAGGACCTCGCGAAACCCGAACGGCGGGAAGTCGGTGGTGAGCGCGCGTCCGGCCAGGCTCTCGCGCCCCCCCTTGCTCACCAGCACGCTCGACGAGCCGGTGAGCAGGATGCGGACCGGAAACGTGTCGAAGAGGTGTTTCGTCTGCTCGTCCCACCGGCGCAGCTTGAGCACCTCGTCCAGGAAGAGGAACGCGGGCCGCTTGCGCTCGAACTCGGCTCTCCGGATCTCGCGCGAGAACCACCGTGCGATGGCGGGAATGCCTCCTTGCGTCTCCCGCAGCAGCTCGTGGTCGAAACGCACGAAAAGGACGTCCGTGCCGGCGGTCCCGGTCCGGACGAGCTCGCGGACGATCTGGTAGATGGCCGTGGTCTTGCCGACCTGACGGGGGCCGCGGAGGATCTCGATGAGGCTGCCCTCGGATCGGAGACGTTCGAGGACGGCGCGGGTCGCCGGACGGACGTAGGGCGGGGGTTCGGGCCGGACGCGGCCCGGAACCTCCCACCACGGGTTGAGGTCGCGCAGGACCCGGACGGTTTCAGGGGACAGGAGCGGAAATGTCACAAGTAATAATTAGGATTATAACTTGTGCAAGGCCGGTGTCAAGGGCCTGCCTCTACTGTGCCGCTTCCACGGGATCTCGGGTCCGCCGGGAACCGCCGGACCGCCCGGAAGTCGGTCCATTCCGCGTCGTGATTCGAGGTTTGTGATGGGCGGCGACCCGCGCGCGTCCGTCGCGAACCACAGACCACCAACCACGAATCACGCCCATCGGTCTTTCCCGCCCAACGAAAAACGACCGCCGCGATCATGCATGGGGCGAGCCCGGTGGCCCTGCAGATCCGGGTGGACATCGCGCTTATGGGCAAGCCCCCTTGTTCTCCCCCCGTACCAACTCATGCCGAATCGCGTTCTTTCCGTCGCGTTTCACCCGGTACATGAGGTCATCCGCCATCTTGATCATGGCTTCGGTCGAGGAATCAGTCGCCTCAAATGTGACGGCTCCGAGGCTGAACGTCACCGGGATGTTGCGCGCCTGCATCATGGAGCCAAGCGACTCCTTCAGGCGGAGGAGCACTATCGATGATTGATCGAAACCGGCTTCCGGTAGCAATAGGGCGAACTCATCTCCTCCGAGTCGTCCGGGAATGTCCAGGCCGCGCACTTCCTGCTTGATCTTCTCTCCCACTTCATGGAGCAGCGCATCCCCTTCCGCATGTCCCTTCGTGTCGTTGACTTGCTTGAAGTCGTCCAAGTCCATATAGGCGATGGTGATCGGGCGCCCGCTCCGGCGGCACCGCTGGACCTCCCGATCCATGAATTCGAGGAAACCGCGTACATTCCAGAGCCCTGTCAGATGGTCAACTCTGGATAGTTCCTCTTCCCGAACCAACACCTGTCGCAGTCGGGCGATGGCGAATGCAACAATGATGAAGAACCCCATGCGAACGGACATGTTCCAGAACGGAATCCAAGACCGCGTATATTCATGCCCCGAGGTCATGTCCGCCGCGAGCCACACGACCCCGCACGCCACGGACATGAGGCCCCCGAAGACCTTGCCGTCGAGCCAGGCGGTGGTGGCGATGGGAATCAGATAGAAGATCGAGAAAGAGACCTCATTTCCGGTGAAGTGGTCGATCGTGCCGATCACCCAGACCATCAGGATCTTGATCGGAATTCGGACCCAGACGGGCCTTCGCCCAAACCAGCTCAGGAGATTCACTTCGGCCTCCAACACGGGAGGTTTTGGCAACCCCGTCGCCTTCCCTGTGAGTATAAACCGTGCCCATCATCATCCTGCGTCGTGACCTTCTGTTCAGGGCGAAAGCACCGTTCCAAGGATCGCTTCCGACCAGTTCGAGAACCGCCGCAGGTCCGGGAAGTTCGCCTCCAGCACCTCGTCATGAGTCCCGTCGGGCCTCGCGATCGCGCAGCGCACGTCGGTCGCCTCGAGGAGGTGCAGGTCGAGCATGCTGTCGCCGATGCCGACCGTCGGCCCGCCGCCCGCGGCGCGCAGGAGCGCCCGGACCGCCTTCCCCTTGTCCGTGTCGCCGTGGAGGTGCCAGTAGCGCCCGCCCTTGGAGCAGCGGAACCCCAGCGCGACGGCCTGCGCCGTCGGATCGACCGCGCAGCGGAACGGCTCGTCGTACTCGCGCTGCTTCGCCAGCCGCACGCGCTCGATCGTGAGTCCGCAGTCCGCGGCGATCTCCTCCGGCGTCATGTCGCTGAAGCCGCGCGCCCCGGTCGCGGCCTTGAGCTGGTCGAACGCGAAGAGGACTTCCGGGTACGGCGTCCCGAGGACGATCGTGCGGTCGCGCAGCACCACCGCGCCGCCGCTCTCGACGATGAAGGGGTCGTCGTTCCCCATCTCGCGGCGCAGCGCCTCCGTCTCCGCGCGGGTCTTCGAAGTGCAGAAGACGACGGGCACGGCGCGGCGCTTCAGATCTGCGAGCGTCTCCCGGTGCGCCTCCCACGAATAGGTCCGCGCGTCGAGCAGGCAGCCGTCCAGGTCCGTGATCACGATCATTCACGCCTCCTTCTGCAGATGGACTACGCGCTGCGGGAACGGGATCTCGATCCCCTCCGCGCGGTACCGCGCGTGCAGCCGCTTGACGAACTCGTGCTTGACCAGGAATTGATCGACTAACTCCGCCGCGCGGAGTATGACCGTGAAATCGATGGACGAACTTCCGAACGTGTGGTAGCGAATGAACGGCTCGAAATCGGCCACGCCGCCCTTCACGGTCTTCATCACCTCCCGCGCCGTCTCGACCGTGACGCGTTCGATCTTCTCCAGATCGCTTCCGTACGCCACCCCGACCGGCACCAGTACGGCCAGATCCTTCTGCGGCAGGCTCGTGTTGACGATCGTGGCTTTCACGAGCTCCGAATTCGGGATCAGCACGATGTTCCCGGGGAGCTCGTGGATCCGCGTGTGGCGCCATCCGATGTCAACGACGTACCCCTCGCGGCCGCCGACGATCTGGACGTAGTCGCCGGGGTTGAAGTCCTTCGTGGCGACGAGATAGAAGCCCGCGAAGAGGCCGGTGAGGGTGTCCTGGAGCGCCAGCGCCACCGCGAGGGAGCCGATCCCCAGGGCCGTCAGGAGCGGCGTGATCTGCACCCCGAGGTTGTTCAGGACAAGCATGAAGCCGACGATGACGACCACGAGCCGCACTACGGTCTCCGTGAGGCTCGTCACGGGCACGGCGAGCTGGCGCCGCGCCGCGTAGTGACGGATGCCGCCGGTGGCGAGGTTCGCCAGGAAGAACGTGAGCGAGAGCGTGAAGAGGACGATGACGGCCTTGCCCACGGCGTCCTGCGCGCCGGGCGTGAGCGGCGGGATGCGGAGCGCGCCGTAGCACGCCAGCAGGAAGAGCCAGACGACGAGCGATCGCTTGATCTTGCGATGGGTGGGGCCGCGCGACGCGGCAGGGTCCAGCCCCATGAGCCTGCGGATGCTCCGCACGACGATCGTGGCGACGACCCACGCGACGGGCACGGCGACGATGATCGCGGCGCCGGCCAGCGACCAGCGGAACCACCCGTACCCGGACCACTCTCTCAACAGATCGATCACCTTCGATCCCTCGCGATGCGCTCCAGGACCTCCAGGACCGCGGGAGGATCTGGCAGCGTGTAGTCCGCATAGCCGGCGGGCGGTCCCACCTCCACGCCGATCCCGACGCCCGCGACGGCGCGGAAGGCGTCGCGGTCGGTCGCGTCGTCCCCGAAGTAGAAGATCAGCGTCCTCGCGGGCAACTCGCTCCGGATGATGCGCACGGCGGTGCCCTTGTTGCAGCTCCCGCGTACCCGCGCCTCCGCCACGAGCTTCCCATGGCCGATCATGACCCTCCGGAAGTGCGGCTGGATCACGCTCTGGAAGGTCCGGACCACTTCGTCTCTGCGGCGCTCCTCCACGAGCCGGTAGTGTACGGCGAGGACGGGCCCTTTGTGCTCGAAGATCACTCCGGGGATTCCCGCCATCGCTTCCGCGAACTCCCCGCGTAGAGCGTCGAGAAAGTGCACATCGTCCGATTCGTAGAACCGCCGGTCTTCTCCCGACGGGAATCGGATCTCGTACCCGTGGTTCCCCACGTACCAGATCCCCGCGATGCCGACGCGACGCGCAAGGTCGTCGAGCGAGCGTCCGCTCACGATCCCCAGGACGGTCTTCACGGCCGCGAGCCTCCCGAGGACGGCGCGAACGTCCGCGGGCAGTTCCGCCAGTTCGGGGCGGTCGGCGATCGGGGCGAGGGTTCCGTCGAAGTCGCTCAGGACGCACAGCGCGCGTGCCCTGGCGATCCTCGATGCGATTTCTCCCCAGGACTCCCGCAGGTCCCTCATCGCCTGCGCTCCTTGAGCCACGTGAGCAGCACGAGATAGTCCCGCACGCTCCTCGTGATGAGGAAATTCCGCCGGACGTGCTCGCGGCCTTCCTCGCCCATCTGCCGGGCGAGATCGGGATTCTCCAGCAGCGTCTGGATGCGGAACGCCGCCCCCTCGACGGAACTCACCAGGAACCCGTTGAGGCCGTGGACGATCTGGGTCGCGATGCCGCCCGTCAGCCCGCCGACCACGGGTTTTCCCTTCCACATCGCCTCGGTCACGGTGAGACCGAAACCCTCGCGCGTGGATTTCTGGACGACCACCGTCGCGGCGCGCTGGAGCGCGTTGATCTCGCGGTGTGCCGTGGGAGGGAGGAGCAGCACGTGGATGTCCGGATCGCCCTCCGCGGCCGACCGCACTTCCGCGAGCACGGCGGCGCCCTCGGGATCGTCGTCGGCTCCTCCCCCCGCCAGCACGAGCACGGCGTCCGTGCGCCTGCGGACGAGCCGGAATGCCTTGACCACCCCGACGGGGTCCTTGAAGCGGTCGAAGCGGGAGACCTGCAGCACGATGGGCCGGTCGGCCGGGACTCCCAGCCGCCGCAGCGTCGCCTCGACCTCCTCGGGAGCCATGGGGAGGTTCTTGTCGGAGAGCGGATCGATCGAGGGCCAGACGAGGAATTGCGGGATGGCCATCCGCCGCGCGAACTGGGGAAGGGAGAAGATCGCGGCGTCGTAGCGGACCACGAAGCTCCGCAGGAACTCCCAGAACTCGCGGTCCGGGCGCGACAGGTCGATGTGGCAGCGCCAGATCCACGGCGCCGGGCCTTCCCGCTTCTCGACGAACGGGGCCGGCTGGGGGTCGTGGATCACGACCGCGTCCGCGGAGAGGTCGAGCCGCGCCGCGTTCGCGCGCGCGACGGCGAGATAGGTCTCGCGCATCGCCGCGGTCAGGACGAGGTTCTTCCCCTGCAGGGCGTTGTGGAAGGACTTCGTGACGTCGAAGAACGCGGGCGTGCCCTCGACGATCTCCCATCGCGGTCGGAGTCCGAGATCCTCGAACAGGGGCATGAGGCGCTGCAGCATCTCCGCCACGCCGCCGCCCACCTTCGTCGAGTTCACGTGGAGGAGTCGGAGACCTGCCAGCGGGGCGGCAAGGCGTTCCAGCCGCTCCGTCCGGCCGGGGAGCATCTCCTCCCCGTACTGGTCGAGGAGCCGGCCCATTACGTCCTCCCTCCGCCTTCGTCGAGCGCCCGGAGGATCCGAGTTCGGAGTTGCTCCAGATGAAGGCAATAGGGATTGACGGCGGCCAGCGCCGCCGCCAGCGGCGCGTCCCCGAGATCCTCGGCCACCCACTCCACGAGCGAACCGGTCCGGCGTCCGCGTCCGAAGGCGTCCTCGAAGAAATGGTAGAAAAGCGTCTCGGGCGGAGCCGACGCGAGCGCCGCCTTGAGTTCCGCGCGGCTGCCGACCTCGACCCCGGTGGGAAGGACGACGATGTGGGCGCGAACGAACTCGAACGGTTCGCCGAAGAGAGCCCGCGGAGAGAAACCGATCGTGTCGAGATGCTGCTCGATGATCGTGATCAACCCCGCCCGGAGGCCCTCGACGTCCGCGAAGGTCGAGGGATCCACCATGGAGAGACGCTCGCTCAACACCCGGTCTCGAACTTGGTCGGCCACCCACGTCGCGAAGTCGTTCGGGTAGCGATCGTGCCGGTACTTCCCGCGCAGGTAGTAGCTGTGCGTGTGATAGTAGATCGACGCGCCGTCGATCTCCTCGATCCCGTCGAGGAGATCCTGCTCGCCGGCGGCGCGCCGGTGCAGGATCTCGCGGATCTCGGCCAGCGTCATCAGCGGGTAGGGCTTTCGACCCATGTCGGCTCCAGTCGGGCGGCCTGCAGGAGCAGCTTGCCGACCCACTTGTACACGTTCTGTTCGCGGACCGTCTCCCGCAGGCGGTCCATGCGCGAGGCCTGCTCTTCCGCGGGCATCGTGAGCGCGGCGTGGATCGCGTCGGCCGTGGCGTCGACGGCGTAGGGATTGACGAGGATCGCCTGGGCGAACTCGCGCGCCGCGCCGGTGAAGCGGCTCAGGATCAGCACCCCTGCGCGATCGCACCGCGAGGCGACGAATTCCTTGGCGACGAGGTTCATGCCGTCATGGAGGGAGGTGACGAGGCAGACGTCCGCCAGCCGGTAGTACGCGAGGAGCTCGCTTCGGTCCTTCTGCTCCGGGACGAAGACGACCGGTTCCCACGTGGCGGTGCGGTGGTTCCAGTTCACCCGCTCCACGAGAGACTCCACCTCGTCCTGGAGCTGCCGGTAGGCGCGGATGTGCGTGCGGCTCGGCACGCCGACCTGAAGCAGGACGAACCGGCCGACGAACTCCGGATGGCGATAGAGGAAACGATCGACCGCGCGGAGGCGCTCCGGGATTCCCTTGGTGTAATCGAGGCGGTCGACGCCCAGGGCGACGCGGAGGCCGTCGAGCCCCCATCGGCGGCGCAGATCTTCCATCCGCCGCGAGGTCTCAGGGGTCCCGGCCTCGCGGTCGATCGCCTCGAAGTCCACGCTGATCGGATGGGGGCGGATGAGCGTGTGGTTCCCGCGGGCCATCACCTCGAAGTTCTCCCGGTCGATGCGGCACTCCAGCTCCCGGTCGACGGTTTCCAGGAAGTTGTTGCAGTGGTGCTGGATGTGAAACGACAGGAGGTCGTTCCCCAGGAGACCCTCGAGCAGTTCCGACTTCCAGGGGCAGATGCGGAACGCCTCGGGATTCGGCCAGGGGATGTGCCAGAACTGGCAGACGACGGCCCGGGGCATGCGCTCCTTGACGAGCTTGGAGAGCAGCGCGAAGTGGTAGTCCTGGATGAAGACGAGGGCTCGATCTCCCCCGGCCTCCTCGACGACCGCGTCGGCGAACCGGGCGTTCACGGCCGCGTACCGATTCCAATGGGCCTCCTCGAAGGCCGGGCGTTGATGCGCGATGTGGCAGAGGGGCCAGAGCGTCTCGTTGGAGAAGCCGTAGTAGTAGCCCTCCTCCTCCTCCTTCGAGAGCCACAGGCGGCGGAGGAGGTACCGTTCCTTGCCCGGAGGCACGCGGAGCCGGCCGCCCTCGTCGGCCGTCTCCCGGTCCGCCGTCCCGCTGCCGTGGGCGATCCAGGTCCCGCCGGTGGCCTGCATCACGGGGTCGAGCGCTCGCACGACGCCGCTGGCCGGCTCGGCGAAGCGGATGCCCTCGGGGGTGTGCCGGTGGATGTAGGGTTCGCGGTTGCAGACGGCGATCAGGCGGAACTCCTGAAGCCGCTCGGACAGGAGGGCGTGGAGGGTGTCACGGGTCCACATGAGTCCATTCCTCCCGCTGATTCCATGGAGGGAAGCGGTGCCCGCCGTGGCCGATCCGCGATCCGAGCCTCAAGATCATGTTGACACCTCCACGCCCGCCGGATACTTTGTACTCAAAGCATTTGGGCCCGTCAAGCGCCGGTCGAGGGTGTACGGGAAAAAAAAGGGCGCGCGTCCCGCGCGGCGGGGCCGCGGCGGTCGTCCGGGACTTCCAGAGGATCCTCCAGGCCATCGACACGTACTCCAAGTACTCGCTCCGGCGGTACGGGGTCACCGGACCCCAGCTCTGGGCCCTCGGGATCCTCGACGGGGCCGGCGGGATGACGGCCGGGGAACTGGCCGGGAAGATGCACCTGCACGCCAGCACGGTCACCGGGGTGCTGGACCGGCTGGAGCGGCAGGTCCTCGTGGAGCGGGAGCGCGACGAGCGCGACGGCCGGGTGGTCCGGCTGCGGCTGACGCCGCGCGGCCGGGCCGTGCTGCGCGCGACGCCCGAGCCCCCGCGGGCCCGGCTCGCCCGCCGCCTGGCCCGACTCGCGCCGGCGCGGCTTCGGCGGCTCCGCGGCGCGATGCGCACCCTCGCCGGCTTGATCGAGCTGGAGGAAATCGAGTCCCTGGTCGCCGGAGGCGGTGATGTCGAGGTTCTGCGTCGTCCTGATCGCGCTGCTCGCGGGGGCGGGCGGCTGTTCCCGCAAGGAAGGCCGCCGCGTCGTCCGCTTCCTCGATCAGCCGGATAGTGGCGGGGCCTGGAAGGAGATCATCGCCCGATTCGAGGCGGCCCATCCCGGGGTGCACGTCGAACTCGTCGAAGGCCCTCCCGCCACCAACGTCCGCGAGGACATGTACGCGACCTCCTTCCTTTCCGGCGACGGGACGTACGACCTCGCCTACATGGACGTCATCTGGGTCTCGAAGTTCGCCGCCCAGGGATGGCTCCGCCCGCTCGACGACCGGCTCCCTCCCGCGGCGCGGGCGGACTTCTTCCCCGGCGATATCGAGGGGGCGACCTGGCAGGGACGCCTGTACCGGGTGCCGATGCGTTCCGACGCGGGGATGCTCTACTACCGTACGGACCTCGTGAAGAAACCGCCCGAGACGTTCGAGGAACTGGCGGCGGCGGCGCGCGAGCTCCAGAAGCCGCCGGGGCTCTGGGGATTCGTCTTCCAGGGCCGCCAGTACGAGGGACTGGTGTGCGCTTTCCTGGAAGTGCTCCGGGGATTCGGGGGCGACGTGCTGGACGAGAAGGGCGAGGTCGCGCTGGATCGCCCCGAGGCGGTCCGCGCGCTCGAGTGGTTCGCCGGGACGGTGAAAACCATCTCGCCGGAGGGCGTGACCACGTATCAGGAGGAAGAGGCGCGCCACGCGTTCCAGGAGGGTCGCGCGGTATTCATGCGGAACTGGCCGTACGCGTGGAGCCGGCTCCAGCAGGAAGGCAGCGCGGTGCGCGGGAAGGTCGGGATCGTCCCCATGGTCCATGCGCCGGGATGCGCGAGCTCCGCCACGCTGGGCGGCTGGGGATTCGGGATCTCGTCGTCCGCGAGGTATCCCGAGGAGGCGTGGGCGTTCATCGAGTTCGCGACGCGTCCCGAGCAGCAGAGGCTCTTCCACTTCCGCAACGGGGCGGTCCCGGCCCGCCGGTCGCTCTTCGAGGATCCGGAGATCCTGAAGGAGAGCCCGCACTATCCCGAGCTCCGCCGGATCCTGCAGGCGGCGCGGCCGCGGCCGGTCCATCCGCGGTATCCGCAGATCTCCGACGCGTTCCAGTCGCATCTCAGCGCGGCCCTGGTGGGTCGCGAGGCTCCCGCGGAGGCGCTCCGCCGCGCCGCGGAGAAGATCCGCGCGGTGCTGCGGAAGTAGCGTGCGCTACCTTTTCCTCGTTCCCGCGTCGATGCTCCTGGGCCTCGTCCTGGCCGTGCCTCTGGGGATCAGCCTCTCGCAGGGGGCGGGCCGTTTCGGCGAGCTGGTCTCGGACCCGATGCTCCTCAAGGTCGCTGGCACGACCGGCGCCTTCGCCGCCGCGTCCGTCTCCCTCGAGATCCTCCTCGGGCTCCTCTTCGCGCTGGTCCTTCATCGCACGTTCCGGCTGCGCGGCTGGGTGCGCGCCGTGGCGCTCCTGCCGTGGGCGCTGCCGACGGCGGTGATGGCGATGTCGTGGAGATGGATCTTCAACGACACGTACGGCGTGGCGAACGACCTCCCCCTGCGGCTCGGGCTGCTGCGCGAGCCGATCGCATGGCTGGGGCGCCCCGCGACCGCCTTTGCGGCGCTCGTGGCGGCCGACGTGTGGAAGACGACGCCGTTCGTGACGCTGATCCTCCTCGCCGGGCTCCAGTCGATCCCCCGGGATCTCCACGAGGCGATGGAGGTCGACGGCGCCGGCCCGGTCCGGCGTTTCTTCTGGATCACGCTCCCGATGCTGCGTCCGGCGATCGCGGTGGCGCTCACGTTCCGGCTCATCCAGGCGCTGGGGATCTTCGACCTCGTGTGGGTGATGACCGGGGGCGGGCCGGCCGACTCGACGAAGACGGTGTCGCTCTACGTCTACGACCACGCGTTCCGGTATCTCGACGGCGGCTACGGGGCCGCCCTGACCTGCGCGGCGGCGGCGGCGTTCTTCGCCGTCGCGGCGGGCGCGGGGGCGCTGGCGCGGGGGAGGGCGCGCGCATGAGGAAACTCGGCCTCTGGGTCGCCGTGTTCCTGCTCGTGGGCTTCAGTGCGGCGCCGTTCCTGTGGTCGGTCGTGACGTCGCTCAAGCCGCGGGACGAGGTCTTCGCCGTCCCCCCGACCTACCTGCCGCGCGGCGCGACGCTGGACAACTACGCGGGGGTCTTCGAGCAGAGGCCCTTCGCGCGGTACCTGCTGAACAGCCTCGTCGTCGCCGCGGGCTCGACGCTGCTGGCCCTCTGCGCGGGCGCTCCGGCCGCGTACGCCCTGGCGCGCCTCCGGCTGCGGGGGGCGGGGCTCGTCGAGAAGGGGATCCTCCTCTTCGCGCTGGTGCCGCCCGCGGTGCTGCTCGTCCCGCTCGTCTCCGCCGCGCGCGGCGCGGGGCTGGCGAACTCCTACGCGGGGCTCGTCCTCGTCCATGCGGCGCTCAATCTCCCGCTCGTCGTGTGGATGCTCGCCTCGTTCTTCCGGCGGATCCCCTCGGAGCTCGAGGACGCGGCGCGCGTGGACGGCTTCTCGCGCCTGGGGATCCTCGCCCGGATCGTGCTGCCGGTCTCGGCGCCGGCGGTCGCGGCGGCCGGCGTGCTGGCCTTCATCTTCTCGTGGAACGAGTTCACGATCTCGCTCGTGCTCATGTCGCGCGACGAGATGCGGACCGTCCCGGTCGGGATCGCGATGCTCTCGGGGGCGAGCGCGTACGAGATTCCGTGGGGCCGGATCCAGGCCGCGGTAGTCATGACGACGCTTCCCGTGGTGGCCGCGGTCCTCGCGCTCCAGCGGAGGATCGTGAGCGGCCTCACGGCGGGCGCGGTGAAAGAGTAGCATGGCCGAAGTCCGGCTCGAGGGAGTGACCCGCAGCTACGACGGGCGCGTGCCCGCCGTGCGCGAGGTCTCGCTCCGGGTGGGGGACGGCGAGTTCCTCACGGTGCTGGGCCCGTCGGGATGCGGCAAATCCACGCTCCTGCGCCTCGTCGCCGGACTCGAGCGCCCCGACGCGGGAGAGGTCTTCATCGCCGGCGAGCGCGTGACCGACCGCGAGCCGCGGGAGCGGGACGTCGCGATGGTGTTCCAGAGCTATGCGCTGTACCCGCATATGAGCGTCTACGAC
>JACPRC010000112.1 GCA_016190175.1 Planctomycetota bacterium
GGTGTAGCTGCCCGAAGGGGGCCGTTTCATGCGGGCGGCGTAGCCCGCATGAATAAGGCAGGCTGAGATCGAGTTCCGATACGGTTCAGGCCGGAATTCGGGAGGGGTAGCCGTTCACGGGGTCTTTTTCACCGCAGAGGCGCGGAGGTCGCAGAGATGCGCAGAGGAAGAACCCCCCGGATGCCTGCCTGCCGCGCCGCAACGGCTTGGCGCGGCGAAGGCAGGCATCGGCGCGAAACCGGACCACGAAATAGGTCATCGGGACCGGGATGTGGAGCTTCGGGGAGCCTGAAAGAGGTTCTCTGCGTTTCCTCCGCGTTCTCTGCGTCTCTGCGGTTCGATGGGCGGGACTGAACGCTTACCGGGAGGGAAGTCCATGGAACCGCGACCCATTCCGGTGGTGGCCGCGTACGGAGAGAGAGTGACGTTCTATTACACGTTGCCGCATGCCTGTGGACCGAGGTACGACGTACCGATCCGATTCCCTGACTTCGAAATACGCCTGACCAAGTACGGTTCCTACGATCATGCGAACGTCGAGATGGAGGAGTTTGTGTTTGAAGCGGGCGACGGGAGCGACAACGTCGTCGTCGAGTACTCGTTCGATCACGGGTCGGACACCGCATATCACGGCAGGCAGCCGGAGCGATTCTCCCTATCCGGAGTCGGTTTCAAGCTCTGGCACTACGCCTCCCGGGAGGGCCTGAAATACGACGAATTCGTGATCACGAAAGAGTGATCACGATCCGCCGGTGAGATCGTTCCCGAACCGGCGGACGGATTCCGTGTCCCTGCGCCTCTGCGGCAAGACCCTCCGTGCCTCGGTGGCCGGCCCATTCGCGAACCGGGAGGACCCGTGAACGGCTACCCTCTCTCGAGCGCCCTCAGCTCCGCCTCGGCGCTCGCGTGTTCGCAGAAGGTCTTCACGCCGGTGTCGAGGCACTTCTGGAAGTACTCCTTGGCCTTGTCCCTCTCGCCGTCGATGAGGCGCCGGGTCCCGGCGTAGAACCAGGCCTCGCACTTCCGCTCGCGGTCTGTCTTCTCATCCGTGGATTCGGCGGCGTTGAGGAAGTCGGACTCGGAGATCCGGCCGGTCAAGAAGCCCGCGATCCTCGAATACCAATCGTCGGACCCTCCCGAGTTGCGCTCCTTGAGATACTGCGCCAGATCTCTCGTCGCGGCCTCGCATTCCCCGAGCCGCGCGCGGATGAGCCAGAAGCGGAGGCGCGGGTAGTCCTCTTTCGCGGCCGACAGTTCCAAGGTCTTGCGGAAATCGCAGAGGGCATCGGCCCAGGACCGGCGATCGTAATGCATGTACCCGCGCGAGCGGTAGGCGTTCGCATCTTTCGGATTGATTTCGATGGCCTTGTCGAAGTCGGCGATGGCGCCGGGGATGTCGCCCTGCGCCTTCCGCGCGTTGCCGCGGCCGCCATACGCACCGGCATCTCGCGGGTCGATCTCGATGGCCTTGGTGTAGTCGGCGATGGCGGCGGGGAGGTCGCCCTGCGCCTGCCGCGCAACGCCGCGGTTGTGGTACGCATCGGCAAATCGCGGGTCGATCTCGATGGCCTTGTCGTAATCGGCGATGGCGGCGGGGAGGTCGCCCTGCGCCTGCCGCGCGTTGCCGCGGTTGTAATACGTACTGGCACGTCGCGGGTCGATCTCGATGGCCTTGTCGAAGTCGGCGATGGCGGCGGGGAGGTCGCCCTGCGCTCTTCGCTCGTTGCCGCGGTTGTTGCACGCATAGGCACATCGCGGGTCGATCTCGATGGCCTTGTCGAAGTCGGCGATGGCGGCGGGGAGGTCTCCCTGCGCGCTCCGCGCGTTGCCGCGGTTGAGGTACGCATAGGCACATCGCGGGTCGATCTCGATGGCCTTGTCGAAGTCGGCGATGGCGGCGGGGAGGTTGCCCTGCGCCTGCCGCGCGTTGCCGCGGTTGTAGTACGCATAGGCACATCGCGGGTCGATCTCGATGGCCTTGTCGAAGTCGGCGATGGCGGCGGGGAGGTCGCCCTGCGCCTGCCGTGCGACGCCGCGGTTGTTGTACGCATCGGCATCTCGCGGGTCGATCCCGATGGCGTTGTCGAAGTCGGCAATGGCCCCATTCAGGTCCTTGAGATCGAACCGTGCGCGCCCTCGGACGTAGTACGCATAGGCGCATCTCGGGTCCTGTCGCAGGATCTCCGTCGCGTCGTTCATGCACGCCGCATAGTTCTCCCGATCATGATGAGCTATCGCGCGGAGACGAAGGAAATCGACCCTTCCGGGATCCAGGCGAAGCGCCTCCGTGCAGTCCGCGATGACCGCATCAAGCTCTCCGCGTCCCATCCGGAAGTCAACTCGGAGCATCAGCGCATCGAGATTGCCGGGATCCGATCGCAGGGCTTCCTCCGCGAGCTCCAGCGCGTCGCCCATGCTTCGACCCAGGGTTTTGTATAACCGGGGGTAGTCGGCGGCTCGCAACCGGTCTCTCACGCGCTGCCGGACGGAGGCGGCGGCAAGATCCGCCTCATCGAGTCGGCACAGCTTCACGGTCGAGTCCCGGTATCCGAATGCGACCGTGTCGCCCGAGGCCGCAAGCGACGTCACATCGGATCGTGTTTCAAGGATAGATGTCACTCCCCGATCGAGATCCGTGAGGCCCAGGAGGCCGTCGTCGGACAGGTACAGGATCCCGTGCCGACCCGCTGCGAAGGTGACGGCGCGGAGCGCGGAACCGGGATTCTGAAACGCGACATCGTCCAGACTGCGGCGCTCGAAATCGAAGACATGAAGGCGCGTCTGCGCCCCGAGAACCGCGCGGGACCCGTCGGGACTGAACGCCGCGCAGGAGTACCTCGGTCCATCGTCGGTCTGGAAGTCTCTCCGCCACCCGTTCTCCGAATCCCAGGATTCCATCATCCCCCCGGCCCCCCCGACGAGCACCGTGGAGCCGTCCGGGGAAAATGCGGCGATTCCGGGCGAACTCCCGATCTCTCTCCACGCGATCGCGTGGCCGTCCCTCGCGTCCACGAGTTCCAGCGCGGTCTTCGTCCGGACCACCGCCCTCCTGGCGCCCGGGTCCAACGCGACGACGGGGCCGCGCACGGGGCACGCGGCCGACTCGCGACCGGTCTCGAACTCCCAGATGCGGATTCGGCCGTCGTCGCCGCCCGTGGCGCCGTGCAAACCGTCGGGAAGAACGGTCGCGACGCGGACCGGCCCCTCGTGCGCCTTCGCCGCGAACCGTCGCTCCCCCGTTTCGGCGCTCCAGAGCAGCAGCAGGCCGTCCCTCATCCCGGCCAGGGTCCATCGGCCGTCCGGGCTCGTCGCGACCGCCGTGACCGATCCGCCGAGGGTGCGCCGGACGCCGGTGGCTGCGTCCCAAACGTGCAGCCCGACCAGATCCTCGATGAGCAGGCGGAGACCGTCGGGGCTGCATCCGACGACGCCGTCGCAGCGGACGCGCAGACTCGAGACGCGCTCGCCGGTAGCCGGATCCAGGACCTCCAGGGTCGAATAGGTGTTCAGCACGAGCCTTCCCGAAGGATCGAGTCCGACAACTTCGCCCTGCAGGGGCCAACGCGCAACCTCCCTCGCATGCTCCACGTCCCACACGATGACGGCCGCCTCCCCGGAACGGGACCATCCGGCGAAGACCCGCCGGCCGTCGGCGCTCAGAGCGAGACCCCGGTGGGATCCGGCCAGCCCGTCCCAGAGCCGCACGGCCGTCTCCATGTCCGGGTCCCAGACGGCCACTTCGAGCCTCTCGGTACCGGCGTCATTCCCGCGCGTCACGATCCGCCGTCCATCGGGCGTAGCGCGCGCGTCGGTGACGCGGTGGCTCTTCCATCGACGCAGGACGTCGCCGGACTCGACGTCGCGGATCTCAAGCTCCGACGGAACCCGCACGACGAGACACCGGCGGCCGTCGCCCAGGGGCCGCAGCAATGGGCCTCCCCCCACCTTGCCGAAGGACCACTCGGAGATCTTCCGCCCCGCGGAGACATCCCAGAGGAACGCCGTCCCGTCAGCGGCCAGGCCCAGGAGTCGCCCGTCGGGGAGGAACGCGGCGCTCAGGCATGCAGAGGGGAGCCGCCACTGTTCCGCGGCCTCGCCGGTCTCCAGGTCCCAGCGGACGAGCAGTCCCCTCCCGTAGGCCGAGTATGCGCGCCGCGCATCCGCGGGGAGCGCGCCGGCGAGGATCCACTCGTGCGACCGCGGGAGTCCGTACCTCCGGACGACGGGCAATACGAAGTCTTTCACTCCCGGAGTGGACATGAGCTACCCTCCCGAGCGCTGCGCGAGGATCGGCAAGCCGCCATCTCTCAGCCCGCCGGGTGCCGGAGCATCGAGAATCGCCTGCCGGCCCGAGACCGCTTGGCACCCCGCCGTTTATTGCTCCCCCGTCGGCGTTTCCGTGAGATCGGGGGCAACCCGTTTCCATTCCGCCAGAAACTCGGCGGCGGCGGTTCGGATGAATTCGACATCGTCGAGCGTCGCTTTCACGAGCAGGCGAAGCAGGTGTGGGGCAACCGACGGATCAAGGCGGGAATCCTTGGGACGAAGGGTCTCACAGGTCCAATAACGAACGTTCGGGAGGGGATGTGTCACGTAGGACTCCAGCCGATCCCAAGCGCGCCGGTGCGTTTGAACCGCGGCCAGGGCGCCGACCATCCTCTCGAGAATATTGTCGCAATCCTCGTCGAAGAGGCACGCTTCCAAGTGGGAAACGGCTTCCCCGACGTCCTGTCTCTGCTCGGCGGCCTCCAGGAGAGCCTGGGCGAGATAGTACCGAACGCCTGCTCGATCCGGCCGGATCGCGCGAAGGACCTGCGGAAGATGGGGGACAATGTCCAGCCCACATCGGACCATCCCGCAGAAAAGAAGCGAGGCGCCGTCGCGAATGCTCGGATCCGCGTGATCGAAGTCTCGGGCGACCTCCTCCCCCAGGTTCGTCGCGTCGCTTTTTCCGAGACTGTTTTCCCGAAGGGCCTTCAAGAGACGGCCCCGATCTTCCGTATGGCCCCCGTAAAGGCCGCGCCTGAGTTCCTCGCTCCGGATGAGCGCCGGCCAATCCCGTTCGGATCCTGGGCCCACCGGAAGACCTCCGTCCAAGTCAGCGACCCCGGGTTCGTTTCTCCGGGAGTAGGAACTCCAAAGGCCAATTCCGTCCTGCCGGAGGGTACTATACCCCCGCACGGAGAATGCCGGGAGGGTAAAAGGGCCGGCGGCTACGGGGACGCAAAGGCGCGCAGGCGGGACCGCCCCGCGTCGAGGGAGTGTCCGCCCTGCGGCGGGCGCCGGCTACTTCGGAGGGTAGGTCCAGATCGAGCCGGCCACCGCTTTCAGCGCCTCGTCGCGCCCGGGCAGATCGGCCGGCAGGCTGCGGACCAGGTTGAAGATCGCTCCGGGGTTGCTGTGCGCCTGGACCTTGCCCACGTCGGCGAAGGGCAGCCCGGTGAGCTCGGTGACCGTGGCCGCCTGTTTGAACATGTACGTCTGGCGCGCCTCGATCGCCGTCCGGTCGCTCGGGGGCCGCCCGAAGAGCGCGGCCTTCAGGAACTCGGCGACGACCAGGTTGGCGCGTTGCTTCGACGGCAGACCGCCCGGGAGCACCGCCGCGAGGTGGGCGTCGGTCCGTCGGATGATGACGCCCTCCGAGAACCCGAGGATTCCCGGGATGCGGAGCAGCCACTGTGCGTCGAGCGCCCTGCGCGCCTCGGCCACGCCCGGCTCACGGTCCGGCAGCGCGGCAGCGATGCGCTCCATATCCTTCGCCTTGGGGTTCTTCGACTCGATCACCACCAGCTTGGCGAAGTCGTACTTCAGCAGCGTCGACAGGCCGCTCGCCAGGTGGAACAGCGCACGATCCTCGTCGTTGTCGGCCACCGGTACCCCCGAATCGCGCTTCTGCGGCGGCACTGTTGCCTTGGGGTCCTTCTTCACGATCTCGTCGTAGATCGCGTCGAGGACGCCCGCAGCGTTCTTGGAGATTGCGGAGTCCAAAGTCCTCCCCTCGGGGAGTATTACTGTGCGTTGCGGAATTTGGGCGTACTCCGCACTGAAGCTACGCCGCAAGCGTTCAGCAGTCAGCCATCAGCCGTCAGCAGGAAGCGCCTCCAGCAGGACCGGCTGAAAGCTGATCGCTGAAGGCTGATGGCGACCCATATGCGGATACGGTACGCCTATCCAGTGCAACGGTCAACATACCCCGGTTCAGCAAGCGCGGGCCTTCGCCGCGCCGCCCGCCTTCGATCTCCTGAGCCCGAAGCGGCCCTGCCATCGGCGACGGATGGAGGACGTTACCGCGTGATGACTCCGCACGCGATCCGCGCGCCGGCGTCGCCCGTGGGATCCGTTCTGTAGTCGTCGGGCTTCTCGTGGATCATGATGCAGGTCCCGCCCGGCTGGAAGAGGGAGTTGTTCCCCTCGCCCAGGGTCACGAGTTTCGCCGTCACCTCGACGCGGGCCGTCCCGTCCGCTTTCACCTCGAAGTTCGGCAGGTCGCCCGCGTGCGGACCCTCGGGGTTCCCGGTCCCGTGCTTCTTTCCGAAGGGGTTGAAATGAGGCCCCGAGGACTTGAAGTCCGGTCCGTGGCACTCGCCGACGTTGTGGATGTGCATCGCATGGACGCCCGGCGGAAGGCCCTTGAGGGCGACGACGATCCGCACGCCGTCCCCCTCCTGGGTGAGCGTCGCTTCGCCGAGCGTTTTGCCCGCGCCGTCCAGAAAGGTCGCCTTCGCCCACATCTTGTCCGGACGCGTGCAGTCGTAACAGCATCCGGACGTGAGCGTCAGTCCCGCCGCGAGCGCGAGCATCGCCTTCATGTCGTCCCTCCCGGTTGATTCTCTCATGAAAACGCGCGGCGGCGCGTATCCATTCCGATACGCGGTGCGCGCGCGGGACGCCGGTTCCGCGTGGCATGCGCGTTGCTTTCCTCCTTGTCATGAGAATCACAATCGCCCTTGCCGTTCTCTTCGCGCAGGAATCGGCCCGCAAGGCCGAAACGCCGCGCCCCCGGGCGTACGTCGAGGTCAAGCTCAAGGTCGCAGTCCGTCCCGACGCGACCGCGGAGCAGCTCGAAAAGTTGAAGGACCGATTCGAGCGCGCGGCGAAGCGGTGGTGGGAGTGCACGGAAGGGCACATGGCCTTCACGGAGATCCGGATCGTCGATCGAACGGAAGAGGGGGACGTGATCGTGACGAACCTGGACTCCACGCATTGCGACCGGAAGGCGTACGGGCGGACCGTGGGCGAGCGGGTCTACCTCGGCGGGCGCTTCCCGATCGTGACCTTCTGCCACGAGATGGGCCACCGCTGGTTCGGCCTCCCGGACGAGTACGACGATCCGAAGTGCGGGAACTGCGTGATGGAGCCGTGGAAGGGCGTCTTCGAGTTCTGCGACGGCGGCAACCACACGGCGCGCGGCGCGGACTGCTGGAGCCGCATTCTGAAGAAGCACCCGGACTGGAAGCGCAGCAGGCCGGGCGAGTGCCCGCCGGTGAAGATCTCGGTGGAGGACAAGTAGGCCGCGCGCCTACTCCCGCAGCGTCTTCAGGAACTCCTTCATCTCGGGCGACGCGATGACCCCGCGGAACTCCGCGTTCGGAACGATGTCGCTCTTCCGGAACCAGGCCTTCGCCTTGCCGAGGATGCGCACCGTCTCCGCGGCGTTTCCGGCGAGGGCGGCGCATGCGGCCGCCCGGAAGATCAGGTCCCTCTTCTCGACGTAATCATCGTCCCAGCGCGAGGAGAGCGTGCCGGCCGTCCAATCGTCGTACAGCGACTCGAACTCCCGCGACGCCGGCAGGTACGTCCCCTCTTCCTTCAGCCGCTTCGCGATCGTCAGGCGGATGGAGGGATCGCGGGGGCAGAAGACCCGGAGGGCGGAACGGTCGTCCTCGGACGCCTTCTCCCGCTTCATGCGGCGCAGCGCGAGGTAGCGCGCCAGCCGCAGCCACCGCGAGATCGGCACGACGGAGAGCGCGCGATCGAGGTCGCGGACCACCGCGTCCTCGCCCTTCTGCCGTTGGTAGGCCCGCCAGCCGAGGAGCACCGGATGCTCGCCGTGCCGGGCGATCCACGCATCAAGCTCCTCCGGTTTCATCGTCCCGAACTTCTCCAGAGGGAAGGTCTCGCGCCATTCCGAGAGCCCATGGACGACGGGTCCCGGCCTGCGCCGCTGGAAGAGATACGTCGGATCGTACGCCGCCAGGTGCGGGCGCGCGTGACCGGGGTCCAGCGGAAGGAAGTGCCGCTCGACGAGCGCCACGAGGGCGTCGTACTCCTCCGCGGCACGGGCGTCGGCCGCCCTCGATACGTGCGCCAGCTCGGCGGCCTTCGAATAGGAATCGACCGCCGTGCTCCAGTCGGGCCGCTCCAGCGCGTTGAGGCCGCGGAGCCGCCATGCGGGGGCGTCCGACGGGAAGCGATCGAGATACGCGCGGTAGGCGGCTTCGGCCTCGACGCGGCGGCCGGTTTCGGCGAGGCAGACGGCGTGCACGAGCGGACGCGGGTCGCCGAGTCGCTCGTACAGCGCCAGCGCCTCCGCGTAGCGGCCGTTGCGGTACTCCTTCTCGGCTTCCGCCGCGAGCGCGGCCATTTCCTCGGCCCGCTTCGACTGGTCGCGGAAGGTCTCCATCTCCTTCGCACGCGTCCTCGCGTCTCGGAGCTGGGACCTCAACACGAGGACGGCCGCGAGGCCGGAGCCGGCGACGAGGACGGCGGCGGCGATCGAAACGGCGGCGAGCCGGTGACGC
This sequence comes from Planctomycetota bacterium, assembly GCA_016190175.1. Classification (GTDB taxonomy): domain Bacteria; phylum Planctomycetota; class MHYJ01; order MHYJ01; family JACPRB01; genus JACPRC01. The sequence continues at coordinate 8,742 of JACPRC010000112.1, forward strand.
AGCACCGACCGGAATCCCCGCCGGAGGACGGAAGGAGGCCGGGCGAGGACGGGCTCGCCGCGGACCAGCCGATCGAGATCGTCCGCGAGCTCCTGCGCCGACGCGTAGCGGTGGGCGGCGTCCTTCGCCAGGGCCTTGAGGCAGACGTTCTCCGCGTCGCGGGGGATCCCGGGCTCGACGACCCTCGGCGGCACCGGGTCCGAACGAGCCACCCGGTTCACGATGGCCTCGATCGAAGTGCCCGTGAAGGGCGGCGCCCCGGTGATGCACTCGTACATGACCGCGCCGAGGCTGAACAGGTCGCTCCTCGCGTCGACCGTCCTCCCCTGCGCCTGCTCGGGGCTCATGTACATCGGCGTGCCGAGGAGCGCGCCGGTCCACGTGAGCTTCTGGTCGGTCGTCTTCGCCAGCCCGAAATCGGCGAGGCGGGCGTTCCCTTCGGCGTCCACCAGGATGTTCGCCGGCTTGACGTCGCGGTGCACGACGCCCTGCGCGTGCGCGTACGCGAGCGCCCGCGCGACGGAGGCGAGCAGCGAGAGGACCTTCTCGCGGGGAGGGAAGACCGTCTTGAGATGCCGGTCGAGGGACGTGCCCTGGACGAGCTCCATCGCGATGTAGGGGCGGTCCTCGTGCACGCCGTAGTCGTGGATGGTCACGATGTTCGGATGGACGAGGCGCGCCATGACCTGCGCCTCGCGCTGGAACCGCGCGTTGATCTCGCCGGTGCCCGGCTCGTCGACGCGCTCCAGGACCTTGAGGGCGACGTGTCTTCCGAGCGGCTTGTGGACGGCGCGATAGACGACGCCCATCCCGCCGCGCCCCAGCTCCGACAGGAGTGTGTACGCGCCGAACTCGCGGGGGAAGGGCTCCTTGGCCGGGGGAGGCCCGGCCGGTCGGGTGGCCTCGGTGTCGCGCAACAGCGCGGTGATGGCGCGCTCGAGGTCATCGACGTCGTTCGAGCTCAGGATCTTCCGCTCCATGAGCCACTCGACGGGCTTGGGCACGTCGCGGCACTCTTCCGCCTGCCGCGCGGAGAGGATGCCGCGCTCCACCGCCAGATCGATGAGCCGGGACTCCTTCGGGTCGCTCATTCGCGCGCGATCCTCCGGTACTCGGCCTCCGCCTCGCGCTCGTCCGCCGCGTACTCGCGCACGGTTTCGCGGAGGATCTCCCGCAGCGCGGCGCGGCAGCGGGCGAGCCTCTTGCGGACCGCGTCCTCCGTCAGGCCGAGCGCCTCGGCGACGTCGCGGTAGCGCGGCCCCGCGCCTTCGCCCCTCGGCCCGGTGTACCGGCGTAAGACCTCCAGGTCGGTCGCGCGGCACGGCTCCCTGA
>JACPRC010000113.1 GCA_016190175.1 Planctomycetota bacterium
AACCGAGAAGAGAGAGCCGGGCCTTCGCCACGCCGAAGCGGCGGGCTTCGGCCGCGCAGGCGGGGGAGGTCTCCCCCGATCCCCCTCCTCTCCGGGACGTGGAGGGGGTGCGGGCCTTCGCCACGCCGAAGCGGCCGTGGCTACGGCCGCGCAGGCGGGGGATACGTCCCCCGCCACCTTTGTTCTTCGTTCCTTCTTCTCTGTTCTCTCTGACTGGTCGGCCCAATAAGTCAGTCTCGTGGTCTCCGTGTTTTCGAACCTCTCAAAGTGTTGTCCCCCGCCCCGCCGCCGACTATCATCTCCACATGGCGGCGCGCGTCCTCCTCATCGACGACGACCCGAAGATCCACAAGGCCGTGGAGCACGCCCTGGCGGGGCTGGACCTGAAGCTGGATCACGCCTCCGACGGGCGCGCCGCGCTCGGCATGATCGGCGCGGAGCCGGTGGATCTCATCATCACCGACCTCATCATGCCCGTGAAGGACGGTCTGAGCTTCGTCCAGATCCTCCGCGCGCAGGGGTTCCGCATGCCCATGATCGTGCTCTCGGGTTACGTGACGGACGACCTGCGGCGCGAACTCTCCTATTACTCCGACGTCACCATCATCCCCAAGCCGTTCCGTCCCGACGAGCTCCATGCCACGGTGAAACTCGTGCTGGAGCCGAAGCGGGCGGAGCCGTAACCCGACCTCATGGACATCCCGGTCATCGACGCGCACATCCACGTCCAGCCGTGGAGGATGGTCAAACCCGAGGCGCTGCGCCTGATGCAGGGGAACCGCCCCGACGTCGCGCGCCTCTCCGAGATGATGTACGACCCGGCGATGTTCCTGCGCCATCTCGACGAGGAGCGCATCGAGCGTGTCGTCAACATCAACTACGTGAGCCCCGACATCATGGGATTCTCCGAGGAGGCGCTCGTCTACGCGGCGGACTACGCGCGCCGGTGCGGCGGCCGCATGATCGCCGTCGGCTCCGTCCACCCCACGCTCACGCGCGACCCCGACCGCGCGATGGACGGGCTGATCGCCGCGGGGTTCCGCGGCATCAAGATGCACCCGTCGCACCAGCCGTGCCGCCCCAACGCGTACCGGGAGGGCAACCGCGTGCTCGAGACCGCCTACCGGCGCGCGGAGGAGGCGGGGCTCGTCCTCGTCGTCCACACGGGGACGTCGATCTTCCCGGGCGCCCGCAACGTCCATGCGGACCCCATCTACTGCGACGACATCGCGATCGACTTCCCGAGGCTGCGGATCGTGCTCGCCCACGGCGGCCGTCCGCTCTGGATGGAGACGGCGCTGTTCCTCGCGCGGCGGTTCCCGAACGTCACCATAGACCTTTCCGGGATTCCCCCCGGGAAGCTCCTGGAGTACTTCCCGAGGCTGGAGGAGTTCGCCGACAAGATGCTCTGGGGGAGCGACTGGCCGGCGCCCGGCGTCCGGGGGATGCGGGCGAACGCGGACCGGTTCCTCGAACTGCCCCTCTCCGACGGGGCCCGGCGCAAGATCCTGCATGAAAACGCCGAGAGGGTTTTCGGACCATGACGGCGCCTGCGGTGAGCGACGCGCGGATCCCCGAGTCGAACCGGGCTTGACTCGCGCGAACGAACCACTAAGATAGGAACCGACCCCGATGGCGACCCTCACCAAGGTTGGCACCGTGAAGGATCTGCTTCCCGGTACCGCGAAGGTCGTCGAGATCGACGGTCACGAGATCGCTCTTTACAACGTGGACGGAAGGTACTTCGCCACCAGCAACCTGTGCCCTCATCAGGGCGGGCCGCTGGGCGAGGGGACGCTGGAAGGGAACACGGTGGTCTGCCCCTGGCACGCGTGGGTCTTCGACGTGACGGACGGGACCTCCCCCGTCAACCCGAGGGTGAGAATCCCCTGTTACCCCGTCACGGTCCAGGGGGAGGAACTGTTCATCCGACTGTGAGGGCGATGAGGAGATGGCGGAGATGAGGGGATCCGCGCCCGGATCTCCCGATCTCCCTTATCTCGTTATCACCAAGGAGCCCAGCATGGCGTACGTCATTGCGGAACCCTGTGTCGGCGTGAAGGACAAGGCCTGCGTCCCCGCCTGTCCCGTGGACTGTATCTACGAGGCCCAGAAGATGCTCTACATCCACCCGGACGAGTGCATCGACTGCGGCGCGTGCGTCGAGCCGTGCCCCGTGCAGGCGATCTTCCCGGCCGACGAGCTTCCGGAGAAATGGAAGTTCTACGCCCAGGTCAACAAGAACTTCTTCCCCGAGAAGAGCGAGGACAAGGCCTGGAACGGGCAGGTGTTCCCCGCCGAGCGCGAGAAGAACGCGCCGAAGCACTAGGCCGACGACGCCTTCGTTTCCCATGTCCGAGAAACCGCCGACCTACGTCGACTTCCTCGGCTACCGGGTCGATCCCGCGTGGCGGCGGCTCGACTCCTCCGCGCGGACGGAGGGAGCCCGCCGGTTCCTCGCGGCGCTCGACTTCCCGGACGTCGAGGTCCGTCCGTACCTGACCGCCGGCCTCCGGGCCGACTGCGATTTCGTCTTCTGGACGATCTCGAAGGACCTCGCGAAGCTCCAGGATTTCGCGTGCGGCCTTATCCGCACCGAGCTCGGGCGGAACCTGACGCTCGCCCACTCCTGGGTCGCGATGACCAAACCGACGCCCTACTCGAAGGCGCACCAGCAGCACTTCGAGATCGCGCCCCAGACGGCGCGGTGGCTCTTCATCTATCCGTTCACGAAGACGCACGAGTGGTACCAGCTCCCGATCGAGCGGCGGCGGGAGATGATGGAGCAGCACAACGAGGTCGGCCACCGCTTCCCCGGGGTGCTCATCAACACCTGCTATTCGTTCGGCCTCGGGGACGACGACTTCATGCTCGCCTTCGAGGCGGACGATCCGAAGGAGTTCTCCGACCTCGTCCAGCAGTTGCGGGAGTCGAAGGCGCGGCCGTACACGCGGAACGACGCGCCGCTGATGCCGTGCCGCCGCGTGACGGCGGAGGAACTGATCGGGATGTTGGCCCTGTAACCCCGGAGGAGGGAATGGCCCAGCGCAAGCACTACTTCGCCTACGGCGAGTCGATGAACGTCAACCGCCTCAAGAAGTGGCTGTCGCAGCGCGGCGGACGGCCGGACGGGATCGTCTCCGCGCAGCGGGCGGTCCTGAAGGGGTGGTCGCTCGTCTTCAACGTGCGCCGCGAGGTGCCGTGGAAGGCGGGCGTCGCGAACCTGGAAAAGGACCCGAACGGCACCGTCGAGGGCGTCCTCCTCGAGGTGGACAACGCCGCGGAGAGCCTCGTCCAGCAGAAGGAGGGACCGGGCTGGAAGCGCGTCCAGGTCGACGTCGTCGGGGACAAGGAGAAGTCCTACGGCGGCGTCCAGACCTTCGTGGCCGCGCAGCCGGAGGCCGGGAAGACCCACGCGCCGGCGAAAGCGTACATGGAGATCCTGCTCGAAGCGGCCAAGGCGTTCGAGTTCGGGGCGGAGTACCTGAAGAAGCTCGAGGGGGTGAAGGTCGCCGAATGACGCCGGCTATCGGAGTCGATAGAGCGAGACCGTAGTGTCGGCGTTGCCCACGACCATGAGATCGCCGCAGATCTGCACGCTCAGTGGACCTCCGTCGCACCGGATGGAGTCCGCAATCTCGCCTTCCTGGTAGTCCCAGATCCGGATCTCGGTGCGCTCCAAGCCCCACAGCACTTCCCCGGTCGCGCTGAAGGCCGCCCACATGGCGGGCCCGTCCGACAGCCCCCCTTGCTTCGCGCTCCGTTTGCCCTTATCGAGATTCCAGAGCACGACGAAGAAGTCATCGCCCGCGGAGACCGCGCGCTTGCCGTCTCCACGGATCGCAAGGGTGTTGACGGGTTTTTCGTGTTCGCGCCACGATTGAAGGACGCGGCCGGACTGCGTCTCCCACATCTTGACGACTCCGACATCGTCGCCCGAGAGCACGAACCGGCCGTCGGGAGCGACGGCCAGGGAACGAACGGGTCTCGTATGCTCCTTCCACACGGCGAGTTCCTTGCGCGTCTCGACCTCCCACACGCGGATGGCTCCGTCCGCTCCCCCGGAGACGATCCTCTTGCCGTCGGGCAGGACGGCGACGGCGCAGGTTCCGGCCTCATGCGCCTTCCACGAAAGCAGTTGCTTCCCGGACTCCGGGTCCCAGACCCGGACCATGCCGTCGTCCGAGGCGCTCACCAGCTTCGTTCCGTCCAGGGCGAACGCCACCGACGGAACCGCCCCCGCGTCCACCTTGAATTCGGCCCCCCGTTTCCGCGTCGTCACGTCCCACACCCGGATCGTGCCGTCGGAGGAGGCGGAGGCGAGCGCCTTGCCGTCCGGGCGGACGGAGACGCTGCGGATGCCTCCCACACCGCCCGGCGAGTGCGGTCTCGCCTTTCCCGTGGCACGATCCCACAGCCGCACCGCCCCATCCCGTCCCGTCGATGCGATTTCGCTCCCGTCGGGGCTGAACCGGACGCTCGTCACCTTGGGATGAGCGATCCATCGCGAGACGGCTTCTCCCGAGTCCGCCTTGCGCACGACGATCTCGCCGCCGTCGCCGTCGGACACGACGTGCTTGCCGTCGCGGGAGACGTCCACCGCCATGATCGCGGAATCACCTCCTGACCAGTTCGCCAGCTCCTTCCCGGTCTCGGCGTCCCAAGTCCGAATCGTTCCGTCGCTGCCGGCGGAGATCACGCGCTTCCCATCCGGTCGGAAGGCGAGGGCGTACACGGACTCGACATGCCCCTCCCATGCGGCAAGTTCCGTTGCATCGTCGGAACTCCAGACTCGAATCTTCCCGTCCGAGCCTCCGGAGAGGATCGACTTGCCGTCCGGACGGAACGCGAGCACGTGCAGATACCCGGAGACGCGGGCCTCTGCGAGAACGCGTCCGTTCGACGTCTCGCGGATCTGGAGCCGGTCGAAAGTCCCTCCGATCGCAGCCAGCTTCTTGCCGTCCGCGGAGATGGTCAGCGAGACCGCGGAGCCGTTCGTGCTCCACGAGGCGAGCGCGGCGCCGGTCGCCGCGTCCCAGACCCGGATGGTGTCATCCTGCCCCCCGGAGTAGATCCGCGTGCCGTCCGGGCTGCAGATCGCGGCATGGACGTAGCCCTCGTGTCCGACGAGAGAAGCGATCTCACGTCCCGTTCCCCGTTCCCAGATGCGAACGCTCCGATCCAAGCCGGCGGAGACGATGCGCTTTCCGTCCGGGCTGTACGCCACGCACTGGACCGGCGCGGCATGGCGGAGCCGGCGCGACCCGAGGATCGCTTCCAGCTCGATCCGCCCGGATTTCGACTTGAGGATCGACTCGGGCACCGGACCGGCGAAGTTATCGCTCCTCCAGTCCGGATCCTGGGCGAGGGCCAGGATCAGGGCGATGGCCATGAGTTCCTCCTGAGCGCGGGCTTCACCCGCAACCGACCGGGAGACCGGAGAAGGCCGCCGTTTCTCCCCGTCTCCCTATCTCCCTATCTCCCTATCTCCCTATCTCCCTATCTCCCTATCTCCCTATCTCCCTATCTCCCTATCTCCCTATCTCCCTATCTCCCTATCTCCC
>JACPRC010000019.1 GCA_016190175.1 Planctomycetota bacterium
CGACACGCTGAACGCGCTCCTGCGGGACGCGGACGCGCTCGTCGCGCAGAACAGCCGCAACGTCTACGAGACGATCCGGGCGCTGCGCGACACGGCGTACCAGCTCGAGATGGCCTCGAGACGCATCCGCGCCAACCCCGGGATTCTCCTTTCGGGATCGAAGGAGACGCCGGAGGAGCGCCGCCGCCGCGACGAAAGCGAGTTGTGGCTCAAGGGGCGGACGCGGCGGTACGACAAGGAAGAGAAGTGAAAGAACCAAGAACGAAGAACAAAGAAGAGAGAGAGCGGGGGAAGTCTCCCCCGCGCCCCCTCCTCCTGGAGAGGCGCCTCCGGCGAAGAGGGGGAGCGGGGGACCCTTCCCCCGCCCTCTTTGTTCTTTGTTCCTTGTTCTTCGTTCTTTCCGCGTGCGGCACCTACACCCCGATCGACTCCCACTACAACCGCGGAGTCGAGTTCTACGACCAGGGCCGCACGGCGGACGCGATCCGCGAGTACAAGCTCGCGATCGAGGACCGGCCGGAGAACTACCGCGCGCATTTCAACCTCGCGGTGTGCTATCACGATTTGAAGAAGCTCGACGAGGCGCTGGCGGAGTACGAGGTCGCGCTCAAGCTCCAGCCGGAAAACCCGCGCGTCCTCGTCAACGTCGCCTCGATCCGACTGGAGCAGGGGAAGGACGCGGAGGCGCAGGCGCTTCTCGAACGCGCGGCAAAGGCGGACCGCGACGGCGGCGATGCACGCGTCGCGCTCGGGAGCTACCGTGAGCGAAAAGGAGACGAGGAGCGCGCGCTGGCGGAGTATCGCGCCGCGGTGAAGATCGACCCGCACCACGTGGCGGCCCACTACCGGATCGGGCTGCTCCTGGCGAAAAGAAACGACCTCGACGGCGCCGTCGCCGCGTTCGACGCGGCGCTCGCCTCGGACCCCGACGATCCCGCGACGCTCATCGCTTCGTCGGAGGCGCGCGAGCGGAAGGGCGACGTGCGAACCGCGACGCTTCACCTGGAGCGCGCGATCGTGCGGCTCCGGGACCGGGCGGATCTCTGGGCGCGGCTCGGGGCGCTCTACGAGCGGCAGGACCGGCTGGAGGACGCGGTGGCGGCGCTCTGGGAGGCGCGCTCCGCGGACGCGAGGATCGCGGTGGGGCCGCGGCTCAAGGCGCTCTTCGAGAAGCTGGCGGCGAGGGAGAGGTGACCGCGGGACGGCGCAACCTCGGGCCTCCGATCGTGTTGAATCGATGATGCCGCTTGCCGTCTTCCTGGCGCTCGTCCTCGCGCTCGCCCCCCGGCAGGACCCGGACGTTCCGATCCTCGACGCGCACAATCACGTCATGCCCGGCCTCGATCCGGACGAGATGGTCCGCGAACTCGACCGGCACGGGATTTGCCGGATCGTCCTCATGGCCACCGGGACTCCCTTTGACAAGCGGGCCGGTCTCACGCTGGCCGCCTTCGACAAGCACCCCGACCGGGTGATCCTGTTCGTCGGCCTCAACGGCATTCGGAGGTTCACGCCCGAAATCCTCAAGTCGATCGACGGACTGCTGGCCTCGGGGAAGTTCCGAGGCATGGGCGAACTGACCCTGCGGCACTACCCGTTCGAGCGTGAGGCGCTCGACGGGAGCACGGTCCGGGCGGGGGATTACACGCTCGCGGCCGACTCCCCGGAGGTGCTCGAGGTCTTCGCCCTCGCCGAGAAGCACGGCGTCGTCCTGACGGTACACATGGAGACGACCGCGGAGACGATCCCGGCCTTCCGGCGCGCGCTCGCGAAACACCCGAAAGCGAAAGTGATCTGGGCCCATCAGACCCCGATCAAGACGCTCGACGGCGCCAAGGAGGAGCACGCGCGGAAGGCCGATCCGAAACAGATCGCCGAGCTGCTCGACCGGACCCCCAGTCTCTACGCGGATCTCTCCGTCGGATACGAGACCTTGTTCCTGAAGTCCGACGACCGGAAGCTGCCCGAGGCGTGGAGGACCCTGTACGAGTCCCGCGCCGATCGTTTCGTCGTGGGCCTCGACATGCCGTTCCTTCAAGGGTGGAAAACGGACGGATACCGGCTTCGCCTCGAGGTCCTGCGCGAGTGGCTGAAGCAGATCGAGCCGGGTGCGCGGAAGAAGATCGCGCACGAAAACGCGGAGAAGCTGTTCGGCGGGTAGGACGCGCCCCCGGCATTCGGCCGCGCCGGCGCTTGAACCTCTGTGGCGGCCCAGGTGCGCGTTCCTCGCTCACGGTAGATAGTACCACGTCGCGAGGCAAAGTCCGACAGGGTCGCCTCTGCGGTTCCCGCCTCGAGGCCGCCTCGGTCGATCCCCCCGCCGCTCCCTGCTCCTTCCCGACCCTCGTCCCGTCCATGCCCACCATCCTCCCCGTCTCCGGAAAGATCGGCTTGAACCTCCGGTCCGCGGGGAGCATTCTCGGGATCTGCGTGTAGATGTCCTGCTTCCCTACGCAGACCAGCGCACCTGCGAAGCAAATGGTTGCAACCGGGTGCCCAGGCCCGGTATCGTTCCCGATGAGTGCGAGAATCCGTAGCCTTCTTTTCTCGAGGGTAGAACAACTATGAGGAAGCTGTCCCTATGCTCATGGGCTGTTATCCTGCCATCCGCCTTTGGCTGCAATCTCCTCTCGTCGCCAGGGAATCCCGCCACTGATCTGTCTGCCCCCTCGACGACACTGGCAAGGCCTACCGAATCGGCGCAGCCGGATTGCTCAGTCGTGTTTCCACCTCCCGTGCGGGGCGGTGACGCTGACGTCATCTTCGCCAACGGCACCATTATCACAATGGATGACGCCAATCCGAGCGTGGAGGCTGTTGCCGTTCAGGGCAACAAGATTCTCGCGGTCGGTCGAATTGCAGACGTATTTCGGCATCGCGGGGAGGCAACCAGTGTGATTGATCTTGAGGGGAGAACTCTCGTTCCCGGCTTCACGGATTCGCATTCACACCGAATCATGAAAGGGATCGACGGGCAATACGATCTCAAGTCGACGATGGACGAATCGATCGCGCAAGGGTGGACGAGTCTCAGCGAGAAGTACGCGGGGTGGGATAAGATGCCGAGATACCTCGATCTCGCCAGGCAAGACAACCTTCGCCTGCGCGTCAACATGTACCTGCCATACAACGGAGCCCTGGGGGAGGATACCGGCGATTGGTGGAAGGTCTACGACCAGGATCAGGTAATCTCACCGAGATGGCGAATCGCCGGCATGAAGATATTCACTGGCGTCAGCAACGACACCAAGTTGCTCTGGACGCAGGACGGACTCAACGCCCTGCTCCTCGCCCGGCATCGGGAAGGCTGGCATCTCGCCATCAAAACTGTGAGCACGGAAACGTTGGAAATGATCCTCACCGCGTTGGAGAACATCGAGAAGACCGACCCCAGTATCGCCAACCGCCGCGTGACGCTCGAACATGCGCTCTTCCTTACCCCCGAACAGATCGCGCGCGTGAAGCGCCTTGGCGTGATTCCGTCCATTCAAACCAACATGCCGGGCGAACTCGTCGGCGAGCGGGATATCGAGGAACTTACCGCCCGCGAACCGCGCGGATCGGCCTTTCCGTGGCGCAACCTGGTCTCAGCCGGAGTCACCCTTGCCGGAGGATCATCCTTTCCCACTTTCTATGTGGAGGAACCCGGCGGCGCGCCGTTCGGCTCCCCCGTTCATCTCATGTATCAAGCGGTCACCCGTGTGGGCAACCTCGGCACACGGCCCGAGGCCTGGATGCTCGACCAGACCCTGACCGCCGAACAGGCCCTGCGCGCGCTGACCATCAACGCGGCATACGCGAATTTTCAGGACGATGTTCTGGGCAGCCTCACGCCCGGCAAACTGGCAGACATGGTGATTCTCTCGGACAATCCGCTGGCGGTTTCGACGCCTGAGATCAACGACATTCGAGTGTTGATGACGATGGTAGATGGACAGGTGGAATACTGCGCGCCTGGATACCTGCCCTACTCCCAGCCGTGACGCGACATTTTGAAAAGCGAGGCAGGCTGCGCCTCTATCGGAAGGTGCAGGTCAATGGCCCCGCCGTCCTGCTCGCCTTCGGCATGGCCGGAGAACGGGATGTCGAGGTGCGGACCGAGTGCGCTTCGCCGGCCGGCGCGCGGGCCGCAGCCGAACGCCGGGCCGGGCTGGCGACCGGCGCAGGCTTCGCGGAGGTCGGCGTCGGGAGCGGCACGCCGGGCGTTCTCCGCTGTTTCCGGGGGGGGGGGGGGCGGACCCGGCCGCGGCGAACGAACGGCCGCACGACCGCATCGGCCGGCGTGTGATCCTCCATGGCATCCACGAGGACCCGACCCTGGACGTCGAGTTCATGTTCGGAAGCCGTTCCGAGGCGGAGCGCGTCACCCGATGCCCCGAACCCGACTGGAAGCGCCTCGATCCTCCGACGCAGATGAAGCCGGCCGAACGCCGGGCGTTGATGGCGATGGACGGCGACGACATTCTGGGCAAGCGCCGCACCGGTGCCAGGCCCGGCGATTTCCGATGCGGCGACTACATCTTCGCGTACGAGAAAGGCGCTCACCGGTTCCTGAAGAAAGAGCCCGCCGCCGGGGGTGGGGATTCCAGCGGCGGGAGGGCGGCGAGTCCACGGGAATGATCTTCGGACCGCGACCCGTCTCATGGTCGATGATGACGGGCCGGGACACCTCTCGATCCGTCAGCGGATGCGGAATTCCATCTTGCCCGGTCTCCCCTGCGCATCGAGCGAGGCCGTGAAGACGGACTCGCCATTCGCGAGGGCCTCGATTCGCTCGGGCGAAGATCGGACATCCCAACCGAAGGACCGGAGGTAGCCGGCGAGTGCGCGTCTGGGATCGGCGATTGGATCCTTCGAAAGTGTCTCCACGAAGATCCGGGGAATCCTCACGGATGGGACTGACGGACTCCGGAGCTCGGGCGCCTGGACGACGACGTAGGCTGCGCCGCCCTCGTAGGGGGCCCGGTAGTACCCATCTCCCTTCGACAGGACGGTGGCCGCCGCGGCGATGTGTCGTCCGCCGAACCGGCCCAACGCGAGATGGGGCCGCACGAGGGCGTCCACCTGGTGTTTCTCGCCCCACTGCCGGATCGCGATGGCCAGACTCCTCACCCGTTCCGGGACGGAGACGCAGTCGTTCGCCCAGGCCCACAACCACGTGTTCGACTCTTCCGATTCGGATCCGAGGAGCTGGACGGTCATCTGCCGCCGTGGGCCGTCACGCGAAACCAGCGCGAGGACACCCTTCTCCAGGTCCATCTCCCAAGCGGGTTTTCCCCGCGTTCCTACAGCTCCCCCCTCCGGACCTTCTCCCGGATCTCCCGGCGCTCCGGCGGCGTCGCCATCCACAGGAAACGCGCCGCCTCGGCCAGCCACCGCAGCTTCGCCTCCGCCGGCGTGGCCATCCACTCGCGGAGCTGCTCGTCCGTCAGGAAGTACTCGTAGCCACCCCGGACCCTACGAACGCCTCTTCTTCGCATCGAGCATCCTCCGGATCCTGGACAGCATGGCGACGTCGGAGCGGTCCTGCTTCCGGCCTGCTTCCCGCTTCATCGTGATGAGATCCTCGATCGAGACCAGCGGCACCGTAACGGGCCCGGCGGAGATCGAAGCCGCCCGCTTCGAGAATCGCGCGTAGCGCCGGTCCGCGATCAGGACGTCGACGACCTGGAAGACGTTCGCCGGATGGTAGAACGCGAAGGCGAGCATCCCCTTCTCGCGAATCCAGCGATGGCGGGTTCGCGCGTTCGTGAGCTGGAGCGCGGCGACCGGAACTCGGGGACGGTATCCGAGGTTCTCCATGGCGGTCACGAACCGGCGCAGGTTGGCGGGGGACAACTCCACCATCAGATCGAGGTCGTGCGTCATCCTCTGCGCGCCCCACAGGTTCACCGCCACGCCGCCCACGACGAGATACTCCACGCGGCGAGCGTTGAGCGCGGAAAGCACCTCCTCGTAGAACATGCGCTGACAGTGTACACCAGCCGCCGCGAATGTGCGAACCCGGGCGGCCCCTCCCGCGCTTTTTGACTGTACCGCGTCCAAGGAGGGTGCTATCATCCTCCCCATTCACCGTTTTGCTTGGGGAAGCCTATGAAGCAGCTCGCCGTCCTCTCCCTGTTCGGCATCCTGATCGGATGCACCAGCTCGACCGAGTCGGCCGAGCGCAACAAGCTCACGACGCACGTGGGCGTCTACGACCCGCCCCCGTCGGGCCTCAAGCGCGTGAGAGTGGGCGTCCCGCCCTTCAAGGTCGAAAAGACCTCACTGCCCAGGAAGGACGAACTGGCCAGGGATGCCGCCGACCAGCTCACGACGCTGGGCGACCAGACCGACCGCTGCGCGATGAGCGAGCGCGCGCAGCTCGACCAGCTCCTCAAGGAGCAGGGGCTCGAGGGGGTCGTGGACCCCGAGGAACTGGCCAAGCCCGGCCGCGTGAAGGGCGTCGACTTCCTCTTCATCGGCAAGGTCACGAACATGCGGGTGAAGAGCGAGAGCTCCGGCACCGACTGGAACGTGATCATCGTCGGCGGGAGCAGCTCGAACGCGAAGGTGAAGGTCGAGTGCGGCGTGGATATCCGTCTCGTCGACCCGACGAGCGGCGAAGTTCTCTGCAGCGAGTTCGGCGAGTACACGCGGACGGACTCGGTGAGCGCTCAGGGGCTGCGGATCATCGGCCTCGGCGGCGGATCGAGCGCGGACCTGCACATCGACGAGGACAGCCGGGGCCTGATCCTGCGCCTGGCGCTGGACGATGCCGTCCGCAAGATGCTCCAGCGCTGCGACCGGCGCCTGATGGAACGTCAGAAGTAAGACAAGAGAGGATGAACATGAAGCGAATCACCGTCTGCGCGGCGGCCCTCGGGTTCGCCGCGGCGATCGGGTGCACGAGCAGCAGCGAAACGGCCGACCGCAACAAGCTGACGGCCCACGTCGGCAAGTACGACCCGCCCCCGTCGGACCTGACTCGCGTGAAGGTGGGCGTCCCTCCCTTCAAGGTCACGGACCAGGTTTCCAAGGAGAACTTCCGCAAGGAGGAACTCCAGCGCGACGCGGCCGACCAGCTCACCACGCTGGCGGACAAGACGGACCGCTTCCGGCTGATCGAGCGCGCGCAGCTCGAACAGCTCCTCAAAGAGCAGGGGCTCGAGGGCGTGGTGGATCCCGAGGAACTCGCCAAGCCCGGGCGCGTCAAGGGCGTCGACTACCTCTTTATCGGCAAGGTCACGAACATGCGCGTGAAGGCCGAGAAGAAGGCGTCCGGCTTCGACCTCGGCAGCCTCGGTTTCGGCGGCGCGTTCAGCATCAACGACAAGAAGTCGACGATCACGGTCGAGTGCGGCGTGGACCTCCGGCTCGTCGAGCCCTCGAGCGGCGAGGTCCTGGCGGCCGATTTCGGCGAGTACAAGCGCACCGACTCGATCGGCGCCACGGGCGTGCGCGTGCTCGGCGTGGGCGGCGAGTCCAATGCCGACCTCAAGATCGACGAGGACAGCCGGGGGCTGATCCTGCGCCTGGCGCTCGACGACGCGGTCCGCAAGATGCTCAAGAAGGTGGACAAGCGCCTCCTGGAGAAGCAGGCGGCCCAGCCCAAGCTGAAGAAGTGCGAGAAGTGCGGGATGGAGCTGCGCGCGGACGCGACGGAGTGCCCGTCCTGCAAGGCCGGCGAGGGCAAGAAGTGCGCGTGCGGCGAGCCGCTCGCGGCCGACGCGAAGGCCTGCCCGAAGTGCGGCGCCAAGATCGGCGACTGATCGCGCGAGTCCTTCCGGGACGGCTCGTCGCAAAGGCGGGCCGTCCCGTTTCCTTTCCGGAGGGGTCATGAGAGTCGCCCTTTCGTGCCTTCTGCCCGTCCTCCTGTCCGCCGCCCCTGCACAGGAAGATCCCCTGGAACGTCTTCTTCGCGCAATCGAACGGCGCCACGCGTCCACGCCGGATCCCTCCGACGTGCGCCTCGCGGCCGGACGTCTCGGTTTCGACCGGGCCCGCATCCTGCGGTTCGTCCGCGAACAGGTCGGTTACGAGCCGTACGAAGGGATCCTGCGCGACGCGGAAGGGACGCTCCTGGCGCGCAGCGGGAACTCGCTCGATCGCTCGCTGCTCCTCCTCGCCATGCTGGAGGCGGGCGGAGAGCGTGTCCGGCTCGTGCGCGCGGATCTGACGGAGGAGGAGGGGAAGCGTCTCCTCGACCACTTCGCCGCCCAGGACCCGCTGGCGCGTCTTGCCGAGAAGGGCGCCGATCTCCGGTCGGTCGCGTCGGAAATCGGAGTCGACGAGACCGCCGTCCGGAAACTGTTCGAGCAGCGGCGCCGGGAGGAGGCCGCCCTCGTCGCCGAGATCCGCGAGGCGGCGGAACCCGAGGCGTCGCGGCTCCTCGAGACGGTCGGCGGACTCGC
Source organism: Planctomycetota bacterium (assembly GCA_016190175.1). Taxonomy (GTDB): domain Bacteria; phylum Planctomycetota; class MHYJ01; order MHYJ01; family JACPRB01; genus JACPRC01. Next base: position 8,394 of record JACPRC010000019.1, read on the forward strand.
CGCCGCGGCGGTCCGGATCCCCCGCATCCACTACTGGGTCGAGGCGCGCGACGAGGCGAAGAACCGGTGGGAGGCGCTCGATCCGTCCCCCGTGGGGTTCGCGAAGAGAGAGGGCCGCCCCGTAGGGCCGCGCGACCTGGCGGCAGAGCGGAGGCAGATCCTCTTCCGGCTGATCCTCCACCGGCGGATCGGCGAGAAGGCGGAAGCGGCCCCGCTGCTCAGCGTGAGCTTCGATCCGGCGGCGATCGCCTGGCGTCCCGTCGATCTGCTCCTCGAACCTTCCGAGAAGCAACTGCCCGAGGCGAAGAATCTGGCCGCGATGGACGCGGGCGCCCGCACGGAGGCCCTCGCCCGCGTGAGGATCTTCCGCCCGGGTCTGATCGTCGACGGCCGCCCGTACGGAGGCGCCCCCTTCGACCTCGACGGCGGCATCTACAAGGTCGACGCGCACGGCCACGTCGGCGCCGTCTCCGATTTCGGGGGGGCGGTGGGCGACAAGTTCAGCGATCCCTTCGGGGAGGGGGAGAAGAAGCCCGCGACGAAACTGGACCGGCTCGTATGGGAAGTCGAGGTGCGTGAACCGGGCGTCGCCCCGCGGATCCACCGGCGCGAGATTCTCCCCGGCGATGCGGGGAAGGGCGTTCGCGCGCTGCCGGTGCTCCGGTGGTCGTTCCTCGTCGAGCCCGCGCCGATGAGGCCGGGGGACCGCGCGCGCCGCGCGCTGAACGTCCTTGGCGAGAACGCCGCCGTCCTGCGGAGCGTCTTTCTGGGGAACCGCCAGGGCCACGTGAACCTCCGCTCGGAGGTCTCCGCGCTGCTGCTGAGGTTCAGCGAGATGCGCAGGCGGCTCCTGGTGACCCTCCTCGAGGGACGCCGCGCGGTCGGCTTCCGAGATCGCCTGAACCTCTTCGTCGACGCGAGGCAGATGTTCCTGGACGAGTCGAGGCGCGAGATCCGGATCCGGCGGACGATCGACATCATGGAGAACGCCGTCGCGTTCGCGACGCCGGACGGCAAGACCGACCCGGCGACCGCGCTCCGGGCCGGCGTGATGGACACGGTGCTCGAGGCGCTCCTGCTCTCGCGCGCCTACGCCGCCGACTCGTCGGCGACCGCGTGGACGCTCCTGGAACGGGCGCGGATCGTCGGCGCGAAGGCGGAGGTCCCGGCCGGGGACCGCCGGAAGGAACTGGGCATTCGCGCGGACGACCGCCTCGCGGTGTGCCGGCCGGTGGATGGCAGGGCAACCGCCTGGTGGAGCGTGGATCCCGCCACGGGCTCGTGCGTCGGGCGCGTCCCGTCCGGAGCAGGACAGGCCGCCGTCGAGCACGCCTGGCACATCGCACACAAAGTGTGCGAGATCGCGGAGATCTTCCGGATCGTCGGCGAGAGCGGCGCCGCCGGCCACACCGTGCATCACATCGACGAGATCGTCACCGACGCGTGCTCCGTGGTCAACGGCACCTGGCCGCGGCGCATCGTCGAGAAGAAGATGAACGAGATGGTGAAGAGGATGTGGGCCGAAGCGACCGACGCGCTCGCGGGCGTCGGGGGCGGCGAGTAGCATGATCCGGATGCTCGCGGAGTGGATCGTCGCCCTCGTCTGTTCGCAGGACCCCGACGCCCTGGTCTTGCGTACGTGCGGAGGGATGGAAGCCGATACGTTCCCGGCGGTGGAGGTTCCCGCGGGCGAGATCGGGATCGTCACGGGAGGGCTGCCCGTCCGATCGAAGGCCGACGTCGCGGCGTGGTCCGAGATCTTCCCCGCTTCCGGTTGGACCGTCCTGAATGCGGGGTGGCCGGATCTCGCGGCCGTGCCCGAGGGGCTGGGAGAACTGGCGAAGTCGGACAAACTCGCGCTCCTCTCCGCCAATGCGCGCGCCGGGGGGCGGGCATACGTGATCCGGACGGCGGGCGGAAGGAAGATCGCGATCATCGGCGCGACCGCGCCCGGGGGAAAGGTCGAGGGGATCGCCGATCCGTCGGGCGCCGTCGCCGCGGCGCTTTCGGAGGCGGCGCCCCGGGCCGACATCGTCGTCCTCGTCCTTCACGCGGGCCGGGACCAGGCGGCCGAGATCCTCCGGGCGAATCCGGGGATCCACCTCGCCGTCGTCTCCGGTCGCGGCAGCGGGGACCCCGAACCGCTCCGCATCGGCGGCGCCTGGCTGGTGGAGGCCCCATGGGGGGGCGGACTGTGGGGCCGGATCGAGATCCGGTTCGAAGGGCGCGCGGTCTCGGCGGTCGCCAACCGGTTCGGCCGGCCGGAAGGGGAGCCGTCCTCCGCCCTGCTCGCCCTGCGGAAGAAGCACGGCCTCACGACGGACCTGGGCGGCGACGTGGCCGAGACGGCGGGAAAAGGGGAGACGCCCGTGGACCGGCCGTCCGCGGCGGTGGCGGCGAACCGGGCCTGCCGCGTGCGCGTCCTGGGCGTGACCGAACGGGACGCGTACGGCGCGCGGAAGGCCGCGGCCGGGCGGCGGCTGCTCGTCGTGGACGCCGAGTTCGAGAACCTGATCCCACTCACGCTCGTGGAGAGCCATCAGGTCTCGACGGAATACCGGATCCCGAACCTGGCGGACCACGCGTACGTCGTGGTCGACCGGCGCCGCCTGTCGAGACTCGTCCGCGACGCGGATTCCCTGCCGGGCCATGTCCCGGTCCGGGACTTCAAGCTCCAGCGCCTCGGCTCGAAGCTGCGCGGGAACATGATCTTCGAGATCCCGAAGGAGGGGGTCGACCTCCTCGAGCTGCGCCTTTACGACTACGCCCACGGCCACATGTTCCCACCGCCGTTGCGCGGAAATGCTTCCAAGGTTACCGACCCGGAGCCTCTGCTGGAACCCGGGCGCAACGAAGTCGTGGAGGCCGGCGTCTACGGGCTCCGGAAGACGCGCGAGCTCGGCGGGGCGAAGGCGCCCGAGGGGATGACGTTTCTCGAGATCGAGTTCCTCGCGAAGAGCCGGTTCACGTACGAGGTGGACGCCGGCGCGTTCGATCCGAAGGCGAAGCAGGGAGACCGTCTCGAGATCGGCGCCGTGGCGGACTGGAAGGAGGCGCGCAAGCACCTCCACGTCGTCCTCGACGGGGAGTACATGTACTCGCCCGCCGCGGGCACGAAACTGGCCGAGGAGCCGCGGTTCATTCCGGATGTGGCGACCGGGGACCTCCTCGTGTTCCTGGTCCCGGAGAAATACGTCTCCCTGGAATTGCGGTGCGATTTTCCGAACGCGCAGACGCCGAAGGGGGAGGTGATCCATCCCGCGGCGATCGTGCTGGGCCTCGAGGGAACGCGGCCCGAGCTTCCCGAACGCGAGGCGATCGCCGGCGTGGAGGACGAGGTGTTCGCCGTTTCGGTCGTCGGGCAGAACCTCCTGGAGGAGTTCGCGGCACAGAAGGCCGGGAAGGGGATGCGGTTCCTGGTGCTCGACGTCACGGTGAAGAACGGCGGGGAGGCCGGCGAGTTCTTCCAGACGGCGCGCCAGCTCAGGTACGCGACGGAGAAGGGCGGCCAGATCGGCCTCCACCGGCTCTCGTACGCCGGCCCGCGTCCCGCCGCCGAGATCGCGTGGGTCCCGCCGGGCGGGCGCCGGACGTTCCAGGTCGTTTTCGAGATTCCCGCCTCGGAGCGCAAGCTGCGGCTCTCGTACTCGGGCGTCTCCAAGGCGGAGATCCTGGAGCTCAAGCCGATCGAGGGGGGCGGGGAGACGCCGAAGAAGCGCGCGTGTCCGAAGTGCAAGGAGCCGGCCGCGCCCGACGACGAGTACTGCCAGAGTTGCGGGGAGAAGATCGGCAAGTGAGCCGCCCGCAACAGGCCCACTCCTTTCGGGCGGCTCACTTCCGCGTCGCGACGAGGCGGAACCCGATCGAGACGCTCACGCCGGCCGGGTCCGCCCAGTTGCCGCGGAAGGCGATCCGGCACCACGGCTCGTCTCCGGCGAATCCGCCGCCGCGGAGCGCGCGCATTCCGCTCCCCGCGGCCGAGTCGGTCCACTCGCGCACGCCGCCCATCATGTCCCGGACTCCGTAGGGGCTTTCGTCGGCGGGGAAAAGGCCCGCGGGTTCGAGGCCGGGCAACTTCCGCGAGTCCCGCATCCCGCAGAAGCCGGCGTCGAAGCGGTCGCCCCACGCGTACGTGCGTCCGTCCTCCGCGCCCGCCGCGCGCTCCCATTCCGCGACCGTCGGGAGGCGGAAGGTCCAGCGGGCCTTCCGCTCCGACAGCCATCGTGCGTATTCGGCCGCATCGTCATGGGAGATCCCGACGACCGGGACGTCGGGGCCGAACGGCGGGGCGAGGTCGAACCGTTCGGTGAGGCCGATCCGGCGGGCATAGGCGCCGCGGGGTCCGCCGCGTGGGAGCCGCGCCTCCGCCTGCGCCGCCGAATGGCGGGCGCGGTCGTTGATGAACTCCATGTACTCGCCGCAGGTGACTTCCCAGCGGGCGACGAAAAGGTCGCCGCACGGCGCGAAACCATCGGGGACCTCGGCGAGAAGGGGAAGATCGATGCGCCCGTCGACCCGACCGCCCGGATCCAGCGAGATCAACCGCCGGACCTCCACGCGCCCTTCCGCGCGGAAGACGAGGAGGTAGCTTCCCGAGGGCACGCGCAAGGGGAAGGTCTCGCCGTTGAAGTCGTCCGCGACGAGCGGATAGGCCGTGCCCTCGCGGGCCGCCCTCTTCTCCGCGTCGCCGGCGTCCTGCGGGAGCGGGTCGACGGAGGGCGGATCGATCGCCCGCATCTTGCCGGCGCGGCACGGCAGCGGCACGAGCCGGCCCGAGCGCTCCTCGTACCGGAAGATCCACGCATGTGCGGAGGTCTCGATCGCGATCGTCGCCGGAGCATCGAGCCTGCTCCGGAACTCCTCGCCTCCGTACGCGATGGCCTGGCGCGCGTGGATCTCCTCCTCTTCCCGGCGGCGCCCCGCGCGCGCGTCCCGCGCCCGGGCGAACGCGAGCTCGGCGAGGACGCGGCGCGCCTCCGCGTTCGAGTCGTCCCACCGCAGCGCGGCGTGCGCGGCCTCCTCCGCCTCCGCCTCGGCGCGCCGGAGCTTCAACTCCGCCCCGGCGAGCCGGTCCTGCGCCGACCAGAGGTCGTCCTTCTTCGAGGGCGGGAGGGAGGCGAGCCGGTCGCGCGACTCGGAGAACTCGGCCTCCAGACGGTCGCGCTCGGCGCGCAGGTCCCTTCGCGCGGCGAGCGCGGCGCGGGCGCGGTCCGCCTCGTGCCCGGCATGCGCCCGCCGCTGGAGGCGCCGGAGTTCCGCGTCGTCCGGGGCGACCCGCAGGCCGGCCTCGGTCGCGAGGAGCGCCATGGCCCAATCGCGCCGGGCGAGCGCGGACGTCGCGCCGGCGGCGGATCGCTCGCGCTCGGCACGACTGGAGAGGGCGCGGTGGACCGTCGCGCCGCCGGCGAGAAGGCCGCCGAGGAGCAGGAGCGCGAGGAGCGCGGTCGCGGCCGGGTTGCGGCGGGCGCGGCGCACCGTCCGTCCCAGCGGACCCACGCGGCGCGCGAGGACGGGCTCGCCCCTGAGGAAGCGCTCCAGATCGTCCGCGAAGTCCGCGGCGGACGCATAGCGCTTCGAGGGTTCCTTGTCCATCGCCTTCAGACAGACGGTCTCCAGGTCGCGCGGGATCTTCGGGTTGAAGGAGCGCGGCGGGGGCGGATCGACGCTCATCACCGCGTAGTAGATCCCCTGCACCGTCGTCCCGCGGAAGGCGGGCACGCCCGCGAGGATCTCGTAGAGGACGGTCCCGAGGGAGTAGACGTCGGTGCGGCCGTCCACGCGGTCGGCGTGCCCCATCACCTGCTCGGGGCTCATGTACCGGGGCGTCCCGAGCATGTCCTGGCTCTTCGTGAGCGAGGAGTCCTCGTGCTTGGCGAGGCCGAAGTCCGTCAGCTTCGGCTCCTCGTCCCCCTCCATGAGGACGTTCATGGGTTTGACGTCGCGGTGGACGACCCCGTGGTCGTGGGCGCACTGGAGCGCGCGCGCGAGCTTCGCGCAGATCCGCGCCGACGGGTCGGGGCCGGGAAGGCGGTCGTGGGTCCATCGGTCGAGGGGCCGGCCGTGGACGAGATCCATGGAGATGTAGAACTGGCCGTCGACCTCGCCGGAGTCGTGGATGGAGACGATGTTCGGGTGGGAGAGGCGCGCCATCGCCTCGGCCTCCCGATGGAAGCGGGCCTGGTTCTCCTCGCGGGCCCACTCCCGCGAGACGTTGAGGACCTTGAGGGCGACCGGGCGGTTGAGGGACTTCTGCACCGCGCGGTAGACGATCCCCATCCCCCCTCGACCCAGCTCGGCCTCGAGTACGTAGGGGCCGAAGTCGCGCGGGAACTCGCTCATCGGCCGCCGATTATAGCGCGCGGACGGCCGGCGGTGCACGATTCGGCCCGGCGCCGCCGTCCAGTAGTCGGGGGCGCAGCGTGAATGCCTCGACGGTGGGAATCCGGGGCTGCAACATCATCGCGGAACTGCCGCACACCTTCGCCCTGCGGTCCTTCCGGGCGCGCGATCTCGAGACGTTCGACCCCGTGACGCTCCATCTCTTCGATCGCGGGACCGTCGCGCGGGTCGACCTCCTCGCGGTCCAGTCCGAGCTGCCCCGGTATGTGGAACTACATTACCCGCGGCTCGTACGCCTCCGGCGGATCCGCGCGGACGGGAGCTGCATCCTCGTCGAGACGGATTCCGCGGACGGGGAGCGGCTCGACGGCCTTCTCGCGCGCGAGGGGCGGCTGGACCCGGGGCGCGCGCTGCGCATCGCGGAGGATCTGCTGCTGGGACTCGTCGCCGGCGAGATGCGCGGACTCGTCCACGGCGCGATCGGCCCCTCCGTCGTCGTCGTCGACGCCGAGGGGCGCGCCGCGCTGGACGGCTTCGGCTTCGGAACGCTCCTTCCGGGCCGTCGCGGGTCGTATGGCACGACCGAGGAACGGCACGCCCGAGACGTGGACGCCGTCGTCGCGCTGCTCCGGCTCATGGCGGACATCGCGATTCCCCATGACGCGGGCGAGCCCGCGGGGGGCGTCCTCGCGCGGGTGCGGGCGGCAATGCCGGCGACGCCGGCCGCAGCGCCGGAGCCTTCGGTCCTCGATGTCGTCGAGCCGCCACCTCCGGCTCCGAAACGCGACCGGCTGGAGGGGGTGCGTCGCGCCCTCCGGCGCGTCGCCTCCGGCGTCGCCTGGCCCGTCGCGGCCGCGGCCGTCCTCGCGATCGTCGTGGCCGTGCTGTTCGCGGGACCGTTCCTCGGCGGCGACGGCCGGGACGCCGACGCGGTCGCGCGCGCGCTGCCGCTCCCGGAGGCGTCGCCTCTCGCGGCCGGCGCCGCGGAGAGGGCGGCTCGTCCCGCGGAGCGGACCGTGAATCCGCTCCCGGAGCCGGCGCGGCGGTCCCCCTTCGAGCTTCTGCGCGAGCGCGTCGTCGCGCTCGCGGAGATCGGCGAGTACCGGGAGGCGCTGGAGACCGTCGAGGGCGCGCGGGACTGGACGCCGGAGCAGGCGCAGGAGGAGCGGGACGCCGTCCTCGCGAAGGCGGAGGCGCGGTTCCGCGAGACGCAGGAGGTCGCGCGTGCGTTCGCGTCCCAGGGGGGCGCCGCCCAGGCGGAGCGGGAATGGGACGCGATGGCGCCGTTCTGGCCGACGGCGGAGCTCCGCAAGAGGGCGGCGGAGGAACGAGCGGGCCTGCCCCGTCTTGCGGAGGAATCCCGCGAACGCAAGGCACGCCTGGATCGCGAACGCGCGCGCCTGGAGCGCGTCCGCCGTTTCCGCACCCTCCTTCGGCGGACCGTCCTCGACGAAGGCCGGGACTGCGCCGGTCGGATCCGGGATGTCGATGGGTTCCTGTCCGGGCTGGACGATCCGGATCTGCGCGAGGAGGCGCAGGCGCTCCGTCAGCTCCTGGAATGGGAGCGCGAGTTTCTCGCCCGTGCGCGAGAGATCGCCCGCGCCCGCGTTCCCCGCGTCCGGGTCCGGCAGATCTCGACACGCTTCGGCAACGGGGACATCGTCGCGCTGGATCCGGACGCCGTCGCGATCGCGCGACCGGGGGCGGAGCCGGAGCGCGTCCCGCTCGCCCGCCTGACCGGCGCCGAGAAGTACGCGCTGTTCGGCCGGTTCCGCCGCGCCGGGACGACCGATGCGGCCGGGCTGGCCGTGATGTGCCTGTCGTGGGGATTGCGCGGTCCCGCGTGGGAGGAGGCGCAGGCGGCCGGAATGCCGGACGCGCCTCTCCGCTTGATCCGGAGGATTCTCTCCGAGGAGGAGCCGTGAAAGAACCCGGAACAAAGAACCAAGAACAAAGGGGCCGGGGGATGCGTCGCCCCGCCCTCTCCGTTCTTTGTTCTCCGCTCTTTGTTCTTGAGGTGATCCCATGATCGTCCGCAACGCCTTCGACCAGATCCGCAAGGCGAAGGAGCTGATGATGGACGAGGTCCGCAAGTCCGTCATCGGCCAGGAGGAGTGCGTCGTCGAGATCCTCGCCGCGGTCTTCACGCACGGCCACTGCCTGCTCATCGGCGTGCCGGGGCTGGCGAAGACGACGCTCGTGAAGGCGATCGCCCGCGCCATGGCGCTCCAGTTCAAGCGCGTCCAGTTCACCCCCGACCTGATGCCGAGCGACATCACCGGGACGAACATCCTCCAGGAAGACGCCCCGGGGAAGCGGCAGTTCCAGTTCGTCGAAGGGCCGCTCTTCGCGAACATCGTGCTGGCCGACGAGATCAACCGCACGCCGCCGAAGACGCAGGCCGCGCTCCTCGAGGCGATGCAGGAGCGGCAGGTGACGGTCGGCAACGTCACGCACCCCCTCCCCGAGCCCTTCTTCGTCATCGCGACGCAGAATCCGATCGAGCAGGAGGGGACGTACCCGCTGCCCGAGGCGCAGCTCGACCGCTTCATGTTCACGATCGACATGAGCTACCCGAGCGCGCGGGAGGAGGAGGAGATCTACGCCTTCGCGTGCGGCGGGGCGGCGGCGGAGCCGAGGCCCGCGCTCACGGCGAAGAACGTCGCCGACATCCAGGCGGCGGTCGGTCAGGTCGCGGTCGCGCGCCACGTCATCGCCTACGCCGCGAGGATCGTTCGCGCGACGAGGCCGGCGTCCCCGGAGGCGCCCCCGTTCGTGAAGAAGACGGTCGAGTGGGGCGCCGGCCCGCGCGCGGGGCTCTACCTCATCCAGGGCGCCAAGGCGCTCGCCGCGATGGACGGCCGCCCCTGCGTTTCGTGCGAGGACGTCCGCCGCATCGCCGTCCCCGTGCTCAAGCACCGCATCTCGACCAACTTCCAGGCGCAGATGGAGGGCGTGAACAGCGTGATGCTCGTCCGGAAGCTCCTCCAGACCGTGGAGGAGCCCAAGGTGCCGAAGTTCGAGGCGCACGCGGAGGTCGCCGGAGCATGAGACGCGTCGTCGTCGCGCTCGCTCTCCTCGCCGTTCCGCCGGCGACGTCGCAGGAACGCACCGGCGTGCTCGTCCGCAAGTGGGACTGCAAGATCGCGGAGCGCGTCTACCTCTCCCAGCCCAGCGGGTGGATCAACCACATGCCGTGGCTGATCTCGTCGCCCGCGATCGGGAACCTCTCGGGCGAGGCGGACCTCGAGGTCGTCACCGGCACGGAAGAGGGCTATGGCGAGTGGTTCCCCCGCGGCCAGGGTTCGGGGCGCTACCTCGGCATCGGCTCGAAGGGCGCGAAGCTCTGGGACTACGAGACGCAGAACAACGCGGGCCGCGCATCGCCGGCGATCGTCGATCTCGACGGCGACGGCGTCCCCGAGTGCACGGGCGGGTCGACCAGCGGATGGATGATCCACTGCTTCGGCTCCTCCGGCCGGGGCCGCTGGCGGTTCGAGTGCGCGAATCGCTCCAACGTCCTCGCGGCGCCCGCGAGCGCCGACCTGACGGACGCGCCGGGCCTCGAGACCGTCGCGGTTTCCGCCGAGGGGAGCGTCTACTGCGTGACGGCCGCGGGACGGCTCGTCTGGAAGGCGCGCCCGGAGGAGAACACCGGAGGCTGCTACGCCGCGGCGGCTCCCGCCATCGGAGACCTCGACGGCGACGGCAAGTCCGAGGTCGTCGTGAGCCTCCCCGGCCGTTCGAGTCAGCGGGCGTACTGCCTGGATGGCGCCACCGGCGACGTCCGCTGGAGGAGCGAGGCCCTGGCGGGCGGGGGCATGACGGTGACGAGCGCGCCGGCCCTGCTGCCGGTCGCCGATCCCTGACGGCGCGATCCGCATCTCGGTCGAGATGCCGTCCGCACGCGCGTGATCGTCGCCGGGGGCGTGCGGCTCTATTGCCTCTCGGGCAAGGACGGCACCGAGGAGTGGCGCTACCAGGCGGGTTCGCTCATCGTCTCGAGCCCGGCGGTCGGGGACGCCGACGGCGACGGCGCGCCCGAAGTCGTGTTCGGCGCCGGCCAGGATCTCGTCTGTCTGAACGCCCTCGCGGGACATTTCAAGTGGAGATACGGGACCTCGGGCCACGTCTACTCCTCGCCCGCGCTCGGGAGCCGCAGCCGCTCGGAGCCGTTCCGCCGCGACTGGCCGATGTTCCGACACGATCCGCAGCGCACGGGCTTCTACGGGTACCAGCTCGGCCCGCTCGGGGTGTACGTCGGCTCCGACGACGGGAACCTCCATCTCGTCGACGGCCGGACCGGACGCCGCATCGACTGTTTCGCCGTTCAGTTCCCGGATCTCGTGATCCAGTCCGGCAACCACGGGTCGCTGAAGTTCCTGTCGTCGCCCAGCCTCGCCGACCTCGACGGCAACGGAACGCTCGAGGCCGTCTTCACCCTCGTCGACCGCGTCTGGGCGGTCGAGGACCTGGGGAGCACCCGCGCCACCCGCGCGGAGCCGGCGTCGCAGACCGGCCGCCGCGAGACGGCGAAGAAGAACACCGCTCCCGTGCGCAATTCGTTCGCGCTGGCGCAAGTCGCCCACACGGGAGGCTGGAACCCGACGATCCCCGTTCCCGCGAAGCTGCTCGAGGAGCTGACGAAGCGCGCGAAGCTCGACGTCGTCCCCGAGATGGTCCCGGTCTCCCTCCGGGACGACGACGTCACGCGGTTCCCCTTCCTCTATATTACGGGCCACGAGGAGGTGAAGCTCACCGACGAGGAGGTCGGCAAGCTCAAGGGCCACCTGGAACGCGGCGGCTTCCTCCTCGCGGAGGCGTGCTGCAACGCCGAGCCCTTCCACCGCTCGGTCCGCGCGATCGCCGTACGGATCTTCGGGGAGAACGGGATCGCGAAGCTCGCCGCCGACCACCCGCTCTTCTCGAAGGTCTACCCGATGCAGAGCGTGAGGATCGGCGGCGTCGCGGCGGCGCCGGAGTTCGAGGGCGCCGCGGCGCGCGGCCGGCTCGCGTTCCTGCTCACCCGGCAGGACTATGCGTGCTCGTGGGGGGGCGCGAGCTGCTCCAGCGGCTGCCGGGGCGTGGCGGGCGAGGACAGCTACCGGATGATGACGAACATCGTGGTCACGGCGCTGACGGAGTAGCGATGGAAGCGAGGTCGCCCGCGGCGTACCTGAAGCCGGAGATCCTCCGGCAGATCGGCCGGCTCGACCTCAAGGCGAAGTTCATCGTCGAGGGGTTCATCTCGGGGCTCCACGGGAGTCCGCTCCACGGCTTCTCCGTCGAGTTCAGCGAGCACCGGAAGTACGAGCCGGGCGACCCGCTCCCCACGATCGACTGGGCCCTGTACGGCCGGACGGACCGCTACTACGTGAAGAA
>JACPRC010000117.1 GCA_016190175.1 Planctomycetota bacterium
CCGCGGCGCTCTTTTGCCCAAGCGGAGCGCGCCGCGGGTGACCTATTCACGATTTCGGCCCTCCGGGCCGAAACCTCGTGAACAGGTCAGGTTAGATTGGGGCCGGGGACTTTACCAGATGGGAGGCCGGAAGTCCAGCGCCGTCACGCCTGGTTGAGCTGCCACCGATCGACGCGCGCCGAAATGTCCTTGTAGTCGATCTTCTCTTCCATGATCTTCTTGCCCAGTTCGAGCGCCTTGGGGAACTGGCCGGACTCGGCGAGGTTGCAGGCCCGGTAGTACCAGATGTAGAGGATCTTCTCCCCGAGGATGCCGCCGCCGGCCTCCTCGGCCTTCTGGTACTGGCCGTCGGCCATGTCGAACATCTTCTTCTTCTGGAACGCCTGCCCGAGGAAGATGTGCGAGTCCACCTTCTTCTTCGGGTCCTTGACGGACTGCTGGAACTCGGCGATCGCCTTGTCCATGTAGGTCGGGCCCGACTGCAGGAAGTACTTCCCCAGCTCGAACCGCAGCCCCATGTCCGTCGGACGGTCGTGGACCCGGCGCTCGAAGGTCTGGATGGCGAAGCGGAGCCGGTTCGTCCTCAGCTCGCCGAGCTTCGGGTCGCTCGCCCGGCTCGCGCTCTCGATCTGGACATCCAGCGTCTTGAGCATGCAGTCGTCCACCTTGTCGCGCAGGACGGAGTCCTGCGGCGCGAGCTGCGACGCCTTGTGGTACCAATCGCGGGCGGTCTTGAAGTCCTTCTTGATCTCGAAATAGATGTCGCCGATCTTCTTGGGGATCTTCGGGTCCGTGGGGTTCTCGCCCATCTCGGCCTCGAGCTTCTCGATCTGTACCTGGATGTCGGCGTCGGACTTGATGAGATGCGACGCCTTCTCGAGATCGGCGGCCTGGGCCTGGTCCTTGATGACCGCGCGGAATCCCTTGTCCTTGGTGTCCTCGAAGCCCTTGTTCATCGTGGCCTGGGCGGCGAGGTCCCGCTGGAGCCGCTCGAGGTCGCGGTCCTCCGGCGCGTGCCGGGAGACCTTCTCGAGGATCTCTTGCGCCTCCTTGATCTTCCCGAGTTTCTGGTAGCAGCCGACCAGGACCTTCGCGGCGGCGATGTTATGGGCGTCGGTCTCGAGGGCCATCTCCGCCTCGGCGGAGGCGCCGGCGAAACGGTTCAGATCCATGAGCGCGCCGGCGAGGACGCCGCGCACCTTGGAGCTGTTCGGGTCGTCGATCAGGTAGTTCTGGCAGATCTCCACCAGCTTGTCCGGCTTGTTCTTGTTCATCGCGATGGAGGCGCTGGCGCCGGCGGACTTCGTCATCAGCGTGAACTTCCCTGGGCCGCCGAGTTCCTGGTATTTCTTGAGGATCGTCGCGCGGAGGGCCTTCCGGGTCTGGACGTGGTCCGGATCCAGGGTCAGGATCTGCTTGAAGAGGTCGCGGGCGTAGTCGTAGTTGCGTTTCCCGAACGCGTCCTCCGCCCGCTTGTAAAGCTGGTCCACCTGGGAGGGGCCGGCCATGCTGTTGCCTCAGAGTCTCGCGCCGGTTTTTCAATCTAGTGCTGCCGGTTGCGGGTGTCAACACTTGTTTTTGGGGGTACAATGGTTGGTGATTGGCGGTTGGTGGTTGGTGAAGACCCATCGCGTCTTCTTCACTAACCACCAACCACTAACCACCGACCACCAAAGACCATGGGCGCAGAGACCCAGCGCGTCGGCGACATCTTCATCCGACTGGGGATGCTCGATGCCGAGAAACTCCACCGGGTGATCGAGCGGCAGCAGGAACTGCGGGCCCAGGGGTACCCCGCGCGGGTCGGCGAGGTCGCCGTCGAGCTGGGGTTCCTGCGGCCGGAGCAGGTCAAGAGGGTCCTCTCGCACGAGGGGACGGCCCTCCTGAAATGCCCGCAGTGCGACCACCGGTACACCGTCCCGAACTTCCAGGCCAACCGGCGCTACAAGTGCGGGAAGTGCAAGATCTACCTCGAGTTCGCCAAGGACGCGAAGGTCGCCACGAGTTCTTCGCCTCCCACGATCGAGGCGCTCCCGGCGCCGCCGCAGCCGGGACCTCCGCCGCCGATGGGGAACCTGTTCATCGGAAAGACGCTCGGCTCCTACCGGCTCCTGCGCCTCCTGGGGAAGGGGGGCATGGGCAGCGTCTTCGAAGGGGAACACCTCCAGACGAAGGAGAAAGCGGCGATCAAGATCCTCGCCGAGCAGTACACCCGCATGCCCGACGTGGTGAAACGGTTCAAACGCGAGGCGACGGCCGGCGGAAAGCTGGCCCATCCCAACATCGTCCAGATGGTCGACATCGACGAGCAGGACGGGATGTTCTACATCGTGAGCGAGTTCGTGGACGGGCTCTCGCTCGAGAAACTCCTCCTGGAGGAGCGCCATCTGGCGCCGGACCGGGCCGTGCGCATCGTGAAAGGGATCCTGGCGGGGCTGCAGCACGCGCACGACCTGGGCATCATCCACCGGGACATCAAGCCCGCCAACATCCTCCTGACGCGGGACGAGACTCCCAAGCTCATCGACTTCGGGATCGCCAAGGACGTCGAGTCGCAGACGATGCTGACCCTCGCGGGGAGCGTGTTGGGAAGCCCGGCCTACATGAGCCCGGAGCAGGCGCAGGGGGGAGAGGTCGGGCCGACGACGGACGTCTACTCGTGCGGCGTGGTCTTCTTCGTGCTGCTCGTGGGGCGGAAGCCGTTCGAGGGCGGGAACCTGGTCGAGACGCTGTCGATGCACGTGAACGATCCCGTGCCGTCGCTGCGGCAGAGGCAGCCCGGCGTCCCCGAGGCGCTGGAGCGTATCGTGCACCGGATGATGGCGAAGCTCCCCGCGCAGCGATACCCGTCCGCGAACGCGGTCATCGCGGCGCTGGAGAAGGCCGCGCGGGGGGCGACCGTGCGGGCCGAGGGGCCCGCGAAGCTGCCCGACTGGATGTGGCTGGCCGGACTCGGCGGAGCGCTGATCTTCGTGATCCTGGCGATCTGGTGGATCCTGAGCTGAGGGGGGGAGGAACGGCGCCGTTGTCGTCGCCGCGCGCCGCCGCTATAATGCGTCCGATGGCGCTCCAGATCCTCTACTACCCGGACCCGCGCCTCCGGGAGGTTTCCCCGGCGGTCGCGGACATCGAGTCGGTGAAGCCGCTCATCGCGCCGATGTTCGAGGTGATGTATCGCTCCAGGGGCATCGGCCTGGCCGGCCCGCAGGTCGGCATCCTCCAGCGCATCATCGTCGCGAACATCACCGGGAAGCGCGAGGAGGCGGACGAGGAGAAGATCTTCCTCAACCCCACGATCGTCGATCGCTCCGGCGAGATGCGCGACCACGAAGGGTGCCTCTCCCTGCCCGGCATCGACGCGCTGATCCGGAGGTCCGAGAGCCTCGCCGTCGAGGTCACGGACCTGGAGGGCCGGCGCCAGCGCTTCGAGGCGACCGGGCTCTGGTCGAAGCTCTTCCAGCACGAGATCGACCACCTCGACGGCATCCTCATCCTCGACAAGATGTCCCCCGCCGACCTGAAGCAGTGGGCCTACCGGCTGAAGGAGCTCGAGGACGACTTCCGCAAGAACGTTCGCCGCGAGCACAAGCCCGCGGAAGCCGGCCTGTAGCGCGCCCCATGGAGCTCCTCCGGAACCTCGACGCCCTTCCCGATCCGCGCCTCCGGGGCTGCGCCGTCACTTGGGGCGTCTTCGACGGCGTCCACCTCGGCCACCGCAAGGTCCTCGCGCGCCTCCTCGAAATCGCCGGAGACGCGCCGTCGGTCGTCGTCACGTTCGACCGCCATCCCGCCGAGATCCTCCATGGAAAGCCGGTGCCGCTCCTTGTTCCGGTGGAGGAGAGACTCCGGCTCATCGCGGCGTGCGGCGTCGGCTTCGCGGTCATGATCCCGTTCACGAGAGAGTTCGCGCAGACGACCGCGGAGGGCTTCGTGCGCGACGTCGCGGTGGGAAGGATCGGGGCGCGGGCGATCCTGCTGGGGCATGACTCGCATTTCGGCAGGGACCGCCGCGGGGACTTCGAGCTGCTCGCGCGCGTGGGGACCGAGTGCGGCGTCCGCGTCGAGGCGTGCGGGCCGGAGGTGTTCCAGGGCCGCCCCGTGTCGAGCACCGCGATCCGCAGGGCCGTGGCCGAGGGGAGGCTCGAGGACGCCGCCGCGATGCTCGGACGTCCCGTTTCCTGCCGCGGCGTCGTGGTGAGGGGGGACCGCCGCGGCGCGGCGCTGGGTTTCCCGACGGCGAACCTCGATCTCGCCCCGGGCGTCCGTCCCCTCCGCGGCGTCTATGCCGTGGAGACCTCGGTGGACGGCCGGGCCTTCGCCGGTGTGGCGAACCTCGGCTGCCGCCCGACGTTCCATGGAGAAGGCGCGCCGGAGGTCCTCGAAGTCCACCTCCTGGACTACGCCGGGGGCGACCTCTACGGGAGGACGCTGGAGGTGAGGTTCCTCTACCGCGTGCGGGAGGAGCGGAACTTCCGGGGTCCCGAGGAGGTCCGCCGGCAGATCGAGGCGGACGTGGCGGCGGTGCGCGAACGGATGCGCCGATGATGCGCTTCGACGAGGCGACGCTTCGGAGACTCGAGTCGCTGCGGCTGGCGGTGCGCCGCGCGGTCCGCGGCCGCGGGGAGGGCGACCGCTCCGCGGGACGGCGCGGCGGCGCGTCGGAGTTCGTGGCGCACCGCGCCTACGCCCCCGGCGACGATTTCCGCGCGATCGACTGGCAGGTCTACGCGCGTCTCGGGCAGCTCTTCGTCCGCGAGCGCGCGCGAGAGGAGCGGCTGACGCTCCATCTCGCCTTCGACACGAGCCCCTCGATGGCGGTGGGGTCTCCGGCCAAGCTCGACCAGGCGCGGCGCGTCGCGGCGGGGCTCGCGGCGGCCGCGTTCGCCGAGTCGGGGCGCGTCGTGGTCTGGGGTGCCGGAGGCGGCCGCGCCTTCGAATCGCTCGGGTCTCTCTTGAGCGGGCTCGAGACGCCGCCGGCGGCGCCCGGACCGCTCCTGCGGGCCTTGCGGCTCGGCGCCCGCGAGCGGGGGATCGTCGCCTTCTTCTCGGACCTCTGGGACGAGGACCTGCGCGAGCCCCTCCTGGCGTCCGCCTCCGCGGGCGACGTGGCCGTGCTGCACCTCCTTGCCCCGGACGAAGCCGATCCGCCCCCGCTGGGCCGCGTGCGATTCGCCGATGCCGAGACGGAGGAGGAGATCGACCGGTTCGTGGGGGAGGAGGAAACGTCCCGGTACCGGACGCTCCTCGCGGAGCACTGCGAGTCGTGGAAGCGGTGGTGCCGGGAACACGGGATGAGCTACGTCCGCTTCGGGTCGGACGCGCCGTGGGAGGAGATCGTGACGGGGACGCTGAGGGAGGCGGGCGTCCTGGAATAGCCTTCAGCAGTCAGCTATCAGCCATCAGCCAGAGGCGGCTGATCGCTGATGGCTGATGGTTGGTTGGGTCTCGGCTCTCCGTCGGCCCTGTGGGCGTTGTTCAGCCTGCTGGCCCTCCTTCTGTTCAGCTTCTGGCGCCCCCGCCCGCGCCGCGTCGTGGTCGCCAGTCTTCGGCTGTGGAGCCGGATCCCCCGCCGCGCCCCGCCGATCCGCGCCGCGCGGCGTCCCCGTCTTTCGATGTTGCTTGTCGTCCAGGCGCTGGCCGTGGCTGCGCTCGTGGGCGCGATGGCCGAGCCGTCGGTCGAAGGGAAACTCGCTCCGCCGCGCCGCATCTCCGTCGTCGTCGATACGTCCGCGCGGATGGGGGCCGTGAGGGCGGACCGCCGCACGCGGTTCGAGGCCGCCCGGGACCGCGCCGTCGAGGCGGCTCGCGAGTTGTCGCACCTCGACCGGGCCACCCTCTTCTGGATCGACGACGCGCCGAGGCGCTGGGAGGGGCCGGGGACGGAGCTGGCGGGCCGGCTGCGCGGGATCCGGCCGCTCCGGAGCCGCGTTCCGATCGAACCGCTCCTCCGGATGGCCATGGAATCCGGCGACGACGTGTGGGTCCTTTCCGATCGCCCGTGGAACGCGACCGGGCGATGCCGGGAGTTCCTCGCGGGCGAGCCCCCCGACAACTCGGGGGTCGAGTTCGTCTCCGCGGAGGGGAACGCGCTCTTCGTCCGCATCGTCCGGCACGGTCCCGCTCGCGACGTCCGGATCGCCGTCTCGGCCGACGGCCGCGAGGTCGCGTCGGAGACGCTGCGGCTCGAACCGGGCCTACGCGCCTGGGGGAGGACGATCGAGGCGGGAGAGGCGAAGAAGCTGACCGTCGATCTGGGCGGCGGGGACCATCTCGCGCTCGACGACCGTGCGGTCCTGCACCGGTTCGACCCCGAGGACGGCGTGCGGCTCGAAGGCGGGGAGCATCCGCTCCTGGCCCGTGCGCTCCAGGCGGTGCCGGGCGTGAGGCTCGGACGCGGGAGGACGGCGGTCCTCTACCGCACCTTGCGGGGCGCGGGCGACACGACGGTCTATGTGGATCCGCCCGGGGCGCCCGCGGGATTCGAACTTGGCGAACGGTTCGTGCCGAAGGAATGGAGCCTGGCGGGCCATCCCCTGACGAGGGATCTGAGGGTCGAGCACTTCTCCTCCGCCGGCGCGCGCGAGGTCCGGGGCGGCACCCCGCTGGCCTGGGCCGACGGGCGGTGCGTGGCGGCGGTCCGGGACCGGAGCATCGTCCTGGCGTTCGATCTGACCCCCTCGTGCTGGCCGTCCGAGTGGTCCTTCGTGCTCTTCTGGACAAACGTAGTCGACTTTGCTAGAACCGGCGGCGCGTGGCGGGCGTTGCGCGCCGGCGAGCCGGCGCGGCTTCCGGCGGACACGACGGATGTGGAAGGCCCGCCGCGGAACGCGCTCTTTAGCTTCGACCGGGACGGACGGGAACTGCTCGCGTACGATGCGGGGACGTACCGGGCGCGGACGCCGTCGGGCGGCGTGGAACTCGCGGTGAACCTCCTTGATGCGCGCGAGTCGGACACGGCGGGCGTGGATCGGACCGGAGCGGCGGACGGCGGGAGAGCCCCGTCCCCGGCGCGCCTGCCGATCGGCTTCCACGCATGCGTCGCGGCGTCCCTGCTCGTCTTCCTGTCGTGGCTGCTGGAACTTCGATCGAGGTAAGTCGCTCGTCTAACATCTATGGCGTACACCATCCTCGCGATCGACGACACGAAGAAGATCCTCGACATCATCAAGTACTTCCTCGAACAGGAGGGGTACGTCGTCCGCACGGCGAGCGACCCCGTCGAGGGGATCAAGATCGCGCAAACGGAGCGGATCGACCTGATCCTCCTGGACATCATGATGCCGGGAATGGACGGCTACACGGTCTTCGACAAGCTCAAGAAGGAGTCGAAGACGCGGGAAATCCCCGTCATCATGCTGACGGCGAAGGCGATCATCATGCACACCCCGAAGGACTTCTTCTACGGTCTCTACGGGTTCCTCTCGAAGCCGTTCTCGAAGCAGCAGCTCGTCAAGATGGCGACGGACATCCTCCGGATGACGAAGTCGAAGGAGGAGACGCAGTTCCTCCAGCCGCTGGAGGGGGAGTCCGAGGAGGAGGGACCCACCCGCTGACCGCGACGACCCATACGGCGGTCTCATGCCGCATTCCCCATGGGAAGGAAAATCTCTTGAAGACCCGCCCCGACTCTGCTATCCTCCTTCCCTGCACCGCCCGGGGAAAGAGGTGGCGGAGGGGGAGTTCGGATCCTCAGGGGTCCCCGGGAGGGAAGTGTAGGAGAGACGTATGGTCGTCATGGTCGAGCGGAAAACGGCGCTCGTCAAAGAGTACGCCGTCCACGAGGGCGACACCGGATCGCCCGAGGTTCAGGTTGCCGTTCTCACGGAGCGGATCAACCACTTGACGGATCACCTCAAGGTACATCGGAAGGACTTCACGTCGCGGCATGGGCTCCTGATGATGGTGGGGCAGCGGCGCCGCCTCCTGAAGTATCTCGAAGAGTCGGACAAGGGCCGGTACGAGAATCTGATCTCGCGCCTCGGGATCCGCAAGTAGGAATCGTGACTTTCCCTTCGCCTTCCGGTACGGTCTGCGAAGGGGTGCGTGCCGTTTCAGGGCCGCCTGCGGGGCGAAGCTAGCGCCCCGCCGCCGGTCCTTTTTTTTTTGAGCCGCCCGGAGCGAGTCCGCTCCTTTCGGGCGGCTCACCCGCCGGAGCGTTTCGCGAAGGCGGGTAGGCTTGCGTCCGGCCCCCGGCAGGGTGGACGAAAGACGCCCTTCGCGGCTTCGCGAAGCGCGCCTTTCGTCATCATTGCCTCCGGCCGGACGTGAACGATCGGAGGTTTCATGTCCGCATCCGCTTCCCACCGCGTTGAAGCCGACCTCGGCGGTCGGAAACTCGTCTTCGAGTGCGGCCAGCTCGCCAGGCAGGCCAACGGCGCCGTCATGGGCCCCTTCGGGGAGACCATGGTCCTCTCGGCGTGCGTCGCCGGCAACGAGCGCGACGACCAGGATTTCTTCCCGCTGCAGGTGGACTACCGCGAGAAGATGTCCGCCGCGGGCCGCTACCCCGGCGGCTTCATCAAGCGCGAGGGGCGCCCGACGACGAAGGAGATCCTGACGGCCCGCCTCTGCGACCGTCCCCTCCGTCCGCTCTTCCCGGACGGCTTCTTCGCCGAGGTGCAGGTCCTTCTCAACGTCTTCTCCGCCGACAGCGACAACGATCCGGACATCGTGGCGATGAACGCGGCGTCCGCGTCGCTGTGCGTGTCCGACCTGCCGTTCAACGGTCCCGTCGGCTCCGTCCGCGTCGGCATGGTCGCGGGCCGCTTCATCGTCAACCCGACCTATGCGGAGACGAAGGAGGGGAGCCTCGACCTGGTGATCTCGGGGACGAAGGACGGCATCATCATGGTGGAAGCGGGCGCGAAGGAGGTGAGCGAGGATCAGATCCTCGCCGCCTTCGAGTTCGCGCAGCCGCACATCGACGCCCTCATCGCCGCCCAGAACCGGCTCCGCGAGCTGGCGGGCCTGCCGAGGGGGGAGTTCCCGGTCCATCCGTTCCCGGAGGAGGTCTACCGCGAGATCAAGAAGCGCTATTCCGCCCGGATGAAGGAGGCGTTCTTCATCAAGGTGAAGCGCGACCGGAACCTCGCGTTCCACAAGATCGGTGAGAAGATCTTCGAGGAGATGATCCCGAAGGACGCGGCGGGCCATCCCCTCCCGAACGCGCCGTCCAAGGTGGACGTGAGCCGCGCGCACGAGCGCGTCGTGGACGAGATCGTGCGCGACTACGCGCTCGAGGGCCGGCGCGCGGACGGCCGCGACCTCAAGACGATCCGGCCGATCTCGATCGGACTCGGGGTCCTGCCCCGCTGCCACGGCTCGGCCCTCTTCACCCGCGGCGAGACGCAGGCGCTCGTCACCGCGACGCTCGGGACGAAGCACGACGAACAGCTCGTCGAGGGACTGGAGGAGGCGTACTCCCAGCGCTTCATGCTCCACTACAACTTTCCGAACTTCTCCGTGGGAGAGATCAAGCCGATCCGGGGGCCGGGCCGGCGCGAGATCGGCCACGGCGCCCTGGCGGAGCGGGCGATCCAGGCGGTCATGCCCGCCGAGCAGCAGTTCCCGTATACCG
>JACPRC010000020.1 GCA_016190175.1 Planctomycetota bacterium
CGCGCAGGATCCCCTCGACCTGCTCCTGCAATTCGAGATCGATCGTCGTGCGGCCGGGACGGCGCGGCAGGTGGCGCGCCAGACGCGCGCGGTCGGACGGCGCGAGGCGGAGCGGCTCCGAGACCGCGCGGGCGATCCCGACTCGCGAAAGCCCCTGCCAAGTCCCGGAGGGCAAGGTAGGCTTCCAAAGTGAATTCCCCGGGAACACGAGCACGCACGAGAGGACGGGGTTCCGTTCGCATTGATGGAGGTTGTCATGAAAGTAATCAGGGAGAAGCTCACGGCGCTCGCAAGCGCGGTCTTCGTTCTTGCCCTTCCCACCGGGGCCTCGGCGCAGGGCAACGGGGTCCTCAAGGCATCCGACAAAGTGGGCGAAGTCGAGGGGACGGCGATCCAATACAAATGGGATGTTCCTCCGGAAACGGGTTCGGGCATCCAGTGGAAGACTGTCGAGCGCAACGGCGATACCGTCACCGTCACGTTCATCACGGACGCCAATGCCAAGCCCAATGTGGAGACCGACTTCAGCCTTTCTAAGGTTGATGGCGTGGTCGCCACCGCCAATCACAAGTGCCGGACAAGCGCGAAGGGGCCCAAGGCGGACATCAAGTTCCAGGGAGAAGCCTTCGAGCGAATCATGCCGCCCTCGACCCCGCAAGCGCCCATCGCGACGCCGGATCAACCGGTCTCTCCCTTTGCCCCCATCTTGCCCTCGGGTCACTTCAAGCACTTTGTCGGCAAGTTCGTCCTCCAGGAGGCCTCCGGCCGCTTCTACCTGAACGGCGAAGTTCATCAAGTGGTCACCCATTGGAAGAGCACCCTCAAGAAGGCCGCTCCCGCGAAGAAGTTTACCTGGACGCCCAAGGCCGGTCCCGAATACCAGGATCCCGTCACCAAGACCAAGGTGACGCCGGCCCCCTTGCCGAGGTTCGACATCAAGCGCACGTACCCCAACCAGTTCCGAGTCTTCACCGAAGTCCTCACCCCACAGGGGAAGCAGAAGATCTATGTCGCCGTGGTGTCCGTCGATACGCCGGGCATCATCCTCACCTCCGACAAGAAGGTCTTCTTCGACGCCGGACTGCTCGAACCCAACGACGAGCTGACCCTGGAGTAGGACTTCTCGACGTACTTCTGGGAAGACTGCGAGGCGGACGGGACGCTCACTCTGGCGACCCATCGCATCGACTGGAAGGTGCGAGCGGAGTGGAAACACAGCCCCACCACGTTCTTCGCTTCGAAGGGGAAGTCGATCAAGGATGCGGACACGGAGATCATTCCCGATCCTCCGACGGGCGCGGGGACTCCCTATCAGAAGGCTGGAGTGAACGATCCGGGGCATGACGGGGCATGGGATTCGAAGACTGGGCAATTGGATCGGAAAGAGGAATGACCCAACCGACCGCGCGGGAGGGCGTTCGAAGGAAGAGATGCGGCGGACCTTCCTGATCCTCTTCGGCCTGGGCGGAGTAGCGTTGGTCGCCGGAGCGGTTTTCCTGCGGCGGCCCCTCGGGCTCGCCGTTTCGTCACGCGGCGCGGGGAACGCGACCGACGTCGCTTCCGAACCCGCGCAGTCTCCTGCCGGGACCGCGCCGGAGATCGCGCGGCCGGAAGCCGACTTGCTCTCGTCTCTCGAGGCCGAACTCCGCGAGGAGCGTCCCTACGCGAGCGCCGCCCCCCGGTTCCTGATCGAACTGCACCATCGGCTTCTCTCGAAGGACACGCGGTCCCAAACCGTGGCCGCATTCCGGTCGGCGTGGCCGACGCTCTCCCCGTTGGCGAAGATCCTCGTGGCGCTTCTGGTGGGCGGGTTCTCGGACGCGGAGATCTCGGAGTTCCGGGCGTCCTTGCTGAAGGAGGCGGATCCCCGAGTCCGGGTCTTCGTCGCCCGCACGTTCATGATGGATGAGGTGGACGAAACGCCCTGCGCCATTACGGACGAGGAGGAGCGGCTCCGGATGAGACTGGCGGGGCATGCTGTTCCGGGATTCAACGCGAAGGGATATCGGTTCTTCTGGGACTGCGTCTTCTACGAGATCAGATGGAAGATGCGGGAGTCGTTCCCGTGGGCCGAGTGTGAAGGGTGGTTCTTCGAGAAGTACCCGCAGTACTACGCGACGAAGACGACAGGCGAAGTCAGGCTCTACAACGAGTGCTTCGCCCACCAACTGACTCAACCCTGGGTGAGGGAAGAACTGCTTGCGCCGTTCCGACACATCACTCCCTCCGATGGGAAGTCGGCCTTGTTCAACATCCTGATCTACCGAAGCGACGCGAAAGTCCCGGACGACATGCGCCAGATCTGCATGGACATGGCGTTGAACGTGACGGAAGATGTCGGGAATCGCTGGGAGTGCATCAGGAGGCTCCGCAACTCCGATATCAAAGACCCGGCGCTGTTCTTCAGGAACGTACTCATCCTTGAAATGTCCCAGGCGGCCCCATGTCACAGACTGGCGTGCAAGATCCTTGCGGGTATCCTGAAGGAGAAGCCGCGCGAGTTATTCGAAAACCCGCGCACCCGGTCGCTGGTCGCGACAGTGGTCGGTGCCCTGGCCCGAAGCGAGCAGGACTACGATCACGCCGCGTTGGGCGAAGTCGCCGTGACCCTGCTCGATGCCGACCCCTCCAATCGGGAGATCCTGGAGGGCGTTGCGTCCTCCCTCGGGGTCGAAGCGGCCCAACGCATCCGAGCGGAGATCGAGAAGTACCGGACGCGGCCGCAGCGGTAGCCCTGGGGACGGGGCGCTCGGCGTCAGTCCACCCGGAACCGTCTGCGCGCCCGCTCCCCGCCCGGGCCGACGGCCGTGAGGTCATGCGTCCCGCGCCGAAGGGGCCACCGACCCGCGACCTCCTCGCCGTCCACGAACCAGCGCGCGGGCGCCGTGGCCGAGAAGCCCAGCGTCTGGAACGCCGCGGGCCGCGAGGGGTCGACATAGAAGATATCCCAGTCGTTCGGATGAAGGATGTCGAAGCCGCGCGGTTCGGCGCGGGGGACGGTCGACTCTGCGCCGCGGGCTCGCCACTCCTCCGGCCCCAGGAGGAGCAGGATGTCGCGCCACATCGGCGCGGCGCCCGTGATCCCCGAGACGCCCCGCATCGGCGAGCCGTCGAGGTTGCCGGCCCACACCGCGACGATCCGCCGCCGCGTGCCGCCCACGCACCAGTTGTCGCGGAAGTCGGGACTCGTCCCCGTCTTCGCGAACGCGGGGAGCGCGAGCGCGCTCCCGCGCCCGAAGCCCGACGCGCGCGCGGCGTCGTCGGACAGCACGTCCAGCACCGCCTTCGCCGCCGAGGGCGAGATCACGCGGCGCGCGGGGACGTCGGCGAAGTCGAAGCGTGCCGGCCTCCAAAGACCGTCCCGCGCGAGCGCGGCGTACGAAGTCGCCAGCGCGAGAAGGGTCGTCTCGCCGTCGCCGAGGACGAGCCCCAGTCCGTAGTGCTCCGGCCCGCGGTCGAGCGGCCAGCCCATCGCGACGAGGAGGTCGTGCAGCCGCGCGGGACCGATCTCGTGAACGATCCGGACCGCCGGGACATTGAGCGAACTCGCCAGCGCGGTCCGGAGCGTGACCGGCCCCCGGCAGATGCCGTCGTAATTGCGAGGCGCGTAATCGCCCGAAGGGGTCTCGAAATGGACCGGCTCGTCGAGGACGAGCCCCTCCGGCGACCGCCCGTCCTCGAAGGCGAGCGCGTAGGCGAACGGCTTGACGGTCGAGCCCGGCCCGCGCCGCGCCGAGGCGGCGTTCACCCACGTCGTCCCGCCCGCCATGACGAGGACCTCGCCGCTCTCCGCGTCGAGGACGACTGCGGCGGCCGCCGTGACGTGACGCTCCGCGAGGCCGCGGAGGTGCGCGCGCAGGATCCCCTCGACCTGCTCCTGCAATTCGAGATCGATCGTCGTGCGGCCGGGACGGCGCGGCAGGTGGCGCGCCAGACGCGCGCGGTCGGACGGCGCGAGGCGGAGCGGCTCCTGGATCGCCCGCGCGTACTCGCACGGGCCGAGCTCCATGCCGCGGAGGATCCGCCGCTGGCGGCGGACGGCGCGCTCCGAGCGGTACGGGTTGAGGCGCGTCGGGGCGTGGGGGAGCGCCGCGAGGTACGCCGCCTCCGCGATCGAGAGGTCCCGCGCGGGCTTGGCGAAGTAAAGCTGCGCCGCGGCCTCGATACCCGTAACGCGGTTCCCGAACGGCGCGCGGTTCACGTACTGCTCGAGGACGCCGCGCCTCCCGATCGTCCGCTCGAGTCGGATCGCCAGCACCGACTCCCGGAGCTTGGAAAGCAGCGTGCGCGGGCGCGGCTCGACGAGCCGCACGACTTGCATCGCGAGCGTCGAGGCGCCCGTGCGCCGCCCCGTCAGGTTGTCGCGGACGGCGCGGATCGCGGACCGCGGATCGACGCCGGGATGATCGTGGAACCGCCGGTCCTCGGCGGCGACGAAGGCCTCCGCGACGTGGGGCGGAAGCTCGTCGATCGGCACCCAGCGCGAGCGCGTGCCGTCCGGTCCGGCGATGTCGTCGATCGCGCATCCATGCCGGTCCAGCAGCGGGGCGGAATCCTCGTGCGCCAGCTTCTCCGCCGGATACTTCGGCAGGTAGATCCACGCGGCGATCGCCGCCAGCGGGACGGAGCGCGGCGCGAGGCAGAGAATCAGAATGAGGTTCCTCATCGGACGCTCACCGTCCCCCCGGCCGTCGTGCCGAAGACCTCGGGCCGGTACATGCGCTCCGCCCGCGCGGGCGGGAGCGCGAACGTCCCCGGCGTCGTCGCGCGGAGACGGTACGCGAACTCGTGCACGCCGGGGCGAAGATCGTCGGCGTAGATGAGGACGCGGTCGTCGCGGCGCTCGGCCTTCGAGTCTTCGAGCAACGGTTCGAACCCGGCCGCGAGCGGGTCCTCGATCGCCACATGGCCCATCCGTTCGCGGACGATCGCGCGCAACCGCACGGTCACGACTTCGCCGGCCTTCACCTCGCGCGGCATCTCGCGCAGGAGCCCGATGCCGCGGTCCAGCCGGCGCGTCTCGCGCGAGACGCCCTTCGCGCGCACCGTCCAGTAGACCGGGCCGTCCGCCTCGACGGTGAAGTCCCGCGCGGGGCCTTCGTATCGCATCGCTGGGCTGAAGAAGGTGCGCACGGAGACGGGTCCGCTCTCGGGCCCCATCGCCTGCGCGAGTGCGAGGATAGCGAAGGCGTTCGACGTCGTCTTCGGCCAGCGTCCGTCGCGGCGGGAGGCGAGCAGTTCCTGCGCGAGATCGAACCGGCCCGGATTCGCGAGCAGCTCGACGGCCGCGTCGAGGTCCGAGTAGATCTCGTCCTCGTCGCGCGCCCGCGGCGGGAGCGGATTCCCTCCGGCCATGCGGAGGAACGCGCAGGCGGTTCGTGTCAGGTCCGGACGGCGCGAGAGCGCGGCGACGTACCCGGCCTCCGGCCGGCCCGCGAGGGAGAGCACGTACGTCGCGTACGCGCGGATCGTGACCGGCGCCTCGCCGCGAAGGAGTCTCGAGACGGCCTCGAACGCGCGGCGGAGCGACGGCGCGGGGACGTCGTACCCGTCTCTCGACGCGAGTACGAGCGCGTGCGTCGCGTAGACCGTGCCCCAGGGATTCGGCTCGCTCCTGCCGGGCCAGTAGGCGAAACCGCCGTCCACCTGCATCGAGAGGATGCGGTCGATCCCCGCCTGTGCGAAGCGCCGCACGTCGCCCTTGACGATCGTGGACCCCGGCCCGTCCTCGCCCCATCGCACGGCGAGGAGCGGGAGCGTCCGCGAGGTCGTCTGCTCGATGCAGCCGTGCGGATACTCGAGGAGATAGGCGAGTCCGCCCTCCAGCTCGGCGAGCGGACTCCGCGACAGCACGACCTCCATCTCCTCGAGCGGGACCCGCACGGTGAAGACGCCCGATCCGCGTCCCTGCAGCACGTGCGTCTCGATCGGTGCGGCGGGGAGGACGGGGATCTCGATCTCGATCGCGTCGCGATGCGCGCCGAGTGACGCGGAGAAGCGGAACCGCTCGTGCCCGCGTTTCGGTGTCGAGGCCGGGAACGAAAGCGCGACCGACTGCTCCTTCCGGACGAGCGCGGTCCGGATCTCGCCGTTCCATTCGACGCGCGCCTCTCCGTCCGCTTCGCTGTAGACGAGGACGCGCGCCTCGAAGCGGTCGCCCTCGCGCGCGAAGCGGGGCAGCGCGGAAGTGAGGATGAGCGGCTTGCGGACGACGAACGCGCCCTGCGCCTTGCCGTAGGCGTCGCCGCGTCCGACGGCGAAGGCCATGACGCGATAGCGGGTGATGTTGTCCGCGAGCCGGAAGGTCACGCGGGCCGAGCCGCCGCACTCGAGCACCTCATAGTGGACCGTCGGGACGAACCGCGAGCGGGGAACTCCGTCCTTCTCGCCGCCCCCGCCCCCCGTCGTCCCCTTGCGTCCGAGCGCGTCGAACGGGACGCGCGCCATGAGGCAGCGCCGCGTCTCGGCGCCGCGGACGCCCAGCGGCCGGGGCTTCGAGAAGAAGGCGTAGGGGTCCGGCGTCTCGTAGCCCGTGAGCGAAAGAACCGCCTCGTCCACGACGATCACCGTGACCTCGGCGGGCGCGGAGGTGCGGATCTCCACGGCCACCTCGTCGCGCGGCGCGTAGACCGCCTTCGCGGGCTCGACCGCGACGTCGATCCGGCGCGCGTCGTCCACGACCGGGAGCGTCGCATAGCCGAGACGGTACGTCGGACGGCCGAGGTCGGCGCCTCCCTTCGAGAATTCCTCGGAAGTGCGGCCCTGCACGACGAGGACGGAAACGAAGACGTTCGGCGCGTGGCGCGGCTCGATGGCGACTTCGACGACCGATGACGTGCCGAGCGTCATGACGCGGCTTTCGAGGACGCCTTCGCGCTCGATCGTGACGAGCGCCGTCGCGCTCTCGAAGGGCGACGGCACCAGGATGCGGGCCGTCTCGCCGGGGCGGTACTGCTCCCGGTCGGCGACGAGGCGGAGGCGATGGTCGTCGCGGACCTGCCACCCGGCCGCGTCGGCGCCCGAGACCCATATCTCGGTGATCGTGAGCGCAACGCCGGACTCGGCGCGGATGAGGTAGGCGCCCGAGCGCGGCGGAACGAACCTCCACCGGCCCGGCGCGAGCACTGGACCGATCGCGACCGGGACGTCCACGGGTTCCGACTCGTACGTGATCGAGCCGCCCGCGCTCCTCTTCGCGACGGTGTGCCACTCGCGGCGGAGCGCGGCGACCATGACGGGCGCGGATCGCGGCCGTCCATCCGGCGTCGCGGCGACGACGTGCGCCGCGACCTCGCGGCCCGCGGGGAAGATCCAGCCGTCGGTGCGGACCCCGAGATAGATCTCCGCCGGATGGAGGACGGCCGAATAGGTGCGCTCCACCGCCTGGTGGCTCGCGTCCGCGACGCGCGCGTCGATCGTGAGCCGCACCGGGCGGCGCCCGACGCGGACCGGAATCTCGAACTCGTGCGTGCCGTCGATGCGGACCTCGCGGCTCGGGAGGCGGTGGGTCCGTTCGCGCCGTTCCGTCGAGTCGCCGAACTCGTATCCGTCGTGGCCCGGCGGGCGGAAGGTCGTCTCCTCCGTCGACGCGTCCAGCGTCAGCGTGCCGGAGACCGGCGCTCCGAAGAAGTAGCGCGCGGCGATCGAGCCGCGGAACTTGCGGCCGACATCGAGGGGGCGGATCGCAAGCTCGAAAGGCGCGGGCCGGTAGCTCTCGACGCGGAACGAGGCGGCCCATCGCCCGCCCACGAGGACCGAGTACGTTCCGAGCGGATCGCGCTCGCGGTGGCGGTACTCGAACGCGAGCGTGCCGTACTCGGTCGGCCCCAGCCGCTTCTCGAAGACGGTGCGGTCGCGCGGGTCGCGGATCGCGACGGCCACCGGCTCGGTCGCTGGACGGAGCCCGTCGGTCGTGGGGAGGCGCAGCGTCGCCTTGACGCGGACCGAATCGCCGGACCGGTAGATGCCGCGGTCCGTGAAGACGTGGACCTGCGGGCCCGACTCGCCGCGGTCGTACGGGACGCCGTGGCGCCAGAGCGGGATGGAATCGTTGTCGAAGCCGAGGATCGCGACGTCCTCGTCCGTGCGGGCCACGACATACTCGGCTTTGGGAAGCGCGGGTCCGCGCGCGATGCCGTCCTCGCCGCTCGCGCCGCGCCAGAGCTCGCGTCCCTTGCCGTCGTGGACGGAGACCACGGCAGCCGCGGGCCGGCCGGTCGAAAGCGACGTGGTCCACGCGAGGAAGTCGGCGTCGGATCGCTTCGCGTGGATCGCGAGGTCCGTGACCTGGAGGCGGGCGGCGCGGCAGAGTGTCCCCGCGCGGATCTCGATGAGGACGATCCCCGACTCGTCCATGGGAAGCCCGAGGCCGACCACCTCGTTGTCGCGTTCCGTGACGCGCAGCGGCTCCCACGTCGCTTCGGCGAGGTCCCCGGCGATCCACGTCTCCAGCTCGCGGCCGGGCGGCGCGACGAGGCGGCGGACGACGGCCTGTTTGATGTTGACGAAGCGCACGGGGAAGCGCGCGTCGGGCCGGCGCTCCAGGACCGCGCGGTCGTCGCGGATCGAAAGGGCGGGCTCGTAGTCGGGCATCCGCTCCGTGAACGTATACGAGTCGATGCGATTCCCGTACCGGTCTTCGATGCCGGCGAGCGTCACCGTGTAAGTCCGCCCCGGGAGGAAGTCGCCGCAGACGCCAACGCTGGTCCAGGAAGAAGAGGCGGACGCCGCGACGGCAGGAGAGGTGCGGACGGCCGGCTTCCTGTCGGCCACGCGGTTGTTGAGATCGATGTCGAAGCAGCGGCCGGAGTCGGGGTCCGAGAAGGCGCGGACCTTCTCGACGCGCAACGGCGGGCAGACGCGGAAGGAGAAGGAGCGGTCCTCCTCGAGCTCGATGCGCCCGGCCCGCAAGCCGCGGCGGATCGTCCAGGTCCACGCGGTGTCGAGCGGGAGGCGCGCGGCGGAGCGGAGCTCGAAGCCGTCGCGGACCGCGGCCACGGTGAAGTCGGTCCCGAACGAGACGTGGGAGCGGAGATCGTCCGCCGTCACCGGCGCGGAGAAGCGGAGGAAGAGCTTCGCGTCGGGCGAAGGGACTTCGTCGAAGTGCGCTTCGACGATGGAGAGGCCGGGAGTGCGGAAGGACCACGAGTAGTCCGAGGACGGCACGCGGACCGTGTAGGTCGTCGAAGGCTCGAGCTCCTCCGGACGCAGCTCGACGGCGCAGTCGCCGATCCAGACGGCATGGCCGCGAAGAGGAGGATCGACTTCGAGGACCCGCGCCTCGCTCCCGATTTCATCCGGGCCGATCATGGGGCGGTCGAAGAGGACGGTGATGGGGCGCGCAACGGCGACGAGCCCGGTGGGTTGCGCGTCGAGCACCGTGGGGCCGCGGCGCGCCGGGGCCGCGGGCGTCGCGGGGACCCGGTTCGAACGGAGCGCGAACGCGATCGGGACGGCGGCGGTTGCGGCGAGAGCGAGAGCGAGCAGGTATCTCTTCACGGTCTTCCCCCCTCTCCACGTCTCGGGCGTGACCTTCTTCCCCCTCGGTCGCGGACTCCGTCGGGCGTGGCAATGTAAGTTATGACTTGTAATTTATGAATGTCAAGGGGAGAATCAGGAAGATGGGGAGATGGGGAGAAAGGGAGATGAGGAGATGGCGGGGGATCGGGCGCGCTCTCTGGCCGACGGAGCCCTCGTCGCGGTCGGGATCGCGCTGATCTTCGACGCGTTCTCCGGCAGCGGTGAGCTTCTGGCCATCCTGGTCCGCGGGCCGGGTGGGGCGCCGCTCCCGCCGCTTGCGGGCTGGTCGATCGGCCTCGCACTTCTTGTCCGCCGGAGATTCCCGACGGCCGCCCTCGTCGTGTGCGCCGCGACGGCCGCGCTCGCGCTCTCGAACGCCGTCGACTTCTGGCGGATCGTCGTCGCGGGGGGCATCCGGAGCGCTTTCCCCGTGCCGCTCTCCCTCCTCGTCGCCGCTCTCTTCGCCGGCGGCGCGCGGACGCGTCCCGCATCCGCCGCATCCGGGGGCGCGAGGTGGATCGCGCTTGCGGCGGCCGGACCGGCGGCCCTTCTTCTCCACATCGCGACCCTCGGGAGCACGGACTACCGCCGGCCCGCGGAAGCGATCGTCGTCTTCGGCGCCAGGCCCGGATCGCTCGCGCTCCACGACCGGACGCGGGAGGGCGCGCGGCTCTGGAAGGAAGGGCTTGCTCCCAGACTCGTCCTTTCCGGCGCGCCGGACGAGGTGGACGATATGGCCGCGATCGCGAGAAGGGAGAAGGTTCCCGACTCCGCGATCGTGCGGGACGATGCCGGCGTCAACACGGCGGCCACCCTCCGGAATCTCCGCTCGCGGCGGGTCCTGGCGGTGAGCCACGACTACCACCTCGCGCGGATCAAGCTCGCGGCGGGGCGGATGGGGATCGAGTGCGCCACGGTGCCCTGCGCGGAGACCCGGCCGCTCACGCGCAAGGCGTGGTACGTCGCGCGCGAGGTCGCGGCGTTCCCGTACTACTATCTGTTCCGGCGGGCGTGAGTCGCCCCGCAGCCCCGCTACTTCGCCTCGAACCGGATCCGCTTCGGCAGGCTGTGGTTCTTGTGGAGGTTGACGAGCGTCACCGCCGCGTCGTGCGCCCCCGGCGCGAGGTCGTGCTTCACCGTGATCGTCCCCGTCTTCGCGTCGTACTCGTGCGGCGCCGCGCGGCCGTCCAGCTTCACCGAGATGAGCTCCTCGAACACCTTGAACGGCTTCGCCCACGCGCCGCGATCCTCCAGGCCGTCGTACACTCTGAACTTCAGCATGCGCCCCTCGTTCGAAACGAGTTCCGCGCGCGGGATCCCGTACGATGCGTACTCCACGATCCCGAGGAAGAGGCCCCACGCTTCGCGCCGGTTGAACTCGATGTCGCGGAGCTTGCGCTCCGTCGCCAGGTTCGAGTAGTAGGTCATCTCGCAGAGGCACCCCGGCACGTCGGGCGGGAGCTGCCGCAGGACGCCGAAGCCGCTCTCGTACATCAGCCCGTCGGACATGAGCCCGCCGCCGTCCGAACCGTCCAGGTCGAGCGCGCGCAGGACCTCCTTCTCGACGTGGCGCGCGAGGTCCATCGCGGCGGGCTGGTGGTCCGGCGTCAGGTGGTACCACGTCGTCGTGGAGAGCGCGTCGAGCCGCGGCGACCAGTTGTGGTGGATCGAGAGGAAGAAGTCGTGGCCCTCGGCCGCCTTCGCGCGCGTCTCGAGCGGGACGTCACGGTCGGAGTCCCGGGTCATCGTGACCGTCGCGCCCGCCGCGACGAGGTCGTCGCGGAGGAAGCGGGCCACGCGGAGGTTGATCTCCGCCTCGCTCGCGTAGGTC
The DNA here is from genome assembly GCA_016190175.1 of Planctomycetota bacterium. Lineage (GTDB taxonomy): Bacteria > Planctomycetota > MHYJ01 > MHYJ01 > JACPRB01 > JACPRC01. Next base: position 11,351 of record JACPRC010000020.1, read on the forward strand.
GGTCCGCGCTTGTAGCCGCGCTTGTGCGTATCTCCGCCGTGGCCGGGGTCGATGCAGACGCGGAGCCCGCGCAGGAACTTCGCCCGATCCGGCAGGCGGCGCCGCTCCGCTGCGCGCGGACGCGGCTCGAACGCCGTCCCGCTCCCGCCCCACCACTTCGTCCAGTCGGCTCGCGACGAGAACCGCTGTCCCGTGATCGACCGGAGCGCGAAGAGCGCCTGGTCTCGCACGAAGTTCGGGAGCGGGTTGTCGTACGCGCCGTGGAGGGAGCCGCCGTCGTCCGAGAGGACGTTGAGCTCCAGCGTCCCCTTGTCGTCGAGGAGCGCGATGAGCGGCTCGACGGCGCGTCCGTCGGGGATGCGCGCGAGCGTCGCCGCCGCGAGCGCGCGGCCGTTCGCGTTGGGACAGTGGAGTTCCTCGACGAGGGCGGGCACGGCGTCCGCGCCGAAGTAGGGGAGGTAGTCCACGGCATCGAGGCAGACGGAGGCGTTCTTCGATTCGAGCCGGCGGACGTAGCGGCGGATCTCCGAATCGCGCTCATCGCGGACGGGCCGGTCGGGCGCGCTCTGGCAGCCGAAGAGGGCGAGGAAGAGGGCGGTTCTCATGGGGAGGATTGAACGTCCGTCGCCGGCGACGCGCAAGGGAATTCCCGCGCCGATTCCTGCGACACCTTGCCGCGGCAAGGGTTCTTCAGGAGGGAAAGAAAGGGAGAACACGATGAACGTGAAAAGCAGCGTCTCCGCGGGCCTGATGGACTGCTTCCCCACCCGGAGACGTTGAGCGGGGGATCCGGCGGACCTCGCGGATCAAAGCGAATCGAGGAAGCTCCGGATCGCCTCGGTCCATTCCCGCCGGCGGACGTACAGGATGCCGTGGTCGGAGCCGTCGAACCACGCGCGGCGCTTCGGCTCCGCGGCGGCCGCGTACAATTCCTCGGCCATGCGGAACGGCACGATGTCGTCCCCGCGGCTGTGGAGGAAGAGCTTCGGCGCGCGGATCGTCTTCACCTTCGAGAGCGTGTCGTACTTCGTCCGCATGAACCAGCGCGCGGGAAAGAACGGCATGACGAGCTTCGACATCTCCGGCGCCGACGTGAACGTGGACTGGAGGACGACGCCCGCGCAGGGGACGCGCGCGGCCAAGTCCGCCGCCACGGCGCCTCCCAGCGACTTGCCGAGGAGCACGATCCTTCCCGCGGGAATCCCGCGATCGAGCAGCGTTCGATAGGCGGCGGTCGCATCCAGGTAGAGCCCCTTCTCGCCGGGCGAACCTTCGGATCGGCCGTACCCGCGGTAGTCGATGATGAAGACGTTCACGTTCAGCCGGTCGACGAAGTCGATCGCCGTGTTGAACCGGTCCCCGATGTTGCCCGCGTTGCCGTGGAACCATAGGAGCGTCCACTTCGCGTCCTTCCCGCGCGCGAACCAGCCGTGGAGCCGTACGCCGTCCTCCGCGGCGAAGAAGACGTCCTCGACCGGCACCTGCGTCGTCTTCGGCAGGTCCCAGTTCCCGTCGCGCGCGGGGAAGTAGATGAAGCGGTTCTCGAAGATCATGACGATGGGAATGAGCGCCACGAAGCACGACGCCACGGTGATCCCGGCGATCGCCGCGAGACGCTTCGCCCGTTTCACTTCAGGAGCGCCCTCGAAACCACGATCCGCTGGATCTCGCTCGTGCCTTCGTAGATCTCGGTGATTTTCGCGTCGCGGAAGAACCGCTCGACGGGGAAGTCCTTGACGTATCCCACGCCGCCGTGGATCTGGATCGCCTCGTTCGCGGCATCGTTGGCGATGCGGGAGGCGAAGAGCTTCGCCTCCGCGGCCTCCTTCGTGTGCGGCCGCCCCGCGTCGCGCAGGCGCGCGGCCCGGTGGACGAGGAGCGTCGCCGCGTCGATGTTGGTCGCCATCTCGGCGAGCTTCCACTGGATCGCCTCGAACGACGAGATCGCGACGCCGAACTGCTGCCGCTCCTTCGAGTACTTCACGGACTCCTCAAGGCACGCGGTCGCGATGCCGACGGCCTGCGACGCGATCCCGATGCGACCGCCGTCGAGCGTGTGCATGGCGACCTTGAAGCCCTCCCCGTCCACTCCCAGCAGGTTCTCGGCGGGAATGCGGCAGTCCTCGAAGAAGAGCGACGTGGTGCTCGACCCGCGGATGCCCATCTTGGTCTCGTGCTTGCCGACGACGAGGCCCTTCGTGCCCTTTTCGACGAGAAAGGCGCTGATGGCGGCGTGCTTCACCGAGAGGTCGCGGCCCGAGCGCGCGAAGACGACGAAGAGGTCGGCGATCCCGCCGTTCGTGACGAAGTTCTTCGTCCCGTTGAGGACGAAGTGCTTCCCGTCCCGGACCGCGGTCGAGATGAGCGCCCCGGCATCGCTGCCCGAAACGGGCTCCGAGAGGGAGTAGGCGCCGATCCACTCGCACTGGGTCAGCTTCGGGAGGTAGCGGCGCTTCTGCTCCTCGGTGCCGAACCGGTTGATCGGGCTCTGGCAGAGCGAGTTGTGGACGGAGATCGTGACGCCGGTGGAGGCGCACGCGCGGTTGACCTCGATCTGGATGAGGGCGAGGCAGAGGTTCGAGAGCCCGGCGCCGCCGTACGTTTCGGGTGTGATGATGCCCATGAAGCCCAGTTCCGCGAGTTGGTTCAGGATCGCGCGGGGGACCTCGCCCCTGCGGTCGATCTCCGCGGCGCGGGGCTTGAGTTCCTTCTCGGCGAAGTCGCGGGCGGTCTTGCGGACGAGTTCTTCTTCTTCGGTGAGGTCGAGGATCATGCGCGGGAGGATACCATCCACGGACGCCCGGCGCCAGCGGATCAGTACCCCTTGCCCGCCGCCCGCGCGCGCATCTGGAGCTTGTTCAGCTCGAGCAGCGTCTCGTTGATCCAGCGGTCCATCTCCTGGCCGTGGGGGACCTTGAGCGCCTTGTTGAGGTACGCGCGTCCCTCGCGGAAGTTGAGCTGGTTCGCCCAGAGGGAGCCGAGACGGTAGTAGACCTTCACGAGCCACTCGTCGGCCTGCTTCTCCAGCTCCTTCCCCCTCTTCAGGTTCTCGACGTCGCTCGACTTCAGGACCGTCTCCAGCCATTTCTTGGCGGCGAGGAGCTTCGCTTCGGCGCCCTTCCACGTGCGGTCCGCGTTCGTGATGTTCTCTTTCCCTTCCCAGTCGAGCCCCTCGGCCCAGGCGGTCTCGGCGTCCTTCAGCGCATCCAGGGACTGGGCGAGGAGGGCCTTCTCGAGCTCTTCCTTCCCCTTGGAGGTCTTGTTCTCCTCCGCCTTCTTCTTCTCCTCGAGCAGCTTCTTCTTCTCCTCGTTGTCCTTCTTGATCGCGTCGGCGAGCTTCTCGATCTCCTTCTTGGCGTCCTCGAAGTACGGGGTGTCCGCGTAGTTGTTCACGATGTCGCTGAGGAGCTCGTTCGCCTGCGCCCACTTCTTCTGGAGGGAGAATTTCTTGGCCTCCTCGAACTTGGCCCCGGCGTCCTCCTTGCGCGTGTCCGCGATCTTCGCCTTCGCCGGCTCGGCGAGGGTCTTGTCGGCGGCCGCCGCGGCCTCGTACTCCTTCACCGCCACCGAATAGAGCCCGTTCGCGCGGCAGAAATCGCCGAGCTCCAGATGCGCCTTGCCGTCCGCGGGGTCGATCCGCGCCTCCTTGATCTTGTAGACCGAGTACGGCATCATGTCGCGGAACTCGATGCGGACCGGTTTCGGCTGGTCCTTGATCTGCATCTCCACGCCGGTTTCGTCCACCTTGACGATCTTCCCGACCTTGAACCCGCCGCCGGCTTCATCCTTGAGCTGGATGACGTCGTCCTTGGGCTTCTTGTCCTGTGCCGGAAGAACCGCCAGCAGGACGGAGATGAGGGCCAGGTGCATGGATGACTCCTCGAATGGGCGCTGAGATATAGACGCTCCGCCCGGTATTATACTTCCGGAAAAGGTCCGACCTCCCCTATAATCGACCGTGGCATGTCCCGCATCCTCGCGACCGCGACCGCCGTCCCGTCGAATCGGGTGACCCAGGCGCAGGCCCGGGAGATCGCGGCGCGGATCTACCGGGGACGACCGGAGCTCGAGCGGCTCCTGCCCGTCTTCGAGCGAACCGGCGTGGAGACGCGCCATCTCGTCCACCCGCCGGACTTCTACGAGCAGGGCCGCACGTTCGACGAGCGGAATGCCTCCTTCGCCGACAAGGGGGCCGAGCTGGCGGAGCAGGCGGTCCGCGACTGCCTGGGAAAGGCGAAACTCCCCGCCGACAAGATCGACCACCTCTTCCTCACGACGACGACGGGCCTGGCGACCCCGAGCGTGGATGCGCTCCTGGCGCACCGCCTGGGGATGCGGTCCGACGTGAAGCGCTCGCCGCTTTTCGGTCTCGGGTGCGCGGGGGGCGTCGCCGCCCTCGCCCGTGCGGGCGAGTACGTGCGTGCCTTCCCGAAGCAGCGCGCGCTCCTGGTGAGCCTCGAGACATGCAGCCTCGTCTTCTCGACGAAGGCGATGACGGACACGGACCTCGTCGGGGCGGCGCTCTTCGGCGACGGCGCCTTCGCGGCGATCGTGGGCGGGGACGAGGTGGCGCCGGCGGGACCGAGGATCGTCTTCACGCGCAGCCATCTCTTCCCCGGTTCCGAGGGCCTCATGGGATGGAAGTTCACGAGCGACGGGATGCGTCTGGTTCTTTCGCGGGAGGTGCCGGGGTTCGTCCGCGACCAGCTCAAGCCCGCGGTAGAGCGGTTCCTCATGGAGTACGCCCTGACCCGCTCCAAGATCCGCCACTTCCTCCTCCATCCGGGCGGACCGGCGGTCCTGGAGGCGTATCGCGACGCGTTCGGCTTCGACGAGCTCACGCTTGATCCGATCCGCGTCTCGATGGCCCGCCACGGCAACCTCTCGTCGGCGGCGGTCCCGTTCCTGCTCCACGACCTCCTCGCGAGCGGGCGCGCGAGACCGGGGGATAAGGCGCTCCTCGTGGCGCTCGGCCCGGGCTTCGCGGCGGAGATGGCGCTGGTCGGGTGGTGAGGCCCTTCACGCTCCTGATCAAACCCGTGTCGGCGGATTGTAATCTGCGGTGCCCCTACTGCTTCTACCTCGGTCACGAGGGATTCTATCCGGAGGAGCGGGCGCCCCGGATGTCCGACGCGACTCTGGAGCGGATCGTCGCCGGCTACATGGCCACGGATCAGCCGCAGCACGTCTTCGCGTGGCAGGGCGGGGAGCCGACCCTCATGGGGACGGAGTTCTTCCGCCGCGTCACCGAGCTCCAGATGCGCCACGGCCGCGCGGGTTCGGTCGTGGCCAACGGCGTCCAGACCAACGCCACGCGGATCACCGATGAGTTGGCCCGCCACTTCGGCGAGTACCGTTTCCTCGTCGGGGTCAGTCTCGACGGTCCGTCCGATCTCCATGACCGCTACCGCCGGAACGCCGCGGGCCGGGGCTCGCACGCGGAGGTCATGGGCGGGATCGACCGGCTCCGGCGACACGGCGTGGAATTCAACATCCTGACGCTGGTCAGCGACGCGAACGTCCGGAAACCTCGGGAAGTGTACCGCTATCTTCTCGAGAACAGATTCCTCTTCCACCAGTACATCCCCTGCGTCGAGTCCGACGGATCCGGGAAGCCGCAGCCCTTCTCCATCGGCGGCGAGGGCTGGGGCGAGTTCCTCTGCGGGATCTACGACTTGTGGATCGCCGGCGACACGCGGCGCGTGTCGGTGCGGCTCTTCGACTCGATCCTCAACGCGCTCGTGGACGGGCGACCCTCGATCTGCCACATGGACCGGGACTGCCGGCAGTACTTCGCGATCGAGTACAACGGCGACGTCTTCCCGTGCGACTTCTACGTCGAGCGCCCGCTCAAACTCGGAAACGTCTTCGAGCATTCGTGGGAGGATCTCTGGGACCGGCCCGCCTTCGCGTCGTTCGGGCGGCGGAAGGCGGAGTGGAATCCCTCGTGCGAGGGCTGCCCGTACCTCCCCCTCTGCGCCGGAGATTGCCTCAAGCATCGGGGAGACGGCGCGCTCAGCCGTCTCTGCGCCGGATGGAAGAGGTTCTACGACCACGCCCTGCCCGGTTTCCGCGGGCTGGCGGAGGAGATCCGCCGGGAACGAATTCGCACCCCGTAAACGCCCCGGCGCGTGTTCCACTTCGGAGGAGCACGAAGATGCCGATGAACCGACGCGAGTTCCTTGCCGCAGCCGGGGCCGGCGCCGCCTCCTGTCTCTGGCCGAGGTGGCTGCCGGGCCAGGATTCGAATCCCCGCCTTCCCAACATCGTCCTGATCGTCGCGGACGATCTCGGGTACGCCGAGACGGGGATGCAGGGGGGGCGCGACATTCCGACGCCGCACATCGACTCCATCGCGAAGAACGGCGTGCGCTTCACGAACGGATACGTGTCATGCCCGGTCTGCAGCCCGACCCGGGCGGGTCTCCTGACGGGACGCTACCAGCAGCGGTTCGGCCACGAGTTCAACCCCGGGCCGGAGAACGCCGCCGAGGAGGATTTCGGGCTTCCGCTGACCGAGACGACCCTTGCGGAGCGGCTCAAGCCGATGGGATACGCCACGGGGATGTTCGGCAAGTGGCACCTGGGCTACAAGCCGCAGTTCCGGCCCGTGAAGCGCGGGTTCGACGAGTTCTACGGCTTCCTGGGCGGGGGGCACACGTACCTCCCCGCCGGCCGCGCGAAGGGCGGCAACATCCTGCGTGGGGATGAGAGGGTCGAGGAGAAGGAGTACCTGACGGACGCGATCGCCCGCGAGGCGTGCTCCTTCGTCGGCCGCAACAAACAGAAGCCCTTCTTCCTCTACGTCCCGTTCAACGGCGTCCACTCTCCGCTCGAGGCGACGGAGAAGTACCTCTCGCGCTTCGCCTCCATCAAGCAGGAGAAGCGCCGGACCTTCGCCGCGATGCTCTCGGCGGTCGACGACGGAGTGGGGGCCGTGCTGGCGAAGCTGCGCGAGTCCGCTCTCGAGGAGAACACGCTCGTCCTCTTCCACAGCGACAACGGAGGGCCGACGTCGCAGACGAGCTCGCGCAACGACCCGCTCCGCGGGTTCAAGTCGCAGGCGCTGGAGGGCGGCATCCGCGTACCGTTTGCGATGCAGTGGAAGGGACGCCTGCCGGCGGGGAAGGCGGTCGACGAGCCGGTCATCACGCTGGACGTCCACCCGACGGCGGTCGCCGCGGCCGGGGGGAAGATCCTGCCCGAATGGAAGCTCGACGGCGTGGATCTCGTCCCGTTCCTGCGGGGGGATGCGAGCGGGGCCCCCCACGACGCGCTCTTCTGGAGGATGGGACAGAAGGCCCGCGCGATCCGGAAGGGGAACTGGAAGCTGGTGTGGGGCGAGGGCGGCGAGACGCAGCTCTATGACGTGGTTTCCGATCCGGGCGAGAGCCGGGACCAGGCCTCCGCGCAGGCCGGGAAGGTGCGGGAGCTGAAGGAGGCGTTCCGCGCGTGGGAGGGCGAACTCGCGGAGCCGAAGTGGGGGAGGCGCGGGGGGAAGCGGAACCCGTAGCTCACGCCCACCCGCGCGCCCGGATCCAACCCGGCACGTCCGTCGGCGGCTTCGGGTCCACCTCGATCCACCCGTCCCCCTCGTCGACGAAAAGCCGGTCGCCCTTCCCCCGCCCCTTTTCTTCGTGCCGCGTATCCGCGGCAGGCGTACAATTACCGGACTTCAACTGAGGAGGATGCCTTGAGACATGCGTGGGCGGCGGCGTTCGTCCTCGCTCTCGCGGGCCGGGTTCTGGCCCAGCCGAGCCAGGAGGAGCTGATCAAGAAGCGCGACGCGAAACTCGCCGAGGAGTGGCTGAAGAGCGGCGGGTGGATCACCGACTACGACAAGGTCCGGGAGGAGGCGAAGAAAGCGAACAAGCTCATCTTCGCCTACTTCACGCGCTCCTACTCACCCTGACCCCCCTGCCAGGCCCTCGAGCGCGGCGCGCTCGTCGACAGGGGCTTCGGCGATTTCGCGAAGGAGTACGTCCTCTTCTGCCACATCACTTCGCGCGTGAAGGAAGACAAGCACCAGAACCTGCTCTCCGAAAAGGGAGGGTCGGGATTCCCCCATCTCGTCTTCATGGACTCCGGGGGAACCGTCCTCACGGAGGCCGGCGATAGATCGGTCGCCGGCTTCGCGCAGGCGGCGAAACAGGCCCAGGCGAATCTCGAACTGAAGAAGAAGGGGGATGCGGGCGACGAGAAGGCGAAGTACGACTTCCTCCTGCTCGAGATCGGGATGCGGACGGTGAAAGCCTCCGAGGCCCGCAAACGCCTCGGGGAGATCAAGAGCCTGACCGACGACCAGAAGAAAAGGGCGGAGGATCTCCTGGTCGACCTCGATGTCGCCGAGACCGCGGAGACGGCCGGCCGGGACCTGAAGACCCGCATCGAGGCGGGGAAGAAGTTCGCGGAGATGGACAAGGCGGGACGCGTGCCGAAGGGCGACCGCGAGTTCCAGGCCTTCTACATCTTCATGATGGACTATGCGGAAAGCCAGAAGGACGCGGCGATGTTCGAGAAAGCCTTCGGCATCCTGAAGGACAAGTACGGCGACAGGATGAACAAGAAGTTCCGGGACACGAACGAAGAGCGGCTCAAGAAGCTCAAGGGAGGCAAGTAACCTCCGACTCCTCCGGGCCCCGGGATCGGAAGGTCCCGGGGCCCGCTTTCCCATGTGGATGCCCGCACGCTCGCTTGAGCCGGAGATCCTCGACCGCGAGACCCCGCCGCGGGAGCTGCTCGACCGCTGCTACGGTTTCATGAAGTGGGTGAACCGCCGGCTCGGCGGCGTGCGGGCGACGCTCTCCTGTTTCGAGCGGTTCGCGGAGGGCTGGCGGCCCGGTGAGACGGTCCGCGTCCTGGACGTGGCCGCAGGGGCGGCCGATGTCCCCGCGGCGCTCGCGCGCTGGGCCCGCCGCCGCGGGTTCGACCTGCGCGTGACCGTTCTCGACCTCGAGCCCGGCGCGCTCGACTTCGCCCGGCGCGACGCGGGCCCCGTCAGACCGGCGCAGGATCGGTCTGACGGGGCGGGCGAGCCGGAGATGTCCTTCCTCTGCGCCGACGTCGGGCGGATGCCGTGCCGCGACGGCGCGTTCGACTACGTCACGACCTCGATGTTCTTCCACCATCTCACGGACGAGCAGATCGTGGGGGCGCTCCGGGCGTTCGACCGGATCGCCCGCCGCGGGATCGTCGTCAACGACCTCGTGCGCCGCCTCCGGGCGTGGATCTGGATCAAGCTCTTCACGCTCTGGGCGAACCCCATCGTGAAGGTGGACGGACCGCTTTCGGTGCGGAAGTCCCTCACGCCGCGCGAGGCGGAGGAACTCGTCCGCCGCGCGGATCTTCCCTATCTCTCCGTCCGGACGCACTTCGGACACCGGCTGACCCTCTCGGGCGAGAAGATCCGCCCGTAATCCACGGCACCCGCGCCTCCACACGGTTCTTCCCATATGGGTGAACCGAAATGTGGAGGTCGCCATGAGTCGGATGCTGATTCGCGCCGCTCTGCTTCCCTTCTTCGCGTGTTTTCTCGGATGCGAGTCGGAAGTGGAGCTTCAGGTCCAGTCCCAGATCAACACGGTCTGGTCGGACGCGGCGAAGAAGTCGCAGGTCGAGGATGCGGTCGAGGCGGAGATCAGGTCCGAACTCGAGAGCGGGCTGGAGGGCACGATCCTCTTCCAGTACGGCTTGTACTTCGTCTACATCCACGACATCCCGTGGGTCCGGGCGGATCTCGGCGATACGCCGCCGACGTTCAACGCTTGGAACGTGCAGGAGAACGAGAACACGGCGTACCGGGTCCTGCAGTTCGACTGGGAACTTACCTGGGAGAGCGGGAACGGCGCGGAGGTGAGTTTCTACCTGGACCTGCGCCCCACTTTCCCGGACCACACGGTCCGGATCTACGACATCACGGGCCGCCTCTCCGGCCACGCGTACTTCCGGTGGGCGTTGACTTCGGAGGGCACGGATCGGGCCACCGTGAGCGTCACCGACTCGTCGATCGACTGCAAGGCCGAAGCGGAGGGTTGGTTCTGGACGGTGGACATCAGCGAAACAGTGAAGGACGGCATCGACCAGGGGGAACTGCGCAAGATCGCGCGGGAGCAGATCAAGGCCGCGTTCGGGTTTTGAGCCATGAGGAGATCGCTCATCGGGATTCCGCTTCTGGCGGTCGCGGCATGGCTGGTCGCCGGGGCCGCGCGCGGGGAAGGGGATCGGCGCCGGATGCCGAAACATCGGGCGCGCCATGCGGAGACCGCCGTCGAGCCGGCGCCGGCGGCAGGGCCCGCGTCGGTGCTTTCCGCGGAGTCCGTCCCGGTCGGGCCCGTGGAGGAACCGGCGGCGCAGAGGGCCGCCGGGGATCCGGAGGCGGTCGGCCGGTCGATCGCGGTCGCCACCGCGGACCCGGACGCGGCCGTTCGCGCCCGGGCGCTCCGCGGGCTGCCCGTCGGGCTCGACCCGGACGCGGCCGCGCGCGTGGCCGTGTGCCTGCACGACCCGGACCCGTCCGTCGCCCGCGCGGCGATCGCGGTCCTGCGTTTCGCGAAGGCGCTCGATCCGAGGACGTTGACGATGTTGCGGGACGCGGCGCTCGGGACGGGCGGGGACGGGGAGACGCGCCGCGCCGCGCGCCGGGCGCTCCTCGGGTTCGCGAAGGACCTCTCCGCCGCGGACCGGGCGGCGCTGGAGGAGATCCCGCAGGATCGATGAGGCGGCCCTACGCGCGCGGGATCGCGACTTCGAAGCCCTCCGCTTCTGCGGCGCGCCCGAGGCGGTCGTCGGCGGTTACGAACGGGCGTCCGCGGGGCCGGTCCTGAGCCAGCGCGAGCGCGGCGGCCAACTGGAGGGCGTCCGCGGAGGCGAGGGGATGCAGCCCCAGGAGGCGTTCGGCCCGCTCGCGAACCGGGGCGAGGGCATCGACCTCGGTCCAATGCTCGGCGAGGGTCGCGATTCTCCGAAGAGCGGACCGGGTCTCGTCGCGGTCGAGGCCCCCTTCGCGTTCCCTGCGGCGGACCGCGGAGACCATCTCCGTGCGCGTCAGGGCCCACACGGCGACGGACCGGTCGTTCCGAAGGAGCCGCCGGCAGGAGGCACTGATCGCTTCTTCGCAGACGAGAGGGATGAGGGCGGAGGAGTCCCAGAATCTCATCGCCCCGACCGCCGTTCGTCGATCAGGTCCCGGGAGAGCGGCCGTCCGCGGCCTCGCGGCCCGGGGCGCAGGATCTCGGCGGGGACTCCGCCGCGGCCCCTCCGGATCACCCCCGCGCGCTCCAGTTCCGCCAGCGAGGGGTCCGGGTCGGTCCCGGCGTCCGGCACGGGGACCAGGTCCGCCGCGGGGACGCCGCGGACCAGGATGCGCACGCGGTCGCCGCGCCGGACCCGCTCCACATAGCGGGAGAGTCCGTCCTTGACCTCGCTCAACTTGGCCATTCTCATATGGCCAGATTAGCCTGATCGAGCCCCGGGGTCAAGTCCCGAGTCCGTTTCGAGAGCCTTGCGGGCCTTCAGCCCCCCGCTGTCCACTCGCGCCACATCGTGTCCCGTGCGGCCGCGGCGGACGCCGCTTGCGGACGCTACCGAAAGTAGCTATCATGATAGCTACTGGAGGCATCGATGCTTGCGAAACGCGCCAAGATTTTCTGGACGGGACGGAGCCAGGCGGTGCGTCTGCCGAAGGAGTTCAGGTTCTCCGGCGAGACGGTGATCGTCCGCCGGCGCGGGAAAGCGGTGGTTCTCGAGCCCGCGCACGAGTGGCCGGAGGGGTACGCGGGGTCGTTCGCCGGCGTTCCGCCGGATTTCGTGCGGCCTCCGCAAGGCCGCGCCGACCGACGCGCGAGGCTCCGATGATCGGGTTCCTCCTCGACACGAACATCTGCATCTATGCCCTCAAGGGGCATCGGCGTGTCCTGGACCGGCTCTTGGCCGCGGATCGGGAGACCGTCCGGACGAGCGTCGTCACGGAGGCGGAACTGCGCACGGGGGCCGCGAAAAGTTCTGCGCCGCTGAAAACGCTCCGTCTCGTCGAGAACTTCCTCCGCCCGATCGAGGTTCTTCCGTTCACGTCGGAAGACGCGGCCGCCTACGCGCGCGTCCGATCGAGACTGGAGTCGTCGGGCACACCGATCGGCCCGCTGGACACGTTCATCGCCGCGCAGGCCGTCTCCCGCCGGTTGACGCTCGTCACGAACAACGAGCGCGAGTTCTCCCGCGTTCCGGGACTCGCCTTGGAGAACTGGGCGCGGTGAGGGCTACCTCCGCTCCTCCATCTCCATCCCGCACTTCGGGCATTTGCCCGGAGAGTCGGACGTTGCACACTTCATCGGACAGGCGTACTTCTTCTCGACCTTCGGAGAGTGGATCTCCGGATTGTCCTTCGGCGAGCCGCACCCGGCTCCGACGAACAGCAGCGCCATCGCCGCCGCCAACGACACGAACATCCGCTTCATGACGCACCTCCCAACGCGAGCTCCGTCCGCCTGCGCGGCCGGAGCCCCGGCCGCATCGGCGGGCCGAAGGCCCGCAACCGACCAAGAGACCTGGAGACCGGGAGACGGGGCGAACCCGCCCCTTCGCCCTGTCCCCTTGTCTCCCGGTCTCCCCATCTCCCCATCTCCCTATCTTCCCTGCGCGGTCTCGATTGGAGCCGCCTCCCTTTCCTTTCGCTTCCGCAGCCTCCGGCACCGCTCCTTGTAGAAGAGCACCGGGATGAGGATGTCGATCACCTCGTCCGCGACGAGGATGCCGCCGAGGATCGGCGCCGCCATCGGGCGCATGAATTCCGCGCCCACCCCCGTCGCCCACAGCATCGGAATGAGCGCCAGGATCGTCGTCCCCTCGGTCAGGAGCTTCGGCCGCAGCCGCTGCACCGCCCCCTCGATCACCGCCGCGCGGATCTCCTCCTCGCTCCCGATCCGCTCCATCCCGCCGCGCTTCTCGATCGCCTCGCGCAGATAGACGAGCATGACGATGCCGGTTTCGGTCGCCAGCCCGAAGCAGGCGATATAGCCGACCCAGACGGCGACGCTGAAGTCGAAGCCGAAGAGCGCCTGGAAGATCGCGCCGCCCGCGACCGCCCCCGGCACGGAGAGGAACATCATGCACGTGTCGGCGAAGTCCTTGTACGTGAGATAGAGGATGACGAAGATCGTCAGGATCACGAGCGGCATGATGACGGTCAGCGTCTTCTGCGCGCGCACCTGGTGCTCGAACTGGCCGCTCCACTCGATGTAGGAGCCCGGCGGGAGCTTCACCTTCGCATCCACGGCGCGCTGCGCCTCCTCGACGAACCCCACGATGTCGCGGTCGCGGACGTTGAGCTGGACGTACGCGCGCAGGAGGCCGTTCTCGCTCTTGATCATGCTCGGGCCCGGCCGCACGCGGATGTCGGCGACGGTGGAGAGCGGCACCTGCCGGAGGCGCTTCCCGTCCTTCGCGGCCTCGCCCATCCCGGTTCCCATCTCGCCCTCGCCTCGCGCGGGGACGAGCATCCGCTTGACCGACTCCTCGTCCTCGCGCCAGTCGCGCGGGTAGCGCACGCGCACGGGGAATCGCTGCCGCCCTTCGACGGTGAGCGTGATCTCTTTCCCGCCGAGCGCGACCTCGATCACGTCCTGGATGTCCTCGACGTTGACGCCGTACCGCTTCGCCTTCTCGCGGTCGATGGAGATCTCCAGGTAGTTCTCGCCCCGGATCTGGTCGGGGAAGACGTCCCGGGCGCCGCGGATCTCGCGGAGCACGGCCGCGATCTGATCGCAGGTATTCTGGATCTCCTCGAGATCCTTTCCGAACACCTTGACGCCGATCATCGTCCGCACGCCGGTGGCGAGCATGTCCACGCGGTTGATGATCGGCTGCGTCCAGATGTTGCCCCAGCCGGGGACCTGGAGCTCCGAGTCCATCTCCTTCTGGACATCGGACTTGAGCTTCTTCCAGAGGAAGAACCTCGGCGTGCGCGCGGCGCGGATCGTCTGCAGCTCGTCCCCCGACGGCTCGCGCGCGATCCGTTTCTGCTCCTTCGCCCGCGCGACGGCGGCCTGGATCAGGGACCATCTCAGGCTCCCGGCGGCGCGGTCCTGGATTTCCCAGTCGAGGTGCTTCACGCGCGCGACCATGAGTTCGTCGTGGCGCGCGTCGAGGGCGTCGCGCAGCCTGCGGAAGATCGTCGGCTTCGGCCGGCCGAGAAGGGTATTCCACAGACTCTTCGCTTCCGAGAGGAGCGTGGCCGGCTCGACGAGAAGGTTCGGCGTGCGGACGACGGCGCCCTCCGCCTCCAGGAGATCGACGATCTTCTCCGCGGCGCCGGTCACGTCCTCGAGGAGCACCCATTCGTCGAAGCGCAGGGCGAACTCGGCGACGAGGGCATCCTCGATCGCGGTCCATCGCGCGTCGGGAAGTTCCTTCCGGAGCGTGCCCTTCGAGCGCAGGAACGAGAGCGTCTCCGCGCGCAGGAGCCGGACGAGCTCGCGGCCCTTGTCGGGGACGTACTCGCGCAGACGCCGCATGCACAGCTCGCGCATCGTGCGGTCGAACTCGACGGAGCCGTCCATGGCGATCGTGTTCTCGAAGTCCTTGCGGTCCGCCTCGGGGACGCGCACGATCCCGGCCGCGGCGAGCGCGCCGGCGACCTCGTGCGCCTCGTCCGTGATGTCGTCCCAGTTCACCTTCCGCTTGGGCCACCACGACTTGGGCCGCATGCTCACGACGGTCTCGACCATGTCGATGGGCGAGGGGTCGGTCGGCGTCTCCGCGCGGCCGACCTTGCCGACGACCTGGTGGACCTCGGGGAACTGCCGCAGGACGCGGTCGCGCTCCTTGATGTCGTCGCCGGCCTGCGTGATGTTCACGTTCGGCCTCGTCGTGGGCATGTCCATGATCGCCAGCTCGTCGAGGGGCGGCATGAACTCCTCGCCGCGCGGCTTGAGGAACCGGAAGCCCGTGACCGCGACGCAGAAGAGGATGGCCGCGCACACGATCTTATGCTTCGCGACCAGCGTGAGCGTCACGCCGACGAGGAACGGGACGCCGGCGACGAAGAAGATCCACGGCACCTTCGGCGGGAAGAGCGGAAGGCCGACGAGCAGGAAGATCCCGGTGATGACCACGATGACATCGGGCTTCTTGAGGAAGAACTCGAGCATCGGCCGGTAGATGTTCGCGAAGGAGCGGACGAGCCAGACGTCGTCCTGCGACTTCAGCTTCCCGCGGATGAAGATGGGGATGATCGCGGGGAGAAGCGTGATCGCGAGGACCGCCACCCCGAGGAGGGCGAAGCTCTTGGTGTAGGCCAGCGGGTTGAACATCCTCCCCTCGATCCCGCCGAGGACGAAGATCGGCGCGAACGAGAGGAGCATGATGAGGATCGAGAAGAAGAGCGGTCCGCCGACGACCTTGCAGGCGTCGATGACGATTTCCCGCGTATCGCCGCGGACCTTCTCGCCCTTGAAGTGGTCGTGGAGCCGGTGGTACGCGTTCTCGGTCATCACGATCCCCGCGTCCACGAGGACGCCGATCGAGATCGCGATCCCGGAGAGCGACATGATGTTCGACGGGATCTTGAGGAGGTACATGAAAATGAAGGAGACGAGCACCGCAAGCGGCAGCGACACGCAGATGACGAACGCGCTGCGGAAGTGCCAGAGCACGATCAGGACCAGCAGGCTCGCGATGACGATCTCCTCGACGAGCGTGTCCTTGAGCGTATCGATCGAGGCGTGGATGAGGCCGGTGCGGTCGTAGAAGGGGACGATGCGGACGCCCTTCGGGAGGCCGGGCTGGAGCTGCCCGATCTTCTCCTTGATGCGCTCCGTGACTTCGAGCGGGTTCTCGCCGTAGCGCATCATGACGACGCCGCCGACCGCCTCGCCTCCGCCCTTCTCCAGGACGCTCCGGCGGAAGGCGGGGCCGAGCTGCACGCTCCCGAGCTGGGCCACGCTGATCGGCACGCCCTTGCGCTCCGCGACGACGACGTTGCGGATGTCGTCGAGGTTCTTGATCCAGCCGTAGCCGAGGACGAGGAACTCGGAGCCGCCCTTGTGGATCACCTTGCCGCCGACGCTGGAGTTCGAGGCCATGACCGCGCGGAAGACCTGACCGAGACTGAGGTCGAACGCGCGCAGCTTTTCCGGGTCGATGTCGATCTGGTACTCGCGCACGAAGCCGCCGACGCTCGAGACCTGCGCGACGCCGGGGACGGAGTTGAGCTGGTA
>JACPRC010000114.1 GCA_016190175.1 Planctomycetota bacterium
ACATCAAGCCCTCGAACATCATCATCTCGAAAGACGGCCAGATCAAGGTGATGGACTTCGGGCTCGCCAAGAACCCGGAGAACGACCTCACCCAGACCGAGATGATCATGGGGACGGCGAAGTACATGTCCCCCGAGCAGGCGACGGGCGGCCATTGCGACATCCGGAGCGACCTCTACTCGCTCGGCGCCGTCCTCTACGAGCTCGCCACCGGCACGGCCCCGTTCGTGGGCGAGAGCGCGACCGCGGTGATCTACCAGCACGTCCACAAGTCGCCCGTCTCTCCCGAGAAGCTCAACCCGTCTCTCCCTGCGCCGCTCTGCCAGGTGATCGTCCGTCTCCTCGCCAAGGACCCCAAGGACCGGTACCAGACGCCCGAAGAGGTGCTCCGCGACTGCAAGGCCATCCTCGAAGGCGTCACGCTGGACGAGAAGACGGTCCTCTACCACGAGGTGGGGAAGACGCCGACGGGCGAGACGGCGGCCGTGCCTCCCGCCGTGACGCCCACGCCCACTCCCACGAGCTTCATAGAGGAGGCGCCGAGCCGCGCGCCCCTCATCGCGGGGATCGTCGTGGCGATCCTCATCCTCGGCGTCGGCGGCTACTTCGTCGTCGGCGGTCTCAAGAGGGCGCCCGCCGACCCCGGCCCCTCCTCCGGCGGAGGCGGCAAGCCGTCCAACGGCGGCGTCAAGACCCCCGTCGAGCGGCAGGAGTGGGAGAAGCAGTTCGAGCGGCACCTGATCGACGGGGGCTCCGCGCTCCAGCAGAAGCAGTGGGGCACCGCCGCGATGCAGTTCGAGAAGGCGCTCTCCCTGCTCCCGGAGGACGACCGCCGCCGCAAGGACGTGACCGAGAAGCTCAACTTCGCCCGGTACAAGGAGATCCTCGACGAGGCGGACCGCAAGACCGACCTCGGCGAGAAGATCTCGCTCTACGAGCGCGCCGCCCAGCTCGCGGTGTCCGACGGCGACCGGGGCGTGGCCACGCTCCTCCTCCGCGCCGCCCGGACGAAAAAGGCCGCGGCCGAGGGAAAGGAGAAGATCGGCCGCGACTGGAACGGCGCCGCGCAGGCCTTCCGCGACGCCGCCGCGAACGAGGACAACGCCGCGGAGCGCGGGAAGTACGAGAAACAGGCCGCGTTCTGCGCGGGCGTCGCGGAGCTCGAGACGCTCCGGCGCGCGGAGAAGTGGGACGATCTCCGGGCGAAGGCCGAGGAGATGCTCAAGGGCGAGACGTACGAACACACCTCCATCGTGGAGAAGCACCTGGAGGACGCGAAGGCCGAGATCCGCAAGCGCGACGCGGTGGTCTTCCGCGGGATCTTGGACGACGCCGAGAAGGAGTATATGGCGTGCCGCTGGGCCGACGCGGGGGCGAAGCTGGACGAGGCCGGGCAGGAACGGTACCGCGAGTTCCACTCCGACGAGCGCTACGTCTCCCTGCGGAAGAAGGTGCGCCGCGCGCTCCAGCCTCCCGCGAAGATGGCCTACGTCCCCGCGGGGAAATACGTCGTCGGCGCGAACGGCGACAAGCCGGAGTTCGGGCCGGAGACGCAGGTCGATCTCGCCGATTTCTACATCGAACTCTCTCCGGTGACCGCGGCGGAGTACAAGGAATTCCTGGCGTCGCTGGACGAAAAGGACCACCTCGCGACGTGCCATCCCGACGAGGCGAAGGCACGGAAGGGGAAGCACGTCCCGCGCAGGTTCGAATCGCAGAAGCCGGACGCGCCGGTGGTCGACGTGGACTGGTTCGACGCCTACGCCTACGCCGCCTGGAAGGGGAAGCGCCTGCCCACGGAATTCGAGATGGAGGTCGCCGCCGGATACGATTTCCAGGCCCGCCGCCGGCGCGCCTATCCGTGGGGCGACGCGTTCCCCGGATCGGGAAAGAGCGCGTTCGGGCTGGAGGGCCTCGACGACGACGTGCCGGAGTGGACCTCGTCGGAGTTCCTCTCGTATTCGACGAAGGCGCCTATCAAGAAGGACCAGTTCGTGCTCCGCGGCGGATTCAAGGACGACAAGGAGGCGCAGCTCAAGGTCCACTACCGATTCCCCGAATACCGAGATCGTGCAGGCCACTTCGGCATCCGCTGCGCTCGGTCGATCCGCGAGGACGAGTAAGACGTCCTACGTCTCACGTCCGACGTCGAGACACAGCGGGGGCTCCCGCCTTCGCCCTTCGGGCTCCGGCGGGCAAGTCGCCCGCAACCGACCGGGAGACCCGAGGACCAGGAGACCTGGGGGCCGTCGCACCCTCTCCAAGTCACACCGTCCCCCTGTCCCCAGCGCGGGTCGACGCGCGTCACCAAGAATCTTCTCGGGGCAGCAAGAAGTTGCTCGTGAGTAGTACAGAGACGTAGGACGGGAGACATCGGGCGCTGGACTCACTTTTCGCTTGGCACCCGTCCGGCATGAGGTAAACTGCTAGCGCCATCATCACAGGAGGGACGGCATGAAAAGGGCGCTTCTTGCCATGGCGGTCGCGGGAGTCGTTCTGGCGGGCTGCGACAGCACGCCGAAGAACCAGGCCACGAAGGACGACATCGCCGCGCTCAAGACCGATCTGGAGGGGAAGATCACCAAGCTCGGCGAGGACCAGGACCGCAAGGTGAAGGAGTCGGTCTTCGCCATCGAGAAGCGGCTCACGGAGGGGTTCAAGGATCTCCCGGAGATGCTCGCGACCTACCAGAAGATGAAGAACACCCTCGAGGACCTCACGAAGCTCAAGGACGAGCTCGAGAAGAAGGTCACCGCGATCGATGCCAAGGTCACGACGGCCAACCAGAGCCTGATCGTCGTCCTGGAAGCGGAGGAGAAACTCCTCAGCGACCGTCTCGCGGAGATCCGCCGCACCCTCGAGGAGCTCAAGAAGAAGTAGTCCGCAACATCTGCGCGCCGCGCGCAGATCCCGGTGGACGTTCGGTCTGATCCCCGAAAGGGGCGTGGAGACAAGGAGAAACGGAGACCGGGCGAGGCGGCGGGTTGCGGGCTCTTGCCGCGCCGTAGCGCGGCGCCGGCCGCGCGGAGGCGGGCGAAACCCGCGCCGGGGGGCGGCCCACGACCGGGCACGGACCGCGGACCGGAGCGATGGACCAACCGAAGGAGAGCGCACAGTCCCCGGCGCACCGGCTCCCGGACGCCGTCGATTCGGTCCGCGTCCTCGCCGTCGTGATCCTGGGCGTCGTCGGTCTCATGGCGGCCGCCCCGAAGGCCTTGTGGGCGCAGGTCGCCGCCGTCGAGGTCCCCTTCCTCCTCGGCCCCCTCCTGTACGTCTTCGGCCTGCGGCTCGCGCCGGGCCCGTCGCTCGGCGTCCGCCTCCCCGGCGCGCGCACGCTCGTCCTCGTCGTCCTCGCCTCCCTCTCCTCGATGTGGCTCCTCAACGGCCTCGTGATCGTCCAGGAGTGGCTCTTGGTACGCGCGGGCCACGGCCGGTACGTGGAGCACGTCCACCAGCAGCTCGAGAAGCCGATCATCGAGGTCCTCCTGCGGCAGCCGGGAACGGCGTTCGCGCTCTTCAGCCTCGCCCCGGCGCTGTGCGAGGAGTTCCTCTTCCGCGGCGTCGTCTTCCGCGGCTTCGTCCGGAGTTTCACGCCGGCGCGCGGCGTCCTCTACACCGCGCTCCTCTTCGCGGCGGTCCATGTCGAGCCGCTCAAGATGCTCCCGATGTTCGCGCTCGGTCTCTTCTTCGCCGCGCTCGCCCTTTGGACCCGCAGCATTTGGTCGTCCGTGATCGCGCACGCGGCGAACAACGCGGCGGTCCTCTTCGTCGCGAAGCTGAGCCACGACCTCAGCGCTCCGGTGGGGGAGGAGGGGCCGTGGTCGGTCTACGTCCTCTCGGCGGCCGTGTTCGTCCCGGCGATGGCCCTGCTGTGGGGCGACTACCGGGAGGCGGAATCGCGCTGAGGGGTCAGGGCGCGTCGATCGAGCTCTGCCCCGGATTCGTGATTGTGATGCTCCCGCCCCAGTTGCACGTGCACGTGCTCGCGTCGTTCAGCGCCGGCTGCGAAGCGACCTGGAAGGTCGAGCTGCCCGGCGTCCACGGGCCGACCGTCATCGGGATGCAGGGTTGCGGGGTCGGGACGCCCGCAGCCGCGACGGTGGCCGCGGCCACCTGCGGATTGGACGGGCTCTGGCACATCCCGAAAGGGGCGATGTTGGCGGTCGGCTTGTAGTCCATGACGTTCGCGGCGGCCATCATGCCCGCATCGGTGGTCTTGTCCGGGGGCACGATCAGCGTCGAGGGCGCCAGGCCCATCGAGCACTGGAGGGTTGCGCCGCCGACCACGAGTTTTCCCATCGCATTCGCCTCCTCGTTCAGGGTTGGGGTCTCACCGGCTCCCGCTTCTCTCCGTAGAAGTCCGGCGTCGGCGGCAGCGGCGACGGTTCCGTGTAGGGGATCTCGCCTGTCAGGACGCGCCGCAGGTC
>JACPRC010000116.1 GCA_016190175.1 Planctomycetota bacterium
GCCGCCATCGCCGCCGACGCCGCCATCTCCGGCAAAGGCGGCCACGGAACAATTCTCCCCCACGCTCACAAAGACATGCCCTCCGGCCCCTCCCTCCCGTCCGGGTTCGTTGTCGAAGCCGTCTCCTCCCCGTCCCCCCTTGCCTGACGACGCCACTACCACCACGTCTTCGATTCCGGGACGGTCGTACCTGACCTCAGGTGCTTCTTCTCCGTCGGTGGCGCTGCCAGGAAAATAGCCGTTCGCGCCAGGCTTCCCGGAAGGGCCTCTCAAAACGATCACTCTCACCTTGAGCTTGCCCCCGTCACGCACGATCTGCATCTCCTTCTTGTCGACATCCGTGGGGCTGGGCACCGACTGCTGAAGCTCCTTGCGGAGCTTGGCGCAATCTCGGAACTCGATCCTTTTCGCGCCCGATTTTTCGGGGACCACTTGCAGGAACCTCTCCAGTACTGTCTTCCAGTGCAAGCGTTTGCGACCGCTCGTATCCACCAGGAATCCCCACGGGCCGCTGTTCAGCACCGAGATCACGGCCTCCGCGAACGGGGTGTCGATTTTCTCTGCCTCCAAGCCGATGAGGTGATGCGTCAGCCCTTGCAGAGATCCCCGGGCGCCGTTGAGATTGCCCGCCTCCAGCTTCCGCTCGACGCCCTCGATCTGCTGCGACACGGAAACCACGGCGGCCGCATCTACCGGCACCCCGCGTTGCTGCGCGAACACGACGAGGCGCCGCACCGACTCCAACGCTTCGATCGCCGCCCGCTCATCGTACGATACTGCGCTCAACGACATCTCCAGCACCGCTCCGCGATCCGTGACAAGCTCGACCCGATGCGTCCCACGGGCCAGATGCGGCAAGAGGAGGTCAAGCACGGAATCGTGCAGCGCGACGGCGCGCACAGGTTGTCCGTTGACCCGGGCCTCACGAACCGCCGAGAGACCCGTCCCTGCCACAAGGACAACCGTCTCATTTTCCGCGGCAATGGCTGGAGGACAGAGGAATTCGATGCTCGGAATCGGACCCGGAAAGGGCGGGCGCCCGTCTTGCGGCGCCTGCCTCGCGCCCAACAGCGACACGGCCAAGCACGCAACGAGGAAAACCCATCCGCTCCTGGAATTCATGAGGTCTCCCCTCCGAAGATAACCCATTCCCCGCCCATTGACTGGTTCCAAGGATGCTATCACGTCGTCCGCGCCTGTCAAGTGCAAATGTGAACCACGAAACGTAAGGGGCTCGTGCTTCTCTGACACGGGATCAGCCGCTGCCGGTCGAAGACCGGCCCGAGAGTCTCTTCTCCACCGCGGTAGCGGTTTAGTTCAATTGGAGTACTCTGGACTTTCGCAGTTCTTGGATTTCCCCTGGGGAAATTTCTTCAGCGATCGGAACAGAGCGTTGTGCGATTATGGGTGATTTCCCCAGGAGAGTACCCATACTCTCTCGAAAAAAGTGCGAAACTCGAGGTACTTCGACGGGAACGTCGGGAAAGGCACGGAGTTCAATCCCGACTACGCAGGGGACAAGTAATACGGCGGAGCCGTGCGCCGGCACTCGCGGGGCACGTGCTATACTCCTGAGCGCGATGTCCGACACCATCCCTTCCCCCGATCCGCAGTCCGACCTCGACTTCTCCCTCGCCCGCCGCGCCGTGGAGCGCGGATGGCTGGCCCGCGAACAGGTCGAGGCCGCGCTGCAGATGGGGGGCTCGCTCCTCGCCCGTCTGCCGCTCAGCGCCGAGCAGATCCGCGAGCTCGCAACTCCCTCCCGGCCTGCGCCTCCCGAGGCGGCCGAGGCGATGAAGGAGCCTGCGAACCGGGTCGGCCGCTACTGGCGCCTCAACCCTCTCGGCAGCGGCGGGATGGGGATGGTCTTCCGCGCCTGGGACCCGGACCTCGGGCGCTGGGTCGCGCTGAAGTTCCTCAAGCAGATCGGCGACGAGAAGGCGCGCGCCTTCTTCCGCCGCGAGGCGCAGCTCGCGGCCTCGCTGGACCACCCGAACATCGCGAAGATCTACGAGGTGGGCGAGCACGACGGAAACCCGTTCATCGCGATGCAGTTCGTCGACGGCGAGACGCTCTCGAAGGCGAAACTGAAGGCCGAAGAGAGACTCCGCGCCGCCGGGAAGATCGCGGAGGCCGTGCGGTTCGCGCACGACCGCGGCGTCATCCACCGGGACCTGAAGCCCGCGAACGTGATGGTCGAGAAGTCGGGCGCCGTCTACGTCATGGACTTCGGCCTGGCGAAGGAGACGGCCGTGGAAGGGGAGAGCCTCACCGGCACGAACGTCGTCGTCGGGACGCCCAACTACATGGCGCCGGAGCAGGCGCGGGGGAGGGCGGAGAAGGCGAGCGACCTCTACGGGATCGGGGCGATCCTGTACGAGCTGGTGACGGGCCGCCCGCCGTTCGTCGGGGAGTCGTCGGCGGAGGTGCTGACGCAGGTCGTGACGGCGGAGCCGGTGCGGCCGAAGCGGCTGGCGCCGGGAACGCCGGCGGACCTCGAGGCGATCATCGTCCACGCGCTGGAGAAGGACCCGCGCCGGAGGTACGCCGGCGCGGTGGAGCTGATCGACGACCTCGACGCGCTCGCGCAGAAGAACCCGCTGCGGCACGCGCGCCGCGTGACGTGGAGCTACGTCCTGGCGAAGCGGATCCGCAAGCAGCCCCTGATCTGGGCGACCACGACCGCGCTCGCGCTTGCCGCCGTCGCGGGCGCCGCGGCCGGGATCACGTTCCTCTTCCGTGCGCGGAGGGAAGCGGAGAAGGCGGCCGCCGAGACCGCGCGGCGCCTGGAGCAGGAAGTCCGGGCCTCGCGCGAGCGCGACGAGGCGAAGCGGCGCGAGTCGGGGCTCCAGAGGCTGGCCACGCTCTGGCACACGGTGGTCGAGCGGAAGCAGGAACTCCGGAGCGGGCGCGTCCCGCATGCTGCCGCTCGCCGGGATCTGGAGAAGTCGGAAGGGGACGTGAGCCGCTACGTCGAGGAGTGGCCCGGCCATCCCGAGGGGTACTACGTCCGCGCGCGGGCCCGGCTCTATCTCGGCGATCTCGACGGGGCAGGGCGGGATCTGGAGGCGGCGCTCGCGAAGGCCGCGTCGTTCCGCCCGGGCCGTACGCTCCTGGGCATGGTGAGGATCCAGCAGTACCTGGTCCGGCTCGTCGGCCAGTCCGACACCGATCCCGACCGGGTCGCCCTCGCGAAGCCCGTGCTGGAGGATGCGGTCCGCCACTTCGCCGCGGGCTGGGAGCCGGGCCGGGAGCAGGAGGAGGCGGAGCGATGGGGGCTCCCCTGGTCGCGCGACGACCGCGTCGCGGTGCGGGTCGCCCAGGCGCTGAGGTCCTACTATGCGGACAACTCGGCGCCGCGCGCCGCCAGGATCCTCAAGGAAGGCCTGGCGGAGTACGAATCCGAGGAGTTCCTGACCCAACTGTCGCACCTGGCGGGAAAGACGGACGAGGCCCTGGCGCTCCTCACCCGCGCGATCGCGCTGGCCCCGGGGTGGGAGGTGCCCCATTTCCATCGCGGCATCCTCTATTATGAGCGCAAGGACTTCGCGGCATCGCTGCGCGACTTCGACCGGGCGATCGCGCTCAAGCCGGACTGGGCGGACGCCGTCACGAACCGCGGGGTCCTGAAGGGGGCGATGGGGGACCACAAGGGCGCGCTGGTCGATTCCGAGCGCGCGGTCGAACTCCGACCCTCGGATCCCGCCGTCTACTATCATCGCGCGCTGACACGGCAGAATCTGGGCGACAACGCGGGGGCCGTCAAGGACTACGACCGCGCGATCGAGCTGAAGAAGGACTATGCGGAGGCGTACACGAACCGCGGCAACGCCCGCCTCGCTCTGGGCGATCCCGACGGCGCCATGCGGGACTACGATCGCGCGATCGAACTCAAGGAGTATTCCCCCTGGGCCTACAACAGCCGCGGCACGATCAAACGGGACCGCGGCGACCTCCGCGGCGCGATCAAGGACTTCGACGCCGCGATCCGGCTCGATCCCGCGCAATGGCAGCCCTTCTCGAACCGCGGGAACGCGAAACGGGAGCTCGGGGACCTGCCGGGCGCCGTCGCGGACTACGACGAGGCGCTCCGGCGGAACCCCGACTGGGTGCAGGGGTACGAGAACCGCGCGCGGACGAAGCTCGCGAACGGCGACGGGCCGGGCGCGGTCGCGGACTACGACCGGCTCCTGGAGCGCAGGCAGGGGGAGGCCGGCACGTACGTCGAGCGTGCGCGGGCGAAGGCGCGTGCGGGTGACCTGCCGGGGGCGCGCGCCGACCTCGACCGGGTGATCGGCATGAAGGCGACCGCGGAGGCGTACTATCATCGCGGGAACGTCCGGTACGCGCAGCGCGACCTGGCCGGGGCGATCGAAGACTACGGTCGCGCGATCGAGCTGGATCCGGGCGGGTGGGAGGCCTACGCCAACCGGGGCAACGCGAAGATGGGACTCGGGGACGTGAAGGGGGCGATCGCCGACTTCGACCTGGCGATCGAGCGGAACGCGTCCGCGGCGGAGCCGCATGTCGGGCGCGGGATCGCGCGGCGGGGGCTGGGGAATCGCAAGGGGGCGCGCGAGGACTTCGACCGTGCGATCGAGCTGAAGAAGGACTACTCCGAGGCGTACCTGATGCGCGCGTTCGTCCGGGATGACGCCGGGGACCGGGCGGGGGCGATCGCGGACCTCGAGGCCGCGATCCGGCACGCGCCGGCGGGGTGGAACAGCCTCGAGCTGGCGAAGAAGTTCCTGTCGATGCTCAAGCGGGGGTGGTGACCCTACATCGCAAAGTCGCTCGTGGAGCCGCCGTACACCCAGCGTTCTTCGCCGCCCCACCAGATCTTCTTCCAGCCGTTCGCGCCCTCGACCAGCGCGTACCGCTGCCCGATCGCGACCGTCCCCACGACGGCGTACTCCGTCCCGGGGCCCGATCGGACGTTGAGGGCGTCGGAGGTGACGAGGATCCCCGTGACGCCCGTCTTCTGCGTCAGGTAACCGTCGTAGCACCAGCCCACGTTCCCCTTGTACTGGATCTGGCTCCAGCCGCCGGAGGAGGAGAGCCGGACGTATCGCTGCCCCTCCAGGACGGTCCCGATCACGGAGTAGGAGGTCGAGGGGCCCGAGCGCACGTTGAGCGTCGAGGTCGTGACCTCCATCGCCTTGTACGACGTCGCGAGATCCGCGGGCTCGTCCTTCACGAGCGACATGTAGTAGTTCCAGTTGAAGTACGGACCCGGGTCCGTGTGGGTCGCCCCCGGCACCTCGACGTGGCCGATGATGTGGGCGCGGTCCATCGGCACGCCGTAGGTGAGGCAGATCCAGCGCGTGAGCGCCGCGCTCTTCTGGTACTCCGCCGCGGTCCAGTAGTTCTTGTAGGCGTACCCCGCGTGTTCGATGCCGATGGAGTGGACGTTGTAGTCCCAGTTCCCGGCGTGCCAGGCGATGTCCTTGTCCTGGACCATCTGCGTGATGGCGCCGCCGTAGTCGACGACGTAGTGGGCGCTGACGTTCGAGTCCGGGTTCTTGAACCACGAGATCGCGCCGGCGGCGGTCCCTTCGATCGTATGGATGACGACGTACTGGATCCCGCGGTCGTACGAGACGGACGTGTAGTTCCCCGAGTAGGCGGCCGACCAGGTCGTCGGCGGCTTCTCGGGTTTCGGCGCGGGAGGGACCGTGACGGTGCCGGCGACCGCGGTGCCGAGGTCCTCCCCGCCGCCGCCGCCACCGCCGCAGGCGGCCAGCGCCAGGGCCAGAAGGATCGATGCGCCTCTCATGTTCGCCTCCTCCGGATGTACCCTACGGAACGAAGAAGGGGCGGGAATCGTACCCATATGGGCGGGGAGCGATCAGGGCGTGTTGCCGCCCCGCTGCGCCGCCACGGCGAACACGCGATGGGGGACGGAGAGATCCGCGCCGCCGAACCGGTCGCGCAGGAGCGCCGCCAGCTCGCGGTCGAACTCCGCGATCCGCGCCGCGTCGCGAAGCGCGAGGACGCCGTTGCAGGTGCGGATCCGGCCGCGCCACGCCTCCTGGGAGTACGGGACCTCCTCGACGTACTCGAAGATCCCCGCGGGACCGAAGCCGGCGGACTCGAGCTGAGGTGCCCAACCCCCGTGGCGGCCGTCGGTGCCCGCCATCGTCCATCGCGGGTTGTGGCGCAGGACGAGTTCCTCCGTGAGGGCCGCGGCCTCGCTCTCGCGGGAGAGATAGTCGAAGTGCGCGACGACGAGCGTCCCGCCGGGGCGAAGGAGCCGGCGGCATTCGCGGGCCGCGCGCGGGCCGTCGAACCAGTGCCAGCACTGCCCCGCGGTGACGAGGTCGAACGCCGCGTGGCGCAGCGGGACGCGCTCCGCGGCCGCCGCGACGACGGGGAGCCCGTCCGCGCCCCGGAGCATCGCGACGGAGCAGTCGAGCCCGATGGCGCGGGCCCCGAGCGCGGCGAGACCGCGGGCGAGCGAGCCGGTGCCCGTGCCGAGGTCGAGGGCGCGGCACCCGGCCGGGACGAGGCCGAGCGCGGAGAGGCGGGCGAAGAACGACGGCGGGAATCCCCGGCGATGCGTGGCATAGTCCGGCGCCGACGGGCCGAAGTCAACGGTCCCCACGGGAGCCAGTGTACCCGTGGGCGGCCGGGACCGGCGCGCGTTTCCGCGTCCGCCTCCACCACGCGCGCCATGCGTCGAGGTCGGGACCGAACGACTGCCCGGTGATCCTGCGGAGCGCGTCGAAGATCGGCTCGGGCGCCGGACGATCGGCGCAGGCCGCAATCAAGGCAGGGACGGAGATCTCGCGGGGGAACAACCCCAGCCCGTCGGCCGCGCTCTCCCGGAGCGTCACGACGATCTCGTCTCAGCCTCCGGCCAGGACGACTTGATCGCTCTGGAGCAGCGCCTCGATGAGGTGCGGAATCGCCCGGGCGTCGCGCGTGAGGCCAAGCAGAATCGCGAAGCAGCTCCGGACCACCACCGGGGTCGCGCGGTCGTCCATAGCCCGGATGAGGGCCGGCACGGCCCGGGACGCCATCTGCCGGGCACGCGCGGAAACGGGGTACCGGTCCGCGTCGGTGGGGAGGGTCAGTCCTCTCCAAGTCCGCAGCTCGCAGACGAGGTCGCGGACCCAGGCTTCGCGGCGCAGCCGCTCCGCCATCTCGCGCAGGGGGGCGTGGCGGCGCACGACCTCTTCCGAGAGCGACGGAACCATGCGCTCGAGGACGTTTCCGGCACGCGCCGCGACCTCCGGATCGGGATCGTCGAGAGCGGCGAGCAGCGCGGGAACGACCGGCGCGCCGATCGAGGCCAGCATCCGCGACGCCTCGTCGCGGACTTCGACATCGCGGTCACGGAGTCGATCGATCAAGTCCGACTCGATCGTGGGCCACAGGACGAGAAGCAACGTCGGCATGCGCCCCTTCATAAGGACGTACGCGCGACCGGCAAGTTCGTCGCAATCCGCGGGCAAGGAGTCCGACCAGTGCGGCGAGGAACCCCGCGGCCGCCGCGCGGGTCGCGACGTACCAGACCGTCTTCGTCTGGAGCGGCGCGTCGCCGGGCCCCTTGAGGAGGAGCGTCATCGACGGGTCCTCCGGCGGAACGACGAGCTTCGCGCGATCCGGGAAGAGGATCCGCATCCGTCCGTGCGGGATGCCGTAGATCTCGGGCACGGCCTCGCCGCGCGTCCACAGGGCCCGGTTCATCTCGACCATCTCCGGATGATGCGGCGTGACGACGAGCACCTCGCGCCCCGCGGCGGCGGAGAGGACCGCCGCCGCCGGGGCGAGGAGCGCGACCGCGAGACCGGACGCGGCCGCGAACTTCACTTCTTCTCCGGCTTCGCCGTGCCCGCGAAGAGGACCATCTTGATCTTCCACGTGTCCGAGACCTTGCCCGCCGCGACCTCGGGGATGGCGACCCCGTGGTCGGAGAGCTTCACCTCGAACTGCGCGGACAAGCGGATCCACTTCCCTTCGGGGAACTTCGCCTTCCGGACCGCGTCGGCGGGCAGCTCGCGGGTCTCCACGATCACGACGATCTCCTTCGCCTTGCCGTGCATCGTGAAGTCGCCGATCACCTCGAAGGCCGCGGGGATCTTCTCGTAGGCTCGGACCTTCTTCGACACGAAGGTGATGTCGGGGTGCTTCCTCGCGTCGAGCCACCACTCGCCCTGGAGGTGCTCGTCGCGCATCGCGATGCCGCTCTTGAGCGAGCTCACGGGGATGCGGAGCGAGACCGAGCCCGTCGATTTCTCGCGGTCCGCCGTGACCGTGCCCGAGACCTCGTTCGTGGCGACGATCGTGGACTCGAGGTCCGCGTGGTTCTCCGCCACGATGTTCGCGAACTTGGGGGCGTGGCCCAGGTGGTAGGTCTCCTCGCCCGCCATCAAGAACAGCGCCATCCACATCATGCGTCCCTCCTTTCCTGAAGACCGAGCATGCGACACAAGACACGGAGCTTCTTCTGTTCGACGGCGGAGAGGATTGCCATCTCGCGGACGATCGCCTCGACGTGGCCGGGGAAGATGCGGCGGAGGAGGCGCCGGCCGGCCGGCGCGAGGTGGACGGCCATGAAGCGCCGGTCCTCTCCGCGCACCCGGCGCGCGAGCCCGCGCCGCTCCAGGTTGTCCACGACCATCGTGATGTTCCCGCCCGACTTGAGGAGCTTCGTCCCCAGCTCCTTCTGGCAGAGGGGGCCGAGGTGGAGGAGCGCCTCGAGCGCGCCGAACTGGCTCACGGTCAGCCCCGCGCGGTCGATGCGCGGCTGGAGCCGCGCGGTCACGGACTCCGCGGCGCGCACGAGCGCGACGTACGCGTTCAGCGCGCGGACGGCCCCGGGAGATCCGCGGTAGCGGGTGCCCACGTCACCGGCCCCCGGCGGCGGAATGATTCAACATCAAACCATCAACGTCCGGGGAAGGGAGAGTATTCCGCGGGTCAGGGCTTCCGCCGGACCTCGTCCACCCACCGCCGCGCCTCGCGGACCTCGGCGGCCCATTGCGGGTCGCCCTCGGCGGCGAGGATGAAACGCTCGTACGCGCGGAGGGCCTGCGGCCACCGGCCCGCCTCGCGGAAGATCAGGGCGAGGCGGAGGCACGCGGACGCGATCGGCGGGTCGGCCTCCACCCGCGGGGCGAAGCGGCGCTCCAGGGCGGCCGCCGAGGCGAAGGCCCGGACGTCGTGCCCCTGGAGGAGGAGCGTCTCGTCCCCGACGCACACCTCCGCGTTCGCCGCCGCGCCCCAGTCCCAGTTCGCCACGAGCCGCCAGGAGCCGGTCTCGTAGACGGCGATCCCCTCTGTCGTGGGCTTCCGGTAGGGGACGTAGAGGTACGGTCCCGCCCGCACGGGATGGGCAATGGCCGCCGTCGCGCCCGTGGGGCGCGAGAGTCCGTTCCACTTCATCTCGGCGAGGTTCAGGAGCCAGAACTCCTCGCCCGTGGCGATCAGGACGCCCGGCCTGACCTCCGTCACGCCCGAGATCCGGCCCCAGTCCGGCTTCCCGCGGTCCGTCCGGTTGTTCCAGGCGAGGGGGAGCCTTTTCCCCGCGACCGCGTCGAAGACGAGGAACTCGGGGGCGTCCTGCGCCAGGACGTGCAGGCGGCCGCCGGCGAGGGCGGGGGGACTCGGCTGCCGAAAGCGGGAGCTCATGACCGTCGTGGGATACGAGGCCGCCCATCGGGGTTCGCCCGTAAGGGGGTCCAGCGCCATCAGCGCGCCCAGGTTCGTCGCCACGAAGAGCCCGCGCAGGTCCACGGTCAGCGCCGGGAACGTGGCGATCGCGGCGGGCGGGCCCGCGGCGACGAACCGCGACCAGAGCGGCCTTCCCGTCGCCGCGTCCAGGCAGAGGACGTGGACCTCGCGCTCCGCCGTCGGATGGGTCGCCACCGGCAGGTACACCCGCCCCCCCCAGATCGCGGGAGGTGCGGCGAAGGCGAACTCGCGGTCGCCGAACGGCAACGTCTCGAGGACGGGCACCGTCCGGCCCCGATGGACCGCGCGGAGCTTCGCGGTGTCCCAGCGCTCCCGGCCGGTCGAGACCTCCACGGCCACGACGCGTGCCGCGCCGTCGAAGGCGGGATGGCGCGGGTTCGAGGGGGGCGCCGCGTCGCTCAGGACCGTCCCGACGAGGAGGTCGTCCGCCGCCGCCATGCCGAAGACGGCGCCGTACGCGACCTGGACGGCCGCCTCTCCCCGGATGGGCGCCGCCTCCGGCCAGCGCCAGAAGACGCCCGCGTTCAGGCTCTTCCCGTCTCCCCGGCCGGGGTCGAACGCGACGAGCCTTCGCCCCGTCGTCGCGATCGCGATCTCGCGTCCGTCCCGGCGGACGCATACGCCGTGGAAGCGCGCGGCCCCCGTGATCCGGCCGCCGCCGTCGGCGCGGAGCGAGCAGACGCCCAGCGGGATCTCGTTCGTGGGCCATCCACGGGTTTCCGGGCGCAGGGACCAGCCCGGCTCCGGCAGCGCCGGCGGTCCCGCCGCCTCCACCTTCAGCGAAGCAAGGTACTCTTCCGCGGTCCGGGTCCGGCCGCCGATCAGGACGCGGCCCGTGATGCGCATCTCGCGGAGACGGGCGAGGCCTTCCGCGTCGTCGAGCATCGCGTAGGCCGCGGCCAGGCGGCACGCGATCACGGGACAAAGCGCGTCGTCCGGTTCGAGCCGGCGAAGGAGCTTCTGCCACGTCATGGCCGCGGAGGCCGCGTCTCCCTCCGCGAATCGCCGGTGGGCCACCGTGTCCAAGGCGTCCGCCGCTCCCGACGTCAGGTAATATCGGTCCCCCGCCCGCTCGAGCGCCGCCCAGTCCTGCGTGTCGCGCGCCTCGCGGAACGCCGCCGCCGCTGCGCCCTCGTATCGCTCGCGGAACGCCTCCTCCGCGCCGGGGATCGACAGGATGCGCGTCCGGATCCACTCGGCGAACCCGAGGAGGCGCCGCGGATCGTTCGGGTCCCGCGCGAGACGGTCCGTCTGGCGCTCGTGCGCGGCGTCGTACGCGTCGAAGATCGTCTTCCAGTCCGGCCTGCGCACGGCCTCATCGAGCCGCTTGATCGTCTTGGCGGGGACTTCGTTGAAGACGGGCCCGTCCTGGTCCTGGCCGCTCGGCAAATCCGGCATGCCGAGGAGGAAGACCAGGACGACCGCGCAGAGTCTCATCGCGCTCCAGGAGGTTAGACGTCGGAGGCGGCGCGCCATCGGAAGGATTGTAGC
Organism: Planctomycetota bacterium; assembly: GCA_016190175.1. GTDB lineage: Bacteria > Planctomycetota > MHYJ01 > MHYJ01 > JACPRB01 > JACPRC01. The sequence goes on from JACPRC010000116.1 coordinate 11,191, forward strand.
ACACCGGTCGGATCGCGTCCGGCGTTCGCCCTGCGGGTCACGTAGTGCCACGGAGGCCCGCGATCGCGGGACCTCAAGGGCGCGACCCCTGGAAAAAAACGGGCCCCGGCGGGGGCCGGGGCCCGGGCAAACGCGGCGGCTGCCGCGCCCAGCTTGACACGCCTGGACCGTAGCGTAGCATGTTTCGCACCGGAATGGTAGCGGCGCGGAGGGCCAGCGAGTCAGACAGTGGGGGTGGGGGCGAGGTATCTCTGGGGCACCGGATGGTGCCCGAAGGATGCGCTGGTTGGCGC
>JACPRC010000014.1 GCA_016190175.1 Planctomycetota bacterium
CGCGGATCTTCTCGATGTTGTGGACGCGGTTGTGGACGAAGTAGACCTGCCCGCCGCGGTCCAGCTCGTAGAGGATCGCGTTGCGGATCGCGCGGTCGTCCTCCAGCATCACCTCCGTGCGGACCGCGCGGCGCTCCGCGGGCGGCGTCTGGAGCATCGAGACGTCGCGGATCCCGAGGAGCGACATGTGGAGCGTCCGCGGGATCGGCGTCGCCGTCAGGGTCAGCACGTCCACCGTCGCGCGGAGTTTCTTGAGGTGCTCCTTGTGCTCGACGCCGAAGCGCTGCTCCTCGTCGATGACGACGAGGCCGAGGTCCCGGAACTTCACGTCCGGCTGGATGAGGCGGTGCGTCCCGATCACGACGTCGAGGGTGCCGGCGGCCAGGTCGGCCAGGACCGTCTTCTGCTCCCGGGCCGTCTTGAAGCGCGAGAGCGACGCGATCCGCAGCGGGTAGTCCCTCATCCGCTCGCCGAAGGTGCGGTAGTGCTGCTCGGCGAGGACCGTCGTGGGGACGAGGACGGCGACCTGCTTCCCCGTCGTCGCGACCTTGAACGCCGCGCGCATCGCGAGCTCGGTCTTGCCGTAGCCGACGTCGCCGCAGACGAGCCGGTCCATCGGGCGCGGCGACTGGAGGTCGAGCTTGATCGCGCGCGCGATATCCGTCTGGTCTTCCGTCTCCTCGTACGGGAAGGCCAGCTCGAAGGCGCGCTGCCACTCCGCGTCGGCCGGGAAGGCGTTGCCCAGCTCCATCTCGCGCACGGCCTGGACGCGAATGAGGTCCTTCGCCAGCTCCTCGACCGCCTGCTGCGCGCGCTCCTTCGCGGCGGCCCACGCCGTGCCGCCGAGGATGTGGAGCGGCGGCGCCGATTCCGAGACGCCGACGTATTTCTGTACGAGGTCGAGGTCCGCGACGGGCACGAAGACGCGGGCCGCGTCCGCGTACTCGAGGACCATGAATTCGCGGCCGTCGGACTTCTCCATCCCCACGAAGCGGCCGATGCCGTGATAGAGATGGACGACGATGTCGCCTTTCTCGAGATCCAGCATCGAGTCGATGGGCCGCGCGTCCGGCCGCTTCATGAGCGAGCGGCGCAGCCGGTGGCGGTTGAAGAGCTCGTGGTGCGGGATCCACGAGGCGCCGAGTTCCTCGAACGAGAAGCCGCGGTTGAGCCGCCCGCGGGCGATCGTCACCTCGCGCTTCACGTCGCGCAGGAGCTCGCGCAGGCGCTGCTCCTCGCCTTCGTTGGCGCAGTGGATCCTCACGTCTCCGGGGATCCGCGCCAGTTCGGACGCGAGGTCGGAGAGGACTCCGGAGAATCGCTGGAGGGAGAGCATCCGCACGTTCTCGCCGGGCGCGGGGAGCGAGCGGACTTCGAGCGTCGGGACCGCAAGCGGCGGCAGGAGCGCCTCGCCGGGCTCGCGCACGGCGGCCCAGCATCCCGCGGGCAGGAAGTCCGCGAGTTCTGCGGAGCGGTCTCCGAGGAGGGGAATCAGGATCTCCGCCACCTCGCGTTCCGTGCGCTGGTCGGAGACCGAGAACTCGCGGATCGACTCGACCGTGTGTCCGAAGAGGTCGAGGCGCACGGGTCGCTCGGCGCCGAGCGGAAAGACGTCCAGGATCCCGCCGCGCCGGGCGAACTCGCCGGGCGACTCGACGGCATGGACGTGTTCGTAGCGGTGCTCGACCAGCCGCGCGGCGAGGGCCTCCATCTCGACCCGGCCGCCCCTGTCGACGCGGAGCGGCTCTCCCGCCGCGGGCAGCGGCTGTCCGGCGGAGCGCGCGGACACGACGAGGACGGGCACTCGGCCCCCGCGGAACGCCGTCGCCAGCCGCAGCCGTTCCGAGGCGAGGTGCCGGTTCTCGCCCTCCGTCTCGGGAAGCATCTCGCACGCGGTGCCGTAGGTCCGGAGATCCTCGGTCGTCTCCTCGGCCTCCCCCGGGACGAGCGCGAGGAGCGGGCGGCGCAGGTAGGAATGCAGCGCGGCCAGGATGAGGGCAGACCCCGAGCCCCACACGCCGCCGAGGGACGGGGGGGGATCCCCGCGCTCGATCGCCGTGCTCACGCGGGCCAGGGCGGGAATGGAAAGAACGCGGTCGAACACGGATCGGGACGGAAGCTACGCGGTGGTGCCGTCGTCGGCGGAGGCGGGAAGGACGCCCAGCGCCTCGAGCGCCTGCCTGGCGGCCATCTGCTCCGCGTCCTTCTTGTTCGCGCCCCACGCCGGACCGTACGTCTTCACGTTCAGCTCGACGACCACCTGGAACATCTTCTTGTGGTCGGGTCCGGACTCCTTCATCACGCGGTACGTGGGGATCGTCGAGAGATTCCGCTGGGCGTAGTTCTGGAGGATCGACTTGTAGTTCTTCTCGTGCTCGTCCTTGAGGATCTGCTCGACCTTCGGACTGATCCGGTCGAGGACGAAGCGGCGGGTGAGGTCCATGCCCGCGTCGAGATAGAGGGCCGCGATCAGGGCCTCGAACGCGTTGCAGAGAATCGACCGCGGCAGGTTCCGCTTCTCGGTCAGCCCGCGCCCGAGGATGACGTCCCGCTCCATCTCGAGCTCGCGCGCGATCTCGGCCAGGGTCTTCGCGCTCACGATGACGGACTTCATCGTGGAGAGGTCCCCCTCCTCGTACTGGGGGAAGCGCTCGAACAGGAACTCCGAGACGATCTGCCCGATGATCGAGTCGCCGAGGAACTCCAGCCGTTCGTTGCAGGGCAGATCGGCCTCCTTCGCCGAGGAGTGCGTCAGGGCCTGGACGGCGAGATCGGGCCTGGAGAACCGGTGCGAGACGTGGGCTTCGATGTGCCGGACCACGTCTTCGTGTTCGGGCCGGATCAAGATCGGGTTCTCCTGCTGCATCTGGATCGGAAAGGCGGGGGCGGGACGGATTTGCCGGTGATTACGCGGATGCCGCGATCCGCGGGATCAGGGACAAGCCGGGGCCGCCGCCCGCGACCCCGACATTCCTACCAGACGAACGCATCGTGCGCCACTGTTTTCGAGGTATACTACAGAGTGATTGGTGATTGGTAGTTAGTGGTTGGTGAAGAGTGACACCAATCACCAACCACTAATCACCAATCACTACTCCGATGGAAGAGCCGGTCCAGATCGACTGCTACAACTGCAAGATCCTCTATCCCCGTATGCCGAAGTGCGGGGTATGCGGCGGGACGGGCGTGCGCGTCCAACCCGCCCGGCTGGACGACGACAGCGTGGCCCACGATATCCTGAGGGACGCGCTGGGCCGGGCGGATGCGGAAGGGGCGACGATCCTGTCCGGACGCAGCGGACTCGTACGGACGCTCATCTGCTGGCAGCTCTACGGTCCCGCGTACGTGAAGATCGAGAAGGGGTTCGCTCCGGGGACCCCGCAGCATGCGCGCGAGCTCAACCGGATCCGCGACGAGATCGTGACGACGATCCGGAAGATGGACCGGCTCTAACCCGGATTATTCACGAAGGTCGCTGGCTCGGCCGGCGAATCGTGAATAATCCGCCCGCGGCGCGTTCCGCTGGTGCAATCGCGCGCCGCGCCTTCGCGACGCCGTAGCCGCCGCTTCGGCGGCGCAGGCGCGGGCCGCCCGCCGCGCGAGACACGGAGTGTCGAGCGCGATGGAGCGGGGTTGTCC
>JACPRC010000115.1 GCA_016190175.1 Planctomycetota bacterium
CAGGCGCTGGGCGGCGCGGGCGCGATCGCCACCGCCGTCGCCGGTCTCATCACGAGCGTCACGGGCGTGCTCGACCGCTGGGTGGAGCGCAACATGCCGGCGCCGGAGAAACCGGCGGCGAAGGGGCGGAAGGGAAAGTCCTCCTGAAGGAGAAGAGTGGGCACTCCACTCCAAAAGCTCCCTGGGAGCTTTTGGAGTTCGGAAATCCCCCTGAAAAAGAGGGAGGCGGCCGGGGGGGACGGCCGCCTCCGCGACAGGGAGGATTGAGTTACGGAACCATGCGGATCAGATCGCCCGTGATCGAGGGCGTCTGCTTCGGGTCGAACGAATCCACCGCCAGGTAGATCCGGCTCGCGTCCGCCGCCAGCCGCACCTGCATCGAGTTCGCCGCCAGCGTGACCGTCCCGCCGGACGCGAAGGCCGCGTCATCCTTGAGCGTCGCGGGATCGAGCATCGTGAGCTTCGACTGCGGGGCGTTCCCGTACGCCGTGTGTCCGATCGCGAGCCCGCCCGCGGTGTACGCCGCCGCCTGGGGGATGAGCGCCTGCGCCGCCGCGTCCTCGAAGGCGCGCTGCGCCGCGATCGAGCCCGTCTTCGCGTCGATCCGGAAGAGACCGAAGTAGCCGCCGAGCTGCTGGGGCGCGACGAGCACCGCGAGGTCGGTCTTGTCGGACGCCGCCGCCGTCGCGATTCCGCCGCTCCACTGCCCCTGGCCCAGGATGATGTACGTGAAGTTCGTGTCCTGCTTCGCGTAGGCCATCACCGTCCCGCCGAGGATCCCCTTGAAGACCGCGGGCGAGGAGTTCGTCATCGCGAAGCCGCCGCCGGAGACGCGCAGCACGAAGGCCGTCGTCTGGTACTTGCCCACGACTGCGACGCCGCCGTTGATCGGGCAGAGGTCCGCGACTTCACGCTCGCCGCCGAGGATCACGGGGCCCTTCTGCATCATGTGGAAGTTCGCGTCGAGCGCGCCCGCGGAGTCGAGCCGCATCATCGCGAAGCTCTTCGACGTGCCCGTGCCGCTCTGGCCCGTGTTGGAGTCGTACCACTTCCACCACTTGTTGCTCCGGCCCGCGACGTAGAGGTCGGCCGTCATGCGCACAGCCTCGAACGTCTCGATCCCCTTCGTCGCGACGCCGTTGGCGTTCGAATAGAAGGTCGTCTGGTAGGAGAACGAGCCGAACGCCGCGTTCGGCTGTCCGTCCTTGTCGAAGGCGAGGATCTTCGAGATCGGCAGCCCCATCGAGCCTTTCTCCGTGACCGCGACGGTGAACTCGCCGGTCGGGAGCGCGGCCATGGTCGGAATGCCGAGCGGACTCTGAAGGATCAGTTCGCCGTTCGTGCCGAACGTCGAGACGGGCGCGCCCGAAGCGTCGAACTTGCGGACCGCGAAGATCACGTTGCCCGCCAGATCCTCGTGCCGCGAGAGGGTGTACGTCCCGTCGGCGGGGAAGACACCGAGCGTCATGTACGAGGGTTGGGTGTTCGGGATCGATGCGACCCAGTCGATCGACGAGCGCACGGGGGCGCTCGCGGGCTGCGGGGCCGGCACCGGGCTGGCGCCGCCGCCGCTGGTGTTGCGGCTGCCGCCGCCCCCGCCGCCGCACGCCACGAGGAGACTCAGGATCGCCGCGGACATTGTCTTCTTCATGCTCATTCCTCCTTCTGTCGGAGGATGCAAGGCAACGGGCGTGCCAGACCGGAAACCGCGATTCCGCTTCCGATTCGCGGTTTTCGGGTGCAGCGGGGAGTTGCGGAGGCGCAGCGGGGGGTGGCGGGGGACGCCGGAAAGGGGGATTAGGAGACTCGGGAGATGTGGAGACGAGACCGGAGGGAAGGGACGCGTCGGGATTTGGAGTGGGAGTTTCGCCGGAGTCGGTATCCCCCATCTCCCTTGGCGTGCGGAGATCGCGGGTATCAATCTACGCGCACTTTGCGGAGAATATGCCTTGAAACCTGCGGAGAATGCGATCTATAATCTCCGCGTGAAGTGCGTAGAATGAGCCGCTACATCCACGCCCTGCGCGACTGGCCGAAGTTCCGCTGGGATCGGGACGCCGTTGCCTCGCCGCTGGCCGAGGCGCGGTTGCGGCAGGGGCGCCTGATGGGTCGGATGGACGGCCTCGGCTTTTCCCAGCGTACCGACGCCATGCTCGATACGCTCACGCTCGACGTGGTGAAGTCTGGCGAGATCGAAGGGGAGACGCTCCGTTCCGACCAGGTGAGGTCGTCGATCGCACGGCGGCTCGGGATCGACATCGCCGGCCTGGTCCCCTCGGATCGCCGCGTGGACGGCGTGGTGGAGATGACGCTGGAGGCGACGCAGCACTTCGCCAGGCCGCTCTCGGCGAATCGACTTTTCGGCTGGCACAAGAAGCTCTTTCCCTTGTCGGTTCCTGGGGCGTCGAGACTCCGGATCGGCGCTTGGCGGGACGATTCCAAGGGACCGATGCAGGTCGTATCGGGCCCGATGGGGCGCGAGCGGGTCCATTTCGAGGCTCCGGCGGCCGGGCGTCTGGGCACAGAGATGGCCTCCTTCTTCGAGTGGGCGAATCGCGTCGGGGAGACGGACCCGATCCTGAAAGCAGCCGTAGCGCACCTGTGGTTCGTGACGATCCATCCCTTCGAGGACGGCAACGGCCGCATCGCCCGCGCGATCGCGGACTGGGCGCTGGCGCGATCCGAGCGGAGTCCGCAGCGCTTCTACAGCATGTCGGCTCAGATCCGCAAGGAGCGCAACGACTACTACGCCGTTCTGGAGCGGACGCAGAAGGGCACGCTCGACATCACGGATTGGGTCCTGTGGTTCCTGACGTGTCTGGACCGCGCCATCGCCGGGGCCGAGGATTCGCTCGCCAGGGTATTCGCCCGGGATCGATTCTGGAAGGCGCATGCGGCCGTCGCGCTCAACGACCGGCAGCGCCGGATCCTGGGCAAGCTCCTCGACGGGGATTTCGAAGGGAAGTTGACCTCGTCGAAGTGGGCGAAGATCGTCAAATGCTCGCAGGACACGGCCGGTCGGGACATCCAGGGCCTGGTCGAACAGGGCATCCTGGCCAAGGACGAGGCGGGGGGACGGAGCACGAGCTACTCTCTCATCACGCCGTCGGAGTAGTCGTCTCGTGGCGCGCGGATTTCCCCGGAGCGGGCCGGGATCGGTTGCAACCACCCCGCTGGCCTGCGAGCCGTGAGTCCCGATCTCACGCGATCGCCGCGGTATCCTCCACCAGCACTTTCAGGTACTTGTCGTAGGCGTAGACGCGGTCTCTCCGCTTCCCGGTGGTTTCCCGGAGAATCCCCGCCCGACGGAGGGCGTCCAGCGCCTTCCCGGCCGTCGGTTTCGTCGTCTTCAGCAGCTCCATGACGACCGACAGAGTCACGATGGGGTGTTCGGGGAGCAGGTCGAAGAGTCGGACGGTGGGGATCGTCGTCGCTTCGTGCCGCATCATCCCGCGGCGGTCGTCGCCCAGAAGTCGGAAGAGCCGTTCTGCCGCACCGACGGCGTCCTTCGCGGACTCGCAGACGCAGCGGAGGAAGAACGCAGTCCATCCTTCCCAGTCTCCCTTGACACGTATCGCCATCAGGGCGTCGTAGTACTCTGCGCGGTGGCGCTTGAACGCCAGGCTGAGGTAGAGGAGCGGCGTCCCGAGGAGTCCCCAATGTTCGAGGAGAAGGCCGACGAGGAGGCGCCCGATGCGGCCGTTGCCGTCGAGAAAGGGATGGATGGTCTCGAACTGCGCGTGGGCGAGTCCGGCGCGAACGAGCGGGGGCAGCGGGTCGGCCCCGTGGATCCAGTGCTCCAGGTCGGCGAGGGCCTTGGGAACCGCATCGTGCGGCGGAGGAACGAAGCGGGCGTTGCCCGGGCGATCTCCGCCGATCCGATTCTGGGAGGTGCGCACGGTGCCCGGCTGCTTCTCGGCCCCCCGCGTCCGGCGCATCAGGCGCTTGTGAGCCTCGGCGAGGAGGCGCGAGCAGAGAGGCAGTCCCTTGGGCCTGGCGATCTCCGCGCGGGCGAACGCCAGCGCGTCGACGTAGTTGCAGATCTCCTTCACGTCCGCCGGCCGCTCGGTCTTGCGGGTTGCCTCGTAGCGGAGGACGTCCATGAGGGTGGCCTGCGTCCCCTCGATTTGCGACGAGATGACGGCCTCCTTCCGCACGAACCCGTAGAGAAACCACGCGGCGCTGGGCACCATGAGTCCGGCGACCGCGAGCCGGCCGAGGGCGGCGACGGCATTCGCGTGAAGCGCGGCCAGATCGCCCACGATGAGGAGGGGCGGGTCCCGCGGCGGGAGGGGGTGAGGCAGGAAGGCGCGGACCTTCTCGCCCGCGACGACGGTCGTGCGGTAGGTGCCCGTAACGCGGCCCATCCCTGGTCAAGCCTCCTTTCCCGGCGCCTTCGCTGGTAAAGATATCTTGACTGGCCTGCGGAGTAAGTCAAGTACTGTTTACCAGTGAGGGAGGCGTGACATCACGGGGCTCCGCCGGTCCGGGCGGCGTGGCTTGCGATGGCTCGTTCACTTTCGGCTTGACGAACGACGCGTGCTGGGGCACTCTTCAGGGGCGGGAGAACCCGAGGCGGTGATGGGGCACGGTTCTTTCGCCGGAGGCTCATTCCCAGCCTCGATCCCCCGAGGAGGCCTGCGGAACGGGCGGATCGAATTCGCGCTGTGTGTCGGCCAAGAGAGTGCACTGGATGGCGAAGTTGTGGTCTGGGGGTGGATCTCCCCCCCTACACACACGACCATTGCTTGAAGGTGGATTTCCTTGCAAGACAGTCATGAGGTCGTGAAACCCGGGAAGGAAGCCGTCTTTCTCCGGCTGAAACACTCGCTCCAGGCACTTGCCATTCCGCCTGATGAGCAGCTTGGGCTCTTCCCGGAGTTTGTTTGCAAGGCGGACGAGTTGGCGCTGGACTATTCTCACTGGCTCGAGTGTGCCGTGGGAAACTACCCGCAGGAATTCACAGGGGAGCAACGCCACTTCTTGGAGAACGTCGATGGAGTCCTCGAGTCGATGAGCGGGGCCGAGAATGCGCACTTGTGGACTGACGACGCTCTCAGGTACTCCGTCGAGTGGTCCAATGTGAGGGTTCTGGCAGAAGAGGCTCTGAAAACACTGGGTTGGGAGACGGAGGTTCCGCCCTCGCGGGGCGACGAGTTCGTCCCTGGCTCCTAGCATGCTATGATGTGCCCCGAGAGCCGCACGCTCTGCTCTCGCCCCCGCGCCCACTCAGTCCGCCGAGTGCTCCCCCATCACCCTCAACACATTCTCCCCCAACACCCCGCGGATCTCCTCCTCGCTCCACCGCAGATCCTGCAGCAGCTTCGTCACCGCAGGCAGGCCCGAGACCGACTCCAGCCCGCGCAGCGGCGCGACCGCCCCGTCGTAGTCGCTCCCCAGCGCGAGATGGCGCGCCCCCACGAGACGCCGCACGTGCTCGAAGTGCGGCGCGAGCATCTCGACGCCGCCGCGCCGCCGGCCGAGATAGCGCCACGCGAAGATGATCCCCACGACGCCGTCCTTCTCCGCGACCGCGCGGATCTGCTCGTCGTCGATGTTGCGCCAGAGCGGGTGGGCCGCGTCGATCCCCGTGTGGCTCACGATCACCGGCCGCGTCGAGAGCCGCGCCGCCTCCAGGAACGCCGCCCGCGCGACGTGCGCGAGGTCCACCATCATCCCGAGGCGGTTCATCTCCGCGATCACCGTGCGACCGAAGTCGGTGAGCGGCGCGTCGCGGTCGGAGCCGACGCCGCCGGACGGCGTGCACAACTCGTTCCTCGTGAAGTGGACGAGCCCGAGGTAGCGCACGCCCGCCTCGTGGAAGGCGCGCACGTTCTCGATGCGCCCCTCCAGGTTGTGGCCGCCCTCGATCCCGAAGAGCGCGGCGAGCTTCCCCTCGCGCCTGGCGCGGCGGATGTCGCCGGCGGTGCGGGCGAAGAGGAGCCCGGGCTCGCGGCGCAGGAGCTCGATCTGGCGGAAACACGCGGCGGCGCATCCGCGCTCGGGATACGGGAAGGTGACGAGGCCGAAGAACTGCCCCGTGATCCCCGCCGCGCGGAATCGCGGAAGGTCGCAGTGGTAGAAGCCGAGCTTCTGGAGGAAGGGGTTGCGGTGGCGCACGCCGAAGCGGTAGCCCGTCACGCGCATCGGGATGAGCGTGTCGGCGTGGAGGTCGACGACGATCGCGTCCTCGTGGAGGCTCATCCCGATCGCGCCCGCACGTAGAGATGCTGCTGCGCGACGCCGGCGTGCGCGCCCCACCGCCGCGCCGCCTCCTCGCGGATGCGCCGGTCGCCCGCCGGCCGGCCGCCGAAGCAGAGGCCGGTCATCGCGCGCCGGACGTGCACGTCGATCGGAAACGCCTCGAACCTCGCGTACGCGAAGAGGAGGACGCAGTCTGCGACCTTGACGCCGACGCCGGGCAGGGAGACGAGACGGACGCGCGCCTCGTCCGTCGAGAGGCGATCGAGGCCGTCCAGCGCGCCCCGCTCGACCTCGCGCGCGAGCGGCACGAGATGCCGCGCGCGGAATCCGAAGCCCAGGCGCCGGAGCAGCTTCTCGTCGCGCAGCGCCCGCGGATGCGGCATCGCGCGCGCGTCGAACGGCAGCGGCTCGCCGAGCGACGCGCACAGCGAGTCGAGATTCCGCGCGATCCGCGGGATGTTGGAGGCGCACGACGTGACGAAAGAGACGAGGCACTCCCAGGGATCCTGCCGGAGGATCCGCAGCCCCTCGACGAGGAACGGCCGGAGCAGCGGGTCGCGCTCGAGGGTCTGGTGAATCTCCGTGAGATCGGGCCCGAAGAACCGGTCCGCGAAGGCGCGCGTGGCTCCGCGGACGCGGAGGTCGTCGTCCGCCACGAATGCCCGGCCGTGCGTGACGATGAGGAAGCCGTCGTCGCGCCGGCGCCAGCGGAAGAACTGGCCGGACTCCAGAGTGCGCGCGAGGTCGATCGCGGTTGTCCCGGTCACGGGTCAGATCATACCGGATCGGCCCCGATCCGTCGCGTCCCGCGTGCGGGGGAGTCAAGGCGTCTCGGGCCGCCGGATCTCGCGGATGCGCGCGCCGGCCTTCTCGCACGTCTTGCGATAGAAGGCGTCGGACATCCGTCCCTTCGTCATGACGAAGAAGCCCCCGATCTCGTCGATGACGAGCGGGATCTCGGGGTTGGCGCGGAAGTCGAGCGAGATCGCGGAGGGGAACTCCTTCTCCAGGCGGAGCTCCACCTGGTCGTGGCTGCGGCAGTCGGCGTCGAAGCCGTGGCGGCGCGCCGCGGCGAGGAACGCGCGGATCCGGAACGAGTAGAGGTCCGCGAAGAGCTCCGCGCGGAAGCGACGGACGCCCAGCCGTTTCACCCCCGGAAGGCCGCCGGCCTCCTCGCGCAGTTTCGCGAGGTCGGCGCCCTTCCGGGGGTTGAGGACGAACACGATCCGGGCGTGGCTGACGACGTGGACGGGAACCCCCGACTCGGCCCCCGCCTTCTCGATGCGCGTCAGGTCCGAATACGGCCCGTCGAAACGGAAGCTCGCCGTGCCCGTCTGGGACTCGATCCAGGGGTCGCTCGCGTCCTTGAACTTCGCGATCACCGCGTCGACGGCCTTCATGCCCCCGAAGTACCGGATCTCGACCCGATCCGCGACGGGAGCAGAGGCGACGCGTCCGAGGTCGTCGCCGTCGTCCTGGCCGAGGAAGAGGAGCACGAGGAATGCGGCCGTCATGACCCTCCATAGTCCGTTTCCGCACCGCCGGCGGCGGAAATCAAGCATCATGGTTCAAGTCACGGTAACACTCTTGAGCCAGGCGCTGAGGGGAAGCCTACCGCAGTTCTTGCGACGCGCATGCCGACAGAACAAAGAACCGAGAAGAAAGAACAGAGCCGATCCTCCCCCCTACCCCCTCCGGGAGGGGGGGGCGGGGGACGCTTCCCCCGCCTCCTTTGTTCTTCGTTCTTTGTTCTCTGTTCTGTCCCCGAGAGAAGGCCCTTGTTGAACCGTGCCGGAAATCGCGGGTCCCGGCCGGTGTGGCGTCGTATCATCCCCATACGGACAGGAGATTGAGACCATGTTGACCCTTCTGGCGGCGCTTGCGGTTTGTCCGGACATCGTCCATCTCAAGTCCGGCGGGAAGATCGAGGGGCTCGCGCGGCGCCAGGGCGACCGCGTGGTCGTCGAAACGATGAGCGGCGAGATGGCCATCCCGGCGGAGGAGGTCGTCTCCATCGACACGGACCACAAGGCGTCCATCGAGGTCTACTACGAGAAGGCGAAGGCGATCGAGAAGAGCGTGCAGCCGGTGGATTTCCTGGAGCTGGCGATCTGGGCGCGCGAGAACGGGGGCAAGCGGTTCGTGAAGCCGAACGTGGATCGCGCGGTCGAACTCGCGGGGAAGTCGGCGGACCCCAAGGCCATGCAGGGCTTTGCCGAGACGGGGCGCGACAAGGGGTTCGCCGCGGAGATGAGGCCGCTGTGGCGGCGGGTGATCGCGCTGGATCCCGCGAACGAGGCCGCGCGGCTGGAGATGGGATATCGCCGGTTCAAGGGGGAGTGGCTCACCGAAGAGGAATGGCAGGCCGCACAGGGGAACGTGAAGTTCGAGGGGAAGTGGATGAGCCCCTCCGAGCGCGATCTGATCCTGAAGGAGCGGAGCCTGAAGCTGGACGAGCGCGCGAAGGAGCTCGACAAGCGCGAGGCGGCCGCCGCGGCGGCGGAGAAGGCGGCGAAGGAGTTCCTCGCGAAGGCCGAGGCGACGCTCAAGGACGTCGAGCGCAGGCTCGCGGACCTGGAGCAGCGCGAGAAGAGGGCGCGGGAGATCGAGGACCGCTTCCACGGCTACCTGCAATGCGGCACATGCAACGTCTGGTACAAGGGGACGCACATCTGCCCCCGCTCGTGGTTCTACTGCCCGCACTGCACCGGGTACTGGCCGGCGGGACACAACTGCAAGAAGTGATCGGGGTCCCCTTGCCTTCTCTTGACCCCCGCCGTTCCCCTTGCTATCCTAAGTAGTACCGATTTGGTCTTCTTTAGGGTCCCCCGCATGATCCGCATGACGCGGCTCTCCGACTACGCGATCATGCTGCTCACGCATTTCGCGCGGCGGCCCGAGGAGCTCCGGAACGCGCGGGACCTCGCGGTGCAGGCGCATCTTCCCCTTCCCACGGTGCGGAAGATCATGAAGCTCCTGGCCCATCACGGGATGCTCGACGCGCGCCGCGGGGTCAAGGGGGGCTTCAACCTCGCCCGGCAGCCGGAGAAGCTCACGCTGGCCGACATCGTCGCGGCCGTCGAGGGCGGCGTCTCGATCACGAAATGCAGCGCGCCGGAGGAGCGGTGCCGCCTCGAGGGACTCTGCCCCGTGCGCGGCAACTGGCGCCGGATCAACCGCATCGTCCTCGACGCGCTCCGCGGGATCACCCTCGCCGAGATGACCCGGCAGCTCCACTTCGAGGGCGCGGGAGGCGGCCATGGCGGATAAGACCATCGAGAACCTCACGTCCCAGGAGTATCGCTGGGGCTTCGTCACCGACATCGAGGCCGAGACGGTCCCCAAGGGGCTGAGCGAGGACGTCGTCCGGCTCATCTCCGCGAAGAAGGGCGAGCCGGCGTGGCTCCTCGAATGGCGCCTCAAGGCGTACCGCCACTGGCTCACGATGAAGGAGCCGCGGTGGGCGAACGTCCACTACCCGCCGATCGACTACCAGGACATCCATTACTACGCCGCGCCGAAGGCGAAACCGAAGAACCTCGACGAGATCGATCCCGAGATCCGGCGCACGTACGAGAAGCTCGGCATCCCGCTGGCGGAACAGGAGATGCTCGCGGGCGTCGCCGTGGACGCGGTCTTCGACAGCGTCTCCGTCGCGACGACCTTCAAGGACAAGCTCGCGAAGCTCGGAATCGTCTTCTGCTCGTTCTCGGACGCGGTCCGCGAGCATCCGGACCTCGTGCGCAAGTGGCTCGGCTCCGTCGTGCCCACCACGGACAACTTCTTCGCGACCTTGAACTCCGCGGTCTTCAGCGACGGCTCCTTCTGCTACATCCCGAAGGGCGTGCGCTGCCCGATGGAGCTCTCCACGTACTTCCGGATCAACGCGAAGGACACGGGGCAGTTCGAGCGGACGCTCATCATCGCCGAGGAGGGCGCGTACGTCTCGTACCTCGAGGGGTGCACCGCCCCGATGCGCGACACGAACCAGCTCCACGCGGCGGTGGTGGAGCTCGTCGCGCTCGACGACGCGACGGTCCGCTACTCGACGGTGCAGAACTGGTATCCGGGCGACAGGGACGGGAAAGGCGGCATCTTCAACTTCGTCACGAAGCGCGGCCGGTGCAAGGGGCGCAACTCGCGCATCTCGTGGACGCAGGTCGAGACCGGCTCCGCGATCACGTGGAAGTATCCGAGCTGCATCCTGCAGGGCGAAAACTCCGTCGGCGAGTTCTACTCCGTGGCGCTGGCGAACCACCGGCAGCAGGCGGACACGGGGACGAAGATGATCCACATCGGGAAGAACACGAAGAGCACGGTCATCTCGAAGGGGATCTCGGCGGGCCATGGGCAGAACTCGTACCGCGGGCTCGTGCAGATCCTCCCGGGCGCCGAGAACGCGCGGAACTACTCGCAGTGCGACTCGCTCCTCATCGGCGACCGGTGCGGCGCGCACACCTTCCCGCGCCTCGACGTGCAGAACCCGTCCGCGCAGGTGGAACACGAGGCCTCGACGTCGAGGATCGGCGAGGACCAGCTCTTCTACTGCCGCCAGCGCGGGCTCTCGACGGAGGACGCGGTGAACATGATCGTGAGCGGCTTCTGCCGCCGCGTCTTCAAGGAGCTGCCGATGGAGTTCGCCGTGGAGTCGCAGAAGCTGCTGGCGGTGAGTCTCGAAGGGAGCGTCGGATAGGAGCCCTCGGCTTTCAGCCTTCAGCGGTCAGCCGGAGGGTGCCGGCGGCTGGCGGCGGATGGCTGATGGCTGATAGCTGATAGCTGATGGCTGATATCTGGGTGAGCCATGCTGGAGATTCGTGATCTTCATGCCAAGGCGGGCGACAAGCCCGTCCTCAAGGGGATCGACCTCGTCGTGCGGCCGGGCGAAGTCCACGCGATCATGGGGCCGAACGCGTCGGGGAAGAGCACGCTCGCGCACGTCCTGGCCGGCCGCGACGGCTTCGCGGTCACGGGCGGCTCGGTCGCCTGGAAGGGGAAGGACCTCTTCGCGATGACGCCGGAGCAGCGCGCGCGAGAGGGGATCTTCCTCGGCTTCCAGTACCCCGTCGAGATTCCGGGCGTGGGGAACACGTACTTCCTCAAGAGCGCGTACAATGCCGTCCGCAAGCACCGCGGCGAGCCCGAGATGGACGCCGCGGACTTCCTGACGCTCATCAAGGAGAAGGCGAAGCTCGTCGAGCTCAGCGACGGGCTCCTCACGCGTCCGGTGAACGAGGGCTTTTCCGGCGGCGAGAAGAAGCGCAACGAGATCCTCCAGATGGCGGTGCTCGATCCGGCCCTGGCGATCCTCGACGAGACGGACTCGGGCCTCGACATCGACGCCTTGAAGATCGTGGGCCACGGGATCAACGCGCTGCGGAACCGCGACCGCGCCATCGTGCTCATCACGCACTTCCCGCGGCTCCTGAACTACGTCGTGCCGGACGTCGTGCACGTCCTCATCGACGGGCGGCTCGTGAAGTCGGGCCACCGCGAGCTGGCGCTCCAGCTCGAGGCGAAGGGATACGGCTGGCTCGAGGGCGGGAAATGACGAAGGAGTCCTGTCTCTCGGAGTACGACCGTCTCGAACCGGCGCTGCCTGGGCTGCGGGATCTGCGTCGCCGCGCCATCGCGCGCTTCGGCGAGCTCGGGTTCCCGACGGGCCGCGAGGAGGAATGGCGTTTCACCGACGTCTCGCCCGTCGCGGAGCGGGACTTTCCCCATCCGGACGAGGAGCCCGACGCGTCGGAGGTGGAGGAGCTCGCGTCGGGGCCGCTCGCAAAGTCGCAGCTCGCGTTCGTGGACGGGCTCTATGCGCCGGAGTTCTCCTCTCCGCCGCATGGCGTGACCGCGGAGAGCCTGGGCGATCTGCTGGATCGGAACCCCGCGGCGGTCGAGCCCTTTCTCGGAAGGACGGACGGCGGCGCGTTCGCCGCCTTGAACACGGCTCTCTTCCGCGACGGCGCCTTCGTGCGCGTCCCGCGGGGGACGGCCGTCGCGGAGCCGCTGCACCTGATCTTCCTCTCGACGACGCGCGCGAAACCGTTCGCCGCGCATCCGCGCATCCTCGCGGTCGTCGAGGAGGGCGCGTCGATCCGGATCGCGGAGTGCCACGCGGGCGGGACGAGCCCGCATCTCACGAACGCGGTCGTCGAGCTGGAGGTCGGCGAAGGGGCGCACGTGGACTGGTCCAAGATCCAGCGCGAGGGGCCCGAGGCGTACCACTTCGCGACGGTCCAGGTCCGCCAGGCGCGCGGCAGCGTGTTCGCGTCGCACTCGATCTCCCTCGGCGCGGCGCTCTCCCGGAACGACCTCGGGGTCCTCCTCGACGGCGAGGGGGCGGAGTGTTCGCTCGACGGGCTGTACGAACTCGGCGGGACGCAGCTCGCGGACAACCACACGACGATCGACCATGCGAAGCCGCACGGCACGAGCCGGGAGCTCTACAAGGGGATCCTCGACGGCCGGTCGCGCGGCGTCTTCGACGGCCGGATCGTCGTCCGGCCCGGGGCGCAGAAAACGGACGCGATCCAGACGAACCGGAACCTGCTCCTCTCGGCGGGCGCGCTGGCGAACACGAAGCCGCAGCTCGAGATCTTCGCCAACGACGTGAAGTGCAAGCATGGGGCGACGATCGGGAAGCTCGATCCCGACGTCCTCTTCTACCTCCGCTCGCGCGGGATCGGCCGCGAGGAGGCGCAGCGGCTCCTCATCCACGCCTTCGCGTGCGAGGTGCTCGACGCGGTGCCCGTGGCCGAGGTGCGGGAGCGCCTCGAGGAGTACCTGCTGGACCTCGTTTCCCGGAAGGCGGGCGTATGACGGACGTCGGGCGGCTCCGCGCCGACTTCCCGATCCTGCGGACGGAGGTCCGCGGAAAGCCGCTCGTCTATCTCGACAACGCCGCGACGACGCAGAAACCGAAGATCGTGATCGACGCGATCGGCCGCTACTACGAGGAGCAGAACTCGAACGTCCACCGCGGCGTGCATCACCTGAGCGAGCTGGCGACGAAGCTCTACGAGGACGCGCGCGTCCGGACGGCGCGGTTCCTCAACGCCGCGGATCCGCGCGAGATCGTTTTCGTCCGCGGCGCGACGGAGGCGATCAACCTCGTCGCGCAGAGTTTCGTGCGGCCGCGCCTCCGCTCCGAGGACGAGGTCCTGGTCACGCACATGGAGCACCACTCGAACATCGTCCCGTGGCAGCTCCTCCCGGCGGTCCTGCGCGTGGCGCCGATCGACGACGCGGGCGACCTCGTTCTCGAGAAGTTCGAGGAGATGATCTCGGAGCGCACGAGATTCGTGGCGGTGACGCACGTCTCGAACGCGCTCGGCACGGTGAATCCGGTGAAGCGGATCGTGGAGATGGCGCACGCGCGCGGCGTGCCGGTCCTCGTGGACGGCGCCCAGGCGGTGCCGCACATGCCCGTGGACGTGCGCGACCTCGGCTGCGACTTCTACGTCTTCTCGGGCCACAAGATCTATGGTCCGACGGGCGTGGGCGCGCTCTACGCCAGGCTGCCGCTGCTCGAATCCATGCCGCCCTACCAGAGCGGCGGCGACATGATCCTGTCCGTCAGTTTCGAGAAGACGATCTTCAACCACGTGCCGCACCGGTTCGAGGCGGGGACGCCGAACATCGAAGGCGTGATCGGGCTCGGGGCGGCGATCGACTACGTGCGCGGCGCGGGCCTCGACGCGATCGCGGCGCACGAGCGGGACCTCATGGACTACGCGACGGGCGTCCTCTCGCGGGTGAAGAGCCTGCGCATCGTGGGGACCGCGCGCGAGAAGGCCGGCGCGATCTCCTTCGTCCTCGACGGGGTCCACCCGCACGACGTGGGAACGATCCTGGACCGCGAAGGGATCGCGATCCGCACGGGCCACCACTGTGCGCAGCCGGTGATGGAGCGCTTCGGCCTTGCCGCGACGGCGCGGGCCTCCTTCGCCCTCTACAACACGCGGGAGGAGATCGACGCGCTGGCCGCCGGGCTCCGCAGGGTCGTGGAGGTCTTCCGCGCATGAGCGACGAACTGGACGATCTCTACCAGGAGATGATCTTGGACCACTACCGCAACCCGCGGAACGCGGGGACGCTGCCGGACGCGACGGGCGTCGCCCGCGGGGACAACCCGCTGTGCGGCGACAAGATCGAGCTCTTCGTCCGCGTGAAGGGCGGCGTGATCGAGGACGTCCGGTTCCGCGGCTCCGGCTGCGCGATCTCGACGGCGGCCGCGTCCCTCATGACGTCCGTGGTGAAGGGGAAGTCGCGCGAGGAGGCGGAGGCGATCTTCGGGAAGTACCACGGGATGGTGACGACGGGGCAGGGCGGCGGCGACCTCGGGAAGCTCGCGGTCTTCGCGGGCGTCTCGGAATTCCCCGTCCGCGTGAAGTGCGCGACCCTCGCGTGGCACACGCTGCGCGCGGCGATCGACGGGAAGCGGGAGACGGTGAGCACGGAGTGAACCATGGAACTTATCACGCTGAAGCGCGACGTCGAGGCGATCCAGATCCCGTTCGGCCAGAGGCTGACGCTGCCGAGGGGGAGCGAGGTCTCGATCCATCAGGTGCTCGGCGGCAACTTCACGGTGCAGACGGACCAGGGCGGGCTGGTGCGCGTGGACGGGAAGGACGCGGACGCGCTGGGGATGGAGGCGGAGGCCGCGGCGCCCGCGCCGACGGCCGCGGAGGCGCCCGACCTCGACCGTGTCGTGAAGGCCGTGTGGGACCGGTTGAAGACGTGCTTCGATCCCGAGATCCCCGTGGACATCGTCGAGCTCGGCCTCGTCTACGAGTGCAAGGTCGCGCCCGAGGAGGGCGGCTTCGGCGTGGACGTCAGGATGACGCTGACGGCGCCGGGCTGCGGGATGGGGCCGATCCTCCAGGCGGACGCGGAGCAGAAGATCCGCGCCATCGCCGGTGTGGGCCGCGTGAACGTGGAACTCGTCCTCGATCCGCCGTGGGACCCGGGGATGATGTCGGAGGCGGCGAGGCTGCAGCTCGGGATGATGTAAGCGCGCCGGCATGGTCCGCACGCCGAGGACGCGGCCGGATCAGCGGAGCTCGAGATCGTACCGGACGAGCCCCGAGCCGATCGGGATGCGGCGGATCCTGACCCCGCGGTCCAGCACCGCGGAACTCCGGAATCCTTGCGGGTCGGAGGGCGCGATCTCGTGGCGCTCCGGCGCCATGCGGTAGAGCGTGAAGTCGATCTCCTCCCGCCGGCCGTCGACCACCCAGTACTCGCGCACGCCCGCCGCGTGGTAGCGGGAGACCAGCTCGATTCGGTCCTTGTTCGCCGAGGAGTCGCTCACGCACTCGACGACGAGATCGGCCGCCCCCTCCACCTCGACGAAACGACCCGCGGGCGCGCCTGCCTTGGGGATGAGGTGGACGCGGCCGGCGTCCACGGACTCCTTGAGCAGGACCAGCACGTCGGGCTCCGACGAGAGGTCCGCGACATCGGAGCTGAGGCGGAAGGAGTCCGTGAGGACCACGCCGAGATTCTCCTCTTCCACAATATCGCAGACTCTCCTGGCGATGGCCAACTTGAGGGTTCCGTGGGTCGTCAGGTCCTCGGGCGACATGTCCACCTCCACCTCTCCACCGATCCAGTCGATCCGGCCGCGCTCGGGGAAGTCGTCCGAGCGGGCCCATGCGCGGAAGGCGTCGAGGTCGCGGAAGCCGGCGGGGATGCGGACGCCCTCGGGCTGGATCAGGATCTTCACCGCGGCACCCATGGGAATCATGATACCGCCCCGCCGGGCCGGGGGGCAAGGGCCTCGACGTCGGCGAAGGCGATTGCGGGGGCGGCCTGGAGAAGCGATTCCGATGCTCGGGGGACTCGGGTGAATTCCCGTCGGCCGGAGTGCCTACGCGGGCAAACCGAACGAGGCTCGAACGGTCCTGCGGACCCCTTCGCACTCTTGGAGGGCCTCTTCCGCGTCTTGGCGCAATGCGAGAAGTCCCGGATAGCGGTATTCCACAGCGAACCGGTTGAGCAGCTTGAGGTCGGGGCGCATGGCGTCCCAAACCGGCTCGACGGGGAGGACGAGGTTGAGAAGCACTTCGAGATCATGTGTCTTCGGGGATGCGATACCTGCTTCCTGGAGTCGCGCCTTGAGGTACTTTTCGGCGCTCGCGTGGGCGTGGAAGCAGACGGAGTCGGAGAGGGCCTTCGGCGCCCGGGCGACCTACCGCGCCGTCTCGAAATCCCCCTCCGCCTTCTCAAGCCACTCGTGCGCGAGCGGCGTCATAGAGGACCTGACCCTTCTCGATGATGTCCCGGTAGAAGAAGTCGTTCATGGCCAACCGCTGTTCGACGAACTCAGGCGTGCGCACGAGAAAGTCGATCGGGAACGGGTGTTCGAGCCTCTGGTCGATCTCGAGTGCCTTCCGGACCGGGCTTCCCGAGAAGGGGAGGACGACCAAGAGATCCACGTCGGAGTCCGACGTCGGAGTTCCCCAGGCGTAGGAGCCGAAGAGAATGATCTTCGTCGGGCGGCAGTCCTTGGCGATCCGATCGCAGAGGGACGCGATGTCGCTGCGGGAAACAGTCCTCATGCCGGATAGTGTACCATCTCCTTCGGCCCGTTCCTCAAGACTCGCCCAAAGAGGTCACTTCTTTTCCAGCGCCTTGCGCGCCTCGGCGGTCCACTCGTCGAGGAAGGGCTGGCGGGCGCCGAGGCGGGCGAGGGCCTCGATGTCGGCGAGGGCGGCCGTGGGGTCGGCGCCGTCGATAGTTCCGCGAAGGTCGCCTGCGGTGCCCAGAAGACGAGAAGGCGAGTGAGAGCCGTTCTCCGCGGCCTATGCCGCTTGGAGAGGGGCCAACTCCTCGGGGGCGACCGGCTCGATGCCCAACTGGCTCAGAACGACATTCACTTGGTCGGCCGTCACTCGATCGGGCGCCGTAATCTCGATCCCGATCGCCTTCCCGGCGCCGTCGAAATCCACGAGCACGCCGGGCGCCATCCCTCGGGTCCGCGCGGACTTCGCTCCGGCTGGGCGGGGCAGGTAGAGGTACGCCGCGACCGCCTTTCCCTTGCGAAACGTGACTTCCAGATAGCGGTCTTTCATGTCTTTCAGTCTACCGGGTAGGCGGTCACGGCGACAAGCCTCTTGTCGTCCATGTCGGGTTCAAGGATGACCTCCCACGGCGCGCCGGCGTGGCGTGTCTCGATGACCCATCGGCCCTCAACGAGGTCGGGCCGGTATCCGGAGGCGTCTTGAAGCATCGCGCGGAGATCGACCTCGCCGAAGCCCCGGTCGTGCATCCTCTTCTCGATGTGAGGACTGATCTCCAGTTCCCACAGCCACCATTCCGGCCACGTCATTTGCGTCCTCTCATCGTCCTCGCCTCGGCGGTCCACTCGTCGAGGAAGGGCTGGCGCGCGCCGAGGCGGGCGAGGGCCTCGAGGTCGGCGAGGGCGGCCGCGGGATCGCCGGCGTCGAGCGCCGCACGGGCGCGGAGGCGCACGAGGTCGAGCCGGTTCGATTCGCGCACGAGACGGTCGAACACGGCGCGGGCGTCGGCGGCGCGGCCGGCGAGGAGGAGCGCGACGGCGCGGGCGAGGGAGCCTTCGGGCGGCGCGACGTCCTCGGCGGGCGCCTTGAGCGACGGCAGGAGCTTGTGGCGGTATGCGGTGTCGTAGGTGAAGATCGGGTCCGCATCGAGTGCTTCTCGGAGTCGCGCGGCGGTGCCGAGTAGGAGGCGACATTCGACGTTGCGGGGGAAGGCCTTGGCGGCGCGGTCGAGCGGAACGCGCGCGTCCTTGCCGAGCTTGAGGAGGGCGAGGCCGAGAGGGATGTCGGCGAGCGGCCCGAGGCGGCCGTCGGCGGGGACGAGGTTGACGACGGCGAGCCACGCCTCGTGTGCGGCGAGGCGGCGGGCGACGAGGGCGCTCGGCTTGAGCGCGGGAGGTTTCCCGGAGATGGCGTAGACGCTCCAGTCGTCCGATCCCACGACGCAGTCGGGGACGCCGTCGCCGTTGAGGTCGGCCAGCGCGGGGGAGGAGTAAACGCCGCTCCCAGTCTTGAACTCCCAGAGTTGGGCCCCGTCGCGCCCAGAGATGGCGTAGACCTTGGAGTCCCGCGATCCTACGACACAGTCGGGGACGCCGTCGCCGTTGAGGTCGGCCAGCGCGGGGGAGGAGCTGACGACGCCCCCGGTCTTGAACTCCCAGAGGACTCGGCTGTCGCGCCCCGTCTTCGCCAAGGCTTCGGCGGGCAAGCCGGAGAGGGCGTAGACCTTGGAGTCGGCGGATCCCACGACGCAGTCCAAGATGCCGTCGCCGTTGAGATCTGCCAGCGCGGGGGAGGACTTGACGGCGCTCCCAGTCTTGAACTCCCACAGCGTGGTGCCGTCGCGCCCGGAGATGGCGTACACCTTGGAGTTGTCCGATCCCACGACGCAGTCGGGGACACGATCGCCGTTGAGGTCGGCCAGCGCGGCGGAGGATTGGAACCAGCCTTCAGCCTTGGACCCCCAGAGCATGGCGCCGTTGTGTCCGGAGAGGACGTAAACCTTGTTCGATCCCACGACACAGTCGGGGATGGCGTCGCCGTTGAGGTCGGCCAGCGCGGGGGAGGACCCAACGCTGTACCCGGTCTCGAACTCCCAGAGGACTCGGCTGTCGCGTCCCGCCTTCGCCAAGGCTTCGGCGGGCAAGCCGGAGATGGCGTACACCTTCGAGTCCCAGGATCCCGCGACGCAGTCGGGGACGCCGTCGCCGTTGAGGTCGGCGAGCGCGCGGGACGATTGGACCCAGCCTCCGGTCTTGAACCCCCAGAGCATGGCGCCGTTGCTACCGGAGATGGCGTAAACCTTGGAGTCGTTCGATCCCACGACACAGTCGGGGACGCCGTCGCCGTTGAGGTCGGCCAGTGCGGGGGAGGATTGAATGGCGTTCGCGGTTTTGAACTCCCAGAGCTTAGCGCCCTCCCGTCCGGAGAGGAGGTAGACCTTCGAGTCGTTCGATCCCACGACGCATTCGGGGACGTCATCTCCGTTGAGGTTGAGCAGCGCGGGAGAGGATCGGACCGCGTCCCCGGTCTTGATCTCCCATAGCGTGACGCCATCGCATCCGGAGAGGGCGTACACCCTGGAGTCGTCCGATCCCAGGACGCAGTCGGGGACGCCGTCGCCGTTGAGGTCGGCCAGTGCGGGGGAGGAAGACACCCTACTCCCGGTGTTGAACTCCCAGAGGACTCGACTTTCGCGTCCCGCTTTCGCCAAGGCTTCGGCGGGCAAGCCGGAGAGGGCGTAGACCTTGGAGTTGTCCAATCCCACGACGCAGTCGGGGACGCCGTCGCCATTGAAGTCGGCCAGCGCGGGGGAGGAAGAGCCGCCGCCTCCGGTCTTGAACTCCCAGAGCCTGGCGCCGTCGCGGCCGGAGAGCGCGTAGACTTTGGAGTCCGTCGATCCCACGACGCAGTCGGGAACGCCATCGCCGTCGAGGTCGGCCAGCGCGGGGGAGGAAGAGACCTTACTCCCGGTCTTGAACTCCCAGAGCTTGGCGCCGTCGCGGCCCGAGATAGCGTAGATCTGGGAGTCGTCCGACCCCACAACGCAGTCGGGGACGCCGTCGCCGTTGAGGTCGGCCAGCGCGGGGGAGGACCGGACC
>JACPRC010000118.1 GCA_016190175.1 Planctomycetota bacterium
CTGAAGTGCGCCGACGTCGGAAATGACCCTACAGGCCCCTTGCTGGCAGGCTACGGCACGGAGGACCTCCCCACAGATCCTGGCCCCTCAGCGGCCCGCCAGCGGCCTCCGGTTACCCATACCGTAGTGTCTGATTCACTGGGGACCACGAGGAACCGCCTGGCACGCATCCTGCCTGACGGGAGCTTGGATCCGAGCTGGGACCCGAATGCGAACAGCAGTGTCTTGGCGCTCGCGGTGAGCGGTTCGACGGTCTACGCGGGGGGCTACTTCACGTTGATCGGCGGGACGCCGAGGAACTACTTGGCCGCCATCGGAACGAACGGGGTATTGGATCCGAACTGGAATCCGGGCGCGGACAGTTGGGTGTTCGCACTGGCGGTGAGCGGCTCGACGGTCTACGTGGGGGGCTGGTTCTCGACGATCAACTCGACGGCGAGAAGGAACTACCTGGCCGCCATCGGAACGGACGGCACGCTCCAGAGTTGGGACCCGAATGCGAACGGCACGGTGAATGCGCTCGCGGTGAGCGGCACGACGGTCTACGCGGGGGGCGGGTTCACGACGATCGGCGGGACGGCGAGGAACCGTCTGGCCGCGATCGGGACGGACGGGACGCTTCAGAGCTGGAACCCGGATGCGAACAACACAGTGGCTTCGCTCGCGGTGGGGGGCTCGGCCGTCTACGCCGGGGGCTGGTTCACGACGATCGGCGGGACGGCGAGGAACTATCTGGCCGCGATCGGGACGGACGGCACGCTGCAAAGCTGGGACCCGAATGCGAGCTACTCAGTGAATACGCTTGCGGTGAGCGGCACGACGGTCTACGCGGGGGGCCAGTTCTCGACGATTGGCGGGACGGTGAGGAATAAGTTGGCCGCGATCGGGACGGACGGCACGCTCCAGAGCTGGAACCCGGATGCATACGGCTCCGTGTGGGTGGTCGCGGTGAGCGGCTCGACAGTCTACGCGGGCGGTGCTTTCACCACGATTGGCGGACTGGGTCGAAGTTGCGTTGCCGCGATTGACGCCGTGACCGGGATCGCGCAGTAGCCGGCGACCCCGCGGTTGGGCTCGGGCACGCTCACCGCGCCAGGCTTCTACGCCGCAGTCGGTCGCAGAACACCGCGAACGGGAGAACGTCGATTCCGTCGGAGGTTCGCCCCGTCTCGACCCCGAGATGGACCAGGAGCCGCGCCTTGAGGCCCGCCAACCCCTCGATCGCGCGCAGACCCCGGAAATGCTCGCCGCGGACGCGGGCCGACGCCTTCACCTCGAGGGCGAATCGCTCGCGCCCGGCCGACACCAGAAAGTCCACCTCCGTGTTTCGGGCCTCTGCCGGAGCCCAGTAGTGCACGGCGTCCCAGAGCCCGCGCACGTCGCGGTAGAGGCACAGCATCGCATGGACGAACCCCTCGAGAAGCGCCCCCCGTTCCTCCGCGATCGGGTCGCCCTTCGCGCCCTTGAGAGCGCGGACGAGCCCCGGATCGATGAAGTACAGCTTCGGGTGCTTGCGCTCGCGGACGCGCAGCTTCGCCTCGAAGGACGGCAGGAGCGCGACGATCAATGTGTCCTGGAGGACCTCCACGTAGCCGTGCACCGTCGTCCGGGCGACGCCGGCGTCGCGGGCGACGTTGGAGACGTTCACGACCTGCCCGTGCAGAAGCGCCGCGATCGGGAGGAAGCGCGCGAATCCCTGCAGGTTCCGGACGGCCGCCTCCGCCTGGATCTCCTCCTTCAGATACAAACGCGCATAGGCGGCGAGGCGGTCCTCGGGGTCCTCGGACGTCCAGATGAGGGGGAGCGTTCCGATGCGCAAGGCGCGATGGAGATCGAACGCCTCGCCGAGCTCCTCGGGCGCAAACGGGTACATGGCGCGGCGCACCGCCCGGCCCGCCAGAAGATTCACTCCCGCACGCCGGAACTTCCGCGCGCTCGATCCGGTCAGCGCGAACCGCATCTTCCGTTCCTCGATGGCGCGATGGACTTCGTTGAGAAGGAAAGGGAGCCGCTGGACCTCGTCCACGACGACCCACGAGCCGGCCGGAAGCGCCCGCAACTCGCGCTCGAACAGGGAGACGTCGGCGAGGTACCGCTGGTACCGCGCCTCGTCCAGGAGGTCGATGCGATGCGCGCGGGGGAAGTGCTCGCGCAGCCAGGTGGTCTTGCCGCTCCCCCGGGGGCCGAAGAGGAAGAACGACGACTTCGGGGGGCGAAGAAGGCGTGGAAACATCACCGTCATAATACGGCGTAATCCGACGATGTCCAGGACAATCCCTGCCGTCCGATTCGCGGCACGGCCGGGGGCGCCCCCGCCGGCGGGTTTCAAGCGTCGACCGAGGTTCGCGGGGGCGGTTCGGCTACTCGGACAGAAGCATCGGGGACGGATTGTTCGTCCAGTATCCCCCGGGAACTCCTCCGACGAACTCGACCGCTTTGGGCGAGGAGAGCGAGCCGTCGTCGTTCTCGTAGGCGGCCCAGATGGTCTCCTTCTTCCCCGGCCAGCCGTCTCCGAAGTAGAGGAAGTAGACCCAGACTCTTCCGGAGGCGTCCGTGGTGGCGCCGGGCACGCTGGCATGTTCCACCAGCGGCTGGTTCTCCGGGGTCCAGTTCAGCCCGTCGCCGCTGAAGGCGCGGTAGATCACGTGGGAATACGGCGTGCCGTCGCTCTCCGAAAGCGGAGGCGCGCACTTGTAGTACATCACGTAGCTTCCGTCCTTGCGTCGGGCCACCGTGGGATCCGCCGACATCGCCATCCCCGGAGGGTTCTCCGCCAGTCGCTTCCCCGATTCGGGTTCATACGTGAGCCCGTCCTGCGAGAAGGCGCTTCCGATTCCTTCATGTCCGAAGTACATGCGCCAACCGTCGTCCATCTCGAGGAAGTCCGGGTACTGATAGTCCCCGGAGAAGATCAGATCCGCCGCCGGGAAGAACGGAGTCTCCGCGTGCGAGGCGAAGCCGATTCCGAGGACTCCGTTTCCGCCGACGGCGCAGAAGGCCACGCGCCAGACGTTGTCCTTGCCCCGTCGCACGGCAGGATCGGCCATGGCGGCATCCGACCATGTCTCCTCCTCGATCGTGAAGGTGAACCCGTCGGAGGATACGGCGCTGCGCAACGTCTTCTTCCCTTGCCCCGTCGTCGGGTCGAGCGTGAAGAAGAGCCGACAGGTGCCTGGGCCGGACGAGGCTGTGGCCTGCCCGGAGGCGTCGACCGCGGCCGTATCCTCCGTTCCCGACGATCCCCCGCACGCTCCCAAGTCCGGAAGCAATCCCGCGAGGACGACCGCCCATGCGTGTTTCATGAAAGCCTCGCCTTCTCTCGTTCCACTTCGCGACACGGAAGACCTCGACCGTCACTCGCGGCACGCAGGGGCGGCCGGTGCGTGATGCGCTCCATCTCCCCGGAACCCCGGCGCTCGAGACGAACCTGCGGGGAGGCGGCGGCGAACAGGGCGGGGAGGAATGTCATGAGCACCGGAGAACCGTCGGGGAGCGACCGTGCCGGCTTCGTCGGGCCCGCCCTTGACACGGCGCCCGGTCCGGAAGACCGGACCGCCGAGAGCCGTGCGCCGCGTGTCGGGGCAGCGCCGCGTCAAGGGCCCGCGCAACTTTTGCCTCATTGAGGGGTTTATAGTAGGTGGGACTCTTCAATCAATGAGCGCGCTCCTCATTCTGCTCTTCGTGCAGGACGGCAACCTGGTCCAGAACCCCGGCTTCGAGGACGGCCGGAAGGACCCCGCCCACTGGGACCGATGCGACGGACTCACGACCTTCTGGGAGAAGGACCCGCTGCGCCCCGGCAAGTGCATCCGCGTCTTCTCGCGCATCCACATCGACGACTACCACAAGCGGCTGGAGGAGATGAAGCTGGAGAATCCGCCGCCGCCGTCGAAACCGCGCGAGATCAAGGGCAAGGGCTACGACACGGTCGGAGGGCTCGACGGCGTCGGCTACTGGTCCGACTGGATCGACCTGAAGGCGGGGATGAGATACACGCTCACCGCGGACGTGCGCTCCGAGGGCGGCAAGCCCAAGATCTTCGTCAAGGGGTACTCCGAGCTGCCCGTCGAGATCGACGACAACGGCAAGGCGAAGAAGGTTCTGATGCGGCGCGTGACCTTCAAGATCTACCTCGACTGCGACGGCGGCGACAAGTGGAAGACGAGCACCGTCACCTTCTGCCCCACGCACGACCGCGAGGACGTGAAGTGGGCACGCGTGATGCTCTACGGCTATTGGCCCGCGCAGAACTACTGGTTCGACAACATCCGCATCGTCGAAGCAGGCAAGGACCCCGAGGCGCCGAAGCGATGGGCCGCGCTCAAGGAGAAGGCGGAACAGCAGCAGCGGTCCGAGCGCGAGGCGCAGGTGAAGGAGGCGCGCTACTGCCTCGCGTACGTCCGCAAGGGGATCGAGCGGTACAAGGCGGACGTCGGCTCCCTCCCGCCGGGCCTGCGTGCGCTCGTCGAGGACCCAGGCGATCCGAAGTGGTGCGGCCCGTACGTCCTCGAGCTGGGCGACGATCCGTGGGGGAAGCCGTACCAGTACAAGCAGACGTCGGCCGGCTACGCGCTGAAGTCGCTGGGACCCGACGGGGCGGAGGGGGGCGGGGACGACGTCGAGTAGCGGCGAAGGCGGAAGGAACGCGGGGAGACCCGGAGACAAGGAGATCAAGAGGCCGCGAGACATGGAGACCCGGAGACAGGGAGACCAGGGGATCGGGAGGCGGGGGGGCCGCGCGACGTCCTCGGCGTTGCCCCGTGGCGACCGCGCGCCTGCTGACCGGCGGTCATTTCCTGACTCTCAGTCAGTGTATGACTCGCGGTCCGTCTCTGACCGCGGATCTCGGGAGGGGCGGGGACGATGTTGAGCAGCCTCGCGATCCTCCTGCTGGCGCAGGCCGCCGACTGGTGGAATCCCGACTGGTCCCACCGCCGCACGATCTCCGTCACCGACACCGTCCGCGGATCCCACGCCGCCGACCTCGCCCTCGTCGAAGTCCCCACGCTCGGCGTCGCGAATCCCGACGGAAGCGACTACCGCATCATCGACCGCGAGGGCAAGGAAATCCCCGTCCGCGTCGTCGCGAGCGGCTTCGAGGACCGCGCGCTCCTCGCCTTCGAAGTCGAGTATCGCGGCAACTACACGCTGTACTTCGGCAACCCCAGGGCGAAGGCGCCCGCGCAGGCGCCGGAGTTCCGCGCCGGCCTGATCCTCGAGGTCCGCGAGCTCGGGCAAGGCAATCCCCGCGACTGGCGTGGGATGCAGAAGCTCCTCGACGCGAGCCCCAAGGTCCTCGGCCGCTGGTGGGTGCCGGGCATCGCTCTCGGCTTCAACCCGATGGGACCGTGGGACCGCGGGATCTTCCTCTTCACCGGCACGCTGTACTGTCCGACGGACGGCACGTATGCGTTCGCCACGAACTCGTTCGACGCCTCCTTCGTGCTCATCGACGGGCAGGTCGTGGCGGAATGGCCCGGGTGGCACGGCGCGGGGGGCGGGGAGCGGGGCGGCCACGAGGGCAAGATCGAGCTGAAGGCGGGGCCGCACCGCATCGAGTACGTGAACGCGTTTCGCAGCCACGGCGCCTGCTCCGCCGGCTGGCAGCGCCCCGGCGACAAGCGGCTCGCTCCCTTCCAGCGCGAGGCCTTCGTGGGCTACTACGTGGCGCGGCCGGGGCCAGCGGAGTCGAAGGAAGGGCCCGTCGCCGACTTCGAGTGGATCCTCGACGACGACCTCGGGCTCGAAGGGCGCCGCGTCACCGCCGTCCGGTTCCTGCCGCTCCTCCGGGGCAAGAACTGCCGGTGGTCCTTCGGCGACGGCGTCACGAGTGTCGAGACGTCGCCCGTCCACGTCTTCCTGGAGGCGTCCGTCTTCGACGTCGCGCTGGAAGTGGACGGGAAGAAGACGGCGCAGAGGGTCCGCGTCGCGCCCGCGCGCGGCCACCTGGGCAAGGGGTACGAACGCCGGATCGCCGATTACGCGGACCGGATCCACGCGTACTCGACCGAAGGGCTTTCCGCCGCCGCGTGCTTCGAGATGGGGATGATCTGCCACGAGGCGCGGCGCACGGATTCCGCGATGCGCGCCTTCCGGGCGGCGCTCGAGAAGGGCTGGAAGCCCGCGAACGCCGAGGAAGGGCGCTGGATCCTGCGCCTCTACGAGCTCTACCGCGACGCGGGGAAGTACGACGACGCCGTCTGGGTCTGCGACCATGTCCTCAAGTCGCAGCCCGCGGACGCGATCGCGGCGACCGCGCTCGCGCTGAAGGCGGAGATCCTGTACGACTACCAGGACCGCCGCGACGAGGCGGAGGCCTGCTGCAAACTCGTCCTCGAGAAGCACCGCGCCGCGGGCACGGACTTCGTGCGGTGGGCCTACATCCGCAGCGGCGAGCTCGCGCTCGCGCGCGGCGACCGCGACGGGGCGAAGAAGGTCCTCGAGGACGCGCAGTACTCCGACAAGTGGAAGAAGTGGACGGGCGACTTCGACCTGAGCGAGGGGGCCCACTCCATCAATTTCGAGGAGTACCTGCGGAAGGGCGAGTTCGAGGCTGCGTTCAAGGAGGTCGCGTCCTGGACGTGGGAGAAGCCGGCGGAGATCTTGCGCGGCACCCCGCGCCACATGCGCGGACGCGTCTTCCTGGCGATGAAGAAGCACGAGCTCGCGGTGCGGGAGTTCGAGCGCGCCCTCGCCGCGGACCCGCAGGCGCCGTTCCTCGACGAGGCGCTCTTCTGGAAGGGCGAGGCGCACCTGGCGCTCAAGCAGGCCGACAAGGCGCGCGAGTGCTTCGAGCGCATCGTGCGCGAGTTCCCGGAATCCAGTCTCGCCGCGAAGG
The DNA here is from genome assembly GCA_016190175.1 of Planctomycetota bacterium. Taxonomy (GTDB): domain Bacteria; phylum Planctomycetota; class MHYJ01; order MHYJ01; family JACPRB01; genus JACPRC01. Next base: position 6,839 of record JACPRC010000118.1, read on the forward strand.
CGAAGGAGAAGCTGAAGTAGCCTCGTAGCGCGAACGACGCCATTTGATGCCTCCACGCCGTCCCGCTTGATCCGAGTTGAAATCGGCTCGCACGATTGTTGACAGCCCTGAAGCAACCTGATACTTCTCTGACGCGCATGCCTCTCGTCCCGCAGACAGCATGAAGATCCAGATGTCGGCCCTCAAGAAGGCATTGGCCTTCCTGAACAACCATCGTGAGGCCTTCTTCAAGGCCCGTCAATACGCAGAAGAGACAGGTCACACCGTCCCGAGCGACACGAAGTCATCTTCCCAGATCCTGGTCAGCATTCTCACCGGCACGAGCGGCCTGCATCGGAAGAAAGGACGCGATCTTGAGGACGGATCGGACGTCAAGGCCGCAAACGCGTGGGACGCCATCGACGTCCCCAGGTTCAATGGCGTCCTGCCCGCAGGTCGAAAGAAGATGTACGGGGACGTATCCGCGCTGGACGACATGCCGTTCGTCTATTTCGTGCTTTGGGATCGAGCGACTGGGCTCGCCGGGTCGGAACGGTGTCGTGTGTGGGTCGTCCGTCCCAAGGTCGACGCCACGTTCAGAGCGGTCGCGGACCGTTGGTACAAGGCTCGCGAGCGTGGGGAGATCACGAGCGACAACTTCCAGTTGCACCCGCCGATCGGTGATGAGAGCAATCTCGTCACGAACGAAGCGGGGAATCTCCTCTTGCCCCTGTTCTTTCGCGCCGACTTCGACGGCCGGAAGTACAGGTTGAAGATCGTGGCTCCGGAAGCCCGAACATCCGCTGAGTGCCGCCCCGAGTAGACGTTCCGGATTCGACTGGTGTCTGCAGACAAGCCCTGGGCGCACAGCCTGTCAATGGCCGTTATCGCCTTGGTCCAAGACCGCCAGCTCTCGCATGCGCGCGCGATAGATGCAAGACCTGGTCCGCGCCAGCGTTCTCAGAATCGCCTGGTACCTCCGTCCACCGGGCATCGGGATATCGAGCACGCTCGTCTTCTCCACCCGTTGGCGACTGGACGAAGTTCCTCGGGCCTTGGCCAAAATCGAGGCGCGACCGTCGCCTTTCAAGAGGCCGACGAACAAGGGCCACGCGTTCCTGCGAGGGTTCGGACGAAGCACGGCAAACTCCTGGCTGCAACTCCACTCGGCCGGCGGCGTGTCGGGAACCAGAGTGACGCGCCAGATCTTGGGATTGATGCACGACACCAGGACGTCGCCCGGCTTGCACAATTGGACCCGGCTCACGGGGCGGTTTGCGCGGACGCTCCGAAGGTCAATCAGTCCCGTCTCATCCACATCGAGCACGGAGATGTGGTAGTGCGGAAGTGGTCGAGAGCCGGTCGCCGCACCGGGCGCGGAGAACTCGCGCACGAGCGATGCCATGTCCCCCGCTTGCACAGCCCGATCCTGACCCGAGCCGTTGCGGCTGTGGTGGAGCAGCCATGACGGAGAATGGCTCCGGACCTGTCGCCACGGGACGGTCCAGAGTCCCCTTTCGCCCCGCCCCGAACAGAACTCCCTGGAGATAGCCGCCAGGTCGTTCCCGGCAGGGTCGGGGATTCTCGCGTTGCCTCGCTTCAGGAACCCGACGTGACTCGCCACCGCGGCGAAGACAGCCACCTCCCGATGATCCGCCGGGGGGTCCTTGCGAATGATCAGGAAGCTGGTTTTCGCAACCGTTCCTCCTAGCGCGAACGTAGCTACGGGCAAAGAGACCGCGGCCAGGATCTCGAGTCGCGTGCCGGATGCGCGTTCGATCTCGCGGAGGCACCGCCTTGTTCGTTCAGAATACGCCACGCCGTCGGGGAGGACTATCGCGAGCACACCACCGGGCGCGAGCAGGTCGAGATTCCGAGCAAGAAACACCTCCGAGGGATCCGATCGAGTATCCTCCGCGTCCAGCCCAAGGACATCGAGAACGCGAGGGGAAAACTCCTGCCGCAAGCGATGGGACGCCCGGTACTTGCCGACTCCGAAAGGCGGATTGGTCGCCAGGAGCCCGAATCTGCCCCGGAGGGCGGAAACGCGTGCACTGACCAGCGAGTCCTCCACATGTTCGAAACCGTCGTGCGACAGATTCTCCAAGAGGAAATTGATCCTGCCCAAATCGAGCGATAGTCTTGATTGGTCGAAAACTCGGCATCGACGCGAAACGTCCGCCGGTGAGAGGTGAAAGCGTCTTGCCAAGTCGTCTACCATGGCATACGCAAAGCGGCCGGTTCCTCCCGCGATGTCGCCGAACAAGAGAGATGCCCCTTCGCTTCCAGATAGACCTTTCGCGGCTTCCGGCCCAAGGGATGCGGCAGCCATCCGCACCATGGGCGTGACGACCTCCTCCGGCGTAAGATAGGTGCCGAGGCCTTCACCCGCCTCGAACTTGCCGCGAAGGAGCGTGTTGAACAGCAGCCCCAGGGCATCCGTTCCATGGGCAAGTTCGCGGACTTCCTTGAGCATGGCGAGCACCATGGGAAGGTGAGGCTCGCACTCGCGGAGGATCCTGTCGAACTCATGAACATCGGCCTCATCGGACATCCCGACTGTGATCGCGACATCCCGGTAAGCCCTTCCTATGTCCGCCCGAGATTCAAGCCGCTGACCGCCTTTGCGGGTCAGCGTGAGGAGCAGTCGGGACATGAAGAACAGCACCTTGGACATCGGCTTGAGAGCGGAATGAACGTAGATGAAGTCCGCGAGCTCGAGGATGAGCGATTCCGCGCGGCTGATGCTGGGTTGCGACGTCCCCGGCCTCTCGTCACAGTCCCCAACTTCAGCCGATGGAACCCGTTGCGTCTGATCCACCTTGGTCATGTCGCCCCCGTCTCCTGCCTCATCAGGATATCCAATGGACAGTGGCCACGCACGGGGTATCGTGGTGTGTGCGTGACCGCCTACCACCGTCCCACATGATACGGGTCAGAGTGTCAGAACGGGACACATCCCGTGTCGAAGGCATCGGACTTGTCCTTCGTGAACACGACGCGAGGGCTGCAATCGTGTCATGCCGTCTCCATGGATGCTCCGCGATGGAAGAATGCAAGCGCAACTCACCCAATGTAGACTACAGTAACCTGAGCCCCTCCAGCGGGGTTGATTGCTAGGGGAATCCCGTTGAATCGCTAGCGGAGGCTTGCACATGAAGACGCTCGTCGCCCTCCTGTTCCTCATGCCCGCCGGCCTTGCCCAGGACGACGGTCCCTGCGGCCTCCCGCCCGAAGGCAAACCCCAGCGCATCAAGGGCGGCGAGTCCTTCCCGCCGCTCCCGCTGCCGGCGACGCCTCTGCGGCGCACGGAGCGGAAACGCGAGCCCGCCCCGCCTACGCTAGTGGGCAAGCTCACGTGGGGTGAGTACCACTCGACGGTCCAGTCCGACGGCCGCAAGGTCGGCTGGTACGACTGGAACACCGACCCCGCCGACATGCAGCGCCTCATGAAGTTCGCCAACGCGAAGCTCAACGTGAAGTACCGCCACATCAACGTCGACGCAAAGAGCTTCTCCTGGGACCCGACCGAGATCCCGGTCCTCTACGTCCAGGGCCGCAAGGCGCTCCGGTTCGACGACGCGACCCGCAAGAAGATCCGCGAGTACGTCACGAGGGGCGGCTACGTCTGGGCCGACGCGTGCCACGGCTCCGACGCCTTCGCGAACGCCTTCCGCGAGGAAATGAAGCTGATCTTCCCCGACCGGCCGCTCCAGGTGCTCCCGCCGGACCATCCCGTCTTCCGGAGCCCGCACCTGGTCGCCAAGGTCAAGTACTCGCCGAAATCGGACCGGCCGGACGGCTATCCCGTGCTCGAAGGGTTGTACGTCGGCTGCCGCACCGCCGTCTTCCTCTTCCCCTACGATCTCTCGTGCGCGTGGGACTCGTTCCACGTCCCCGACGACGGCAAGTGCATCGTCGGCGACGACGCGATGAAGCTCGGGATCAATCTCGCGGCCTACTCGATCTCGTACTTCAACCTCGGCCGCTTCCTCGCCCAGCGGCGCTCGATCGACACGAACGACGACTCGCTCCGCGGCGACTTCGTCTTCGCGCAGGTGAAGACGAGCGGCTACTGGGACCCCGATCCGTCCGCCTTCGCGAGCCTGCTCAAGACGGTGCTGGCGACGACGAACACGAAGGTGACGTTCGGTCGCAAGGAGGTGCCGCTCACCGACCCGAAGCTCCAGGACTACCCGTTCCTCTATCTCACGGGCCACGGCGACTTCACGTTCTCGGACGAGGAGATCGGGAACCTGCGGCGGTTCCTCGCCAACGGCGGCTTCCTCCTCGCGGACGCCTGCTGCGGCAACCTCCAGTTCGACCAGGCCTTCCGCCGCGAGATCAAGCGTGCGCTGCCCGACTCGGCGCTCGCCGTCCTTCCGGCGGAGCATCCCGTCTTCACGACCTTCCACAAGATCTCGACGGTCACGTACACCCCGCAGGTGAAGGTCAGTTTCCAGGAGGTGAACGGGCCGTATCTCGAGGGGATCGTGAACGGGGACGAGACGCGCGTCATCTACTCGCGGTTCGATCTCGGCTGCGGCTGGGAGGGCGAGGACCACCCGTGGGCGTACGGCGTCGCCGCCCCGGACGCCGTCCGGCTCGGCGTCAACGTCATCATGTACGCGATCACGCATTGAGGGCCTGTCTCGGTAGACCGGACCGAGCCGGGCGGAGCGCCGGAGCCGCAGATGCCAGGAGCGACGACGCAGATGCGGCCCCGCCGCCCGCCTGCGCGGCCGTAGCCACGGCCGCTTCGGCGACGGGAGTTCTGCCGAGATAGGCTCTGAAGGGAGAACCATGGACAGACTCGTGGTGGTGGAAGGACAGGCGAAAGGCACGGCGTTTCCGCTGAACGACGCGGAGGTCACGATCGGCCGCTCGCGCGAGTGCACGATCCGGCTTCCGGAGAACGACATCTCGCGCATCCACGCGAAACTCGTGCGCAAGGACGGGAACTGGACGGTCCTCGACAACGGGAGCCGGAACCCGATCAAGGTGAACGCCGAGACGAAGCCGTCCCACGAGCTGAAGGACGGAGACCAGATCCAGGTCGGCTCCTGCCATCTCAAGTTCGAGCAGGTCGCGGGCGAGATGCCCGTGGCGGCCGGCGAACTGACGCCGGAGGTCGTGCGCCGCCTGCGCGACGCGCGCGACCGCATCCTCGCCGAGGTCGCGAAGGTCATCGTCGGCCAGCGCGAGGTGATCGAGGAGATCATGACGGCGCTCTTCTCGCGCGGCCACGCGCTCCTCGTGGGGGTGCCCGGCCTCGCGAAGACCCTGATGATCCGGACCATCGCGGCGTGCCTCGATCTCGAATTCAAGCGGATCCAGTTCACGCCGGACCTCATGCCGTCGGACATCACCGGCACCGAGGTCCTGGAGGAGGATCCCGCGACCAAGGAGCGCGTCTTCCGCTTCATCAAGGGGCCGGTCTTCACGAACCTGCTGCTCGCGGACGAGATCAACCGGACCCCGCCCAAGACGCAGGCCGCGCTCCTCGAGGCGATGCAGGAGCACCGCGTCACGGCCTCCGGCTGCACGTACGCGCTGCGGGCGCCGTTCTTCGTGCTGGCGACCCAGAACCCGATCGAGCAGGAGGGGACCTATCCGCTGCCCGAGGCCCAGCTCGACCGCTTCATGTTCATGCTCAAGGTGGACTACCCCGAGCGCGCCGAAGAGGTCGCGATCGCGCTGCGGACGACGCAGGAGGAGGCGCCGACGCCGGGCCGCGTCCTCTCGGGCGACGAGATCACGGCGCTCCAGGGGCTCGTCCGCAAGGTGCCGGTGTCGGATTATGTGGTTACCTATGCGACGGACCTCGTGCGCGCGTCGCGGCCCAAGACGCCCCCGGCGCCGAAGTTCGTGAACGACTTCGTGACTTGGGGAGCCGGGCCGCGCGCGGTGCAGTACCTCGTCCTCGGCGCCAAGGCGCGCGCGCTCCTCGACGGGCGCATCAACGTCTCGTGCAACGACGTCCGCGCGGTCGCCCCGATCGTGATGCGGCACCGCGTCTTCACGAACTTCAACGCGGACGCGGAGGGCGTGACCTCCGACAAGATCGTCGAGATGCTCCTCAAGGAAGTGAAGGAGCCGGAATCCAAGGACCTGCCCAAGTGAGTCGTCAGCCATCAGCGTTCAGCTCTCAGCCGTCTGCTGATCGCCGGTGGCTGATTGCTGGTTGCTGATTGCTGATTGCTGAGATCCATGCGTGCGGTCACGGAGTTGCTTCCGCCGGCGGCGCTCGCCCGCTTCGCCAACCTCGACCTCGTCGCGCGCTGGATCGTCGAAGGCTTCCTCTCCGGCCTCCACAAGTCGCCCTACCACGGCTTCAGCGTCGAGTTCGCCGAGTACCGGCAGTACACGCCCGGCGACGACCTGCGCCACTTCGACTGGAAGGCCCTCGCGAAGTCGGACCGCCACTACGTGAAGAAGTACCACTCGGAGACGAACCTCCGCGCGCACGTCCTCGTGGACTGCTCCGCCTCCATGGGATTCGGCGAGCCCGCGACGAAGCTCCGCTACTCGCAGGCCGTCGCCGCCGCGATCGCCTTCCTCATGGTCCGGCAGCAGGACGCCGTCGGCGCCGCGCTCTTCGCCGACGAGATCGTGCGATACCTCCCGCCGAAATCGTCGTCGCGCCACTTCCGCGATCTCCTCACCGTGCTGGACTCCGCGAAGCCGCAGAAGACAACGAACATGAGCAAGGCGCTCCACTATCTCGCGGAGACGGTGAAGTCGCGCGGGCTCTTCGTGATCCTGTCGGACCTTTACGACGACGTGGACGCCGTGGTCGCGGGGCTGCGCCACCTGCGCTTCCGCAAGCACGAGATCATCCTCTTCCACATCCTCGACCACAAGGAGGTGGACTTCCCGTACCGCGTGCTCTCCGAGTTCCGGGACCTGGAGAGCGGCGAGCGCGTCCAGGTCCTGCCGATGGCGCACCGGCCCGCGTACCTCGCCGCGCTCGACGCGTTCGCGCGGAAGATGCGGCAGGAGTGCTCCGCGATGCTGGTGGACTACCAGCTCGTGGACACCGCGGTGCCGTTCGACCGCGTGCTCGCGCAGTACCTTGCCAAGCGGCAGCGGGTGGGGTGATGCACTTCCTTCACCCGGCGTTCCTGATCGGCGCGGCCGCGGTGTCGGTGCCGATCATCATCCACCTCGTCTTCAAGATGAAGGCGCGGGTCGTCCCGTTTCCGAGCATCCGCTTCCTCCGCCAGATCGAGCGGCAGGTCGCGCGAAGACAGAAGCTCCAGCAGTGGCTCATCCTCGCGCTGCGATGCCTGACGCTCCTCCTCCTCGCGCTCGCGCTCGCGGGACCGGTCTACAAGCCGTCCGGCGGCGCCTACGGCGCGAGCAGCACCGCGGTCGTGATCGTCCTCGACGATTCGTATTCCATGGCGCTCTCGGACCCGGAGGGGCCGGTCTTCGCGAAGGCGAGGGCCGCGGCGCTCGCGGTCCTGCGGACGCTCAAGCCCGGCGACGCCGCGTGCGTCCTGACCTCCTCGCGCCCGCCCGTGATGTCCCGCGACGTCGGCTCGCTCGAGGAGGAGGTGCGGAAGCTCGAACCCTCCGCGGGCGCAGGAACGCTCCGGCCGCTCGCGGGCGCGGCGATGAAGCTCCTGCGCGAGACGCCCGCGGCGCAGCGCGAGCTCTACATCGTCTCCGACTTCCAGGAGCGGGCCGCCGACGTCGCGGACATCAACTGGTTCGCGCGCGACTTCAGCGCGGTCCTCATCCCCGTGCGTTCGACCCGTCGCGACAACCTCTCCGTCGAGGGTCTCGAGCCCGTCTCGCCCTTCGCGACGACCTCCGTGCCGTGGCGCGTGCGCGCGACGGTGGCGAACCGCGGGCCCGACGTCGCGGGCAAGAACCTGACGTTCCGCGTGGATGACCGGCCGGTGGGGTCGCAGATGGTGCAGGTGCCGCCCGGCGGCACGTCCGTCGTGAGCGCGGACCTGCGGCTGGAACAGGCCGGATGGAAGACGGTCTCGGCCGAGCTGGAGGACGACGCGCTGCGCCCCGACAACCGGCGCCTCCTGGCGGTCGAGGTGCGCGCGAAGCTGTCGGTCCTCGTCTGCCGTCCCGAGGCCGCGGGGCCTCTGTCGCGGAGCTTCTACGTCGAGAAGGCGCTCAACCCCGGCGGCTCGGCCGCTACGGGAGTGGAGATCGTGACGTGCGAACCCTCGGGCCTCGCCGAGCGCGAGCTCGACGACTTCGCCGCGATCTTCCTCGTGGAGGCGCTGCCGCTCGACGAGTCGGTCCATGCCGCGATCCGGAGCTACGTCGCCGCGGGCGGCGGTCTCGTGATCGTGCCCGGCGTCTCGCTCGACCCCGAGGAGTTCCAGCGCGCGTTCGGGCCGGAGGGCGACGAGCGCGGCCCGCTCTCGCCGGGGAAGTTTGCGGGCGTCGAAGGCGACGAGCGGCGACCGGAGACGTACCAGGCCATCCGCGAGTTCGATCCGCACCATCCGGTTTTCGTGCGGCTGCGGCGCGGCTCGACGCCGATCGACCTCGGCACCGCGGCGTTCTACCGGTGGTGCCGCTTCGAGCCGTACGAGTCGGCGCGCGCGATCGCGAAGTTCCGCTCAGGCGATCCCGCCATCCTGGAGAAGCCGTACGGCGCGGGCCGCGTTCTGCTCGTGGCGTCGGCGCTCCATCCCGACGTCACGAACCTGCCGCTGAAGGTCGGCTTCCTGCCGCTCCTCCACGGGATCGTGGGCCATCTCACCGCGGGGCCGCGCTCGGAGGGCGTGCTGGTGGGGGAGGAGGTGCGGCTGCGGTTGCCGAAGTCGGGCGCGCCCGCGGCGGCGAAGCTCTACCGCTCGCCGACCGACGTGACGGAGGCGCGCGCGGCCGTGCGCGGCGGGACGGCGGAGTTCGACTTCGGGCCCGCGGCGGCGCCGGGGACGCTGACGTTCGAGTGGCTCGCGCCGGAGACACTTGAGTCGCGCGTCGTCGCGGTGAACGTCGATCCGGCGGAGGGGGTGCTGCGGTACGTCGATCCCGCGAAGTCGTTCCCGCCCGAGATGCACACGCTCCGGTCGCTCGACGATCTGCCGTCGGTCCTTACGCGGATCCGGCACGGGCGGAGCCTCGCGATCTTCTTCCTGATCGCGGCGCTCGTCGCCGCGCTGGCGGAGGCGCTGCTGGCGAACCGCTTCGCGTTCGGAGGGAGCGGGGGGGGAGGAGGGGCGCCGGGCGTCGCGACGCTCGCGGGGATCGAGGCGGCGGGCTCGCAACGCCCGGCCGCGCGGAGCGGATCCTGACCACGCACCGTGGTCGTGATATACTGGCGGCAGAGAAGTAGGGGCGCAATCGCGCTCCACGTTCCGATTCGGAGGCAGGCCATGGAAGAGGAAAAGCTCCTCGAACGCATCACGGTTGACCCGAAGATCTTCGGAGGAAAGCCCATCATCCGTGGCCGCCGGCTGGCGGTGGAGCATGTCTTGGGCATGCTCGCGGCCGGCGACACCGTGGAGACGCTCCTGGAAGGCTATCCGTGGCTCGACAAGGACGACATCCGCGCCTGTCTCGCATATGCCCGTCGGCTCGTCGGCCATGAACGCGTGGAGCCGCGAGTTGCCGGGGCGGAACCGTGAGGGTCCTGCTGGACGCGTGCGTATGGGGAGGCGCGCGGGGCGAGATCGAATCTGCGGGCCACGATGTGGTCTGGGCCGGAGAGTGGAAGCAGGATCCGGGCGACGATGAAATCCTTGCCCGCGCTCATCGCGAAACGCGCGTCCTCATCACGCTCGACAAGGACTTCGGTGAGGCGGCCATCGTACGGGGCGTCGCCCATTCGGGAATCGTCAGGTTGGTGGATGTGTCGGCCCGACGCCAGGCGGCGGTCTGCATCCGCGTCCTTGCCCGGTACGGCGGCGATCTTCTCGCTGGGGCGATCGTCACTGCGGAGCTGCACCGGTTGCGTTTCCGCCCCGGCACGAAAGGGACCCTCGGACCGGACACATGAGAAAGATCGCGGCGCGTTGTCGCGGTGAACGTCGATCCGGCGGGGGGGCCTCGCCTATCGCGGCGCCCGAGGGGGCGGTCGCGAGGCAGCGGACGTGATCGGAGGTCGCCCGGGGCAGCGGCGGGAATCAGGTTCGACCAGTACGGACGGCTTGCCCTGATGAACCGGCTGGATCAGGTGGTCGAATACAAGAACTTCAAGTACGCCGACCGAACTCACGAGGCCCGACTTTCGTTCGAGAGCCTCATGGCGGGTGAGAGCCCGACAAGCAACAGTGAAAGCGGCGGCGGCTACAAGCCCGACATGTGTTTCAACGACTACTTCACGGGCGACGTGGCCGACCTCAAGGAGGGCCGCTATGTCACGTATGTGACCGAGTATCGTGGCCGGAAGACGACGACGAAGACCACGGTCGTGGGCAAGGACGCGGACAACTGGTGCGTCGAAGAGTGGACCGAAGGCGACAAGTCGTACGGTCTCTTGATGTGCGTCGCCGCAGACGGCAAGGTGGTCAAGGCCTACGCCGCGGCCAAGGGCGACAAGAAGTGGACGGAGATCAAGGTCAATGGATCTCTGTTCCCCGATTTCCCGAAGCCCAAGATGACCGTTACCGACGACACGAAGGAAGTGAAGGCCGGAAAGTTCGCCTGCAAGAAAGTCACCGTCAACCCCGGCAGGACCTTCGAGACCTATTCCTGGTTCTCCAGCGAAGTCTGGAAGCTCAGGGACAAGTACGAGTACGGCGGCCTTGTCGCGATAGAGTGGCCCGAGGACAAGTCCAAGATGTGGCTCGAGGCCAAGGGCGAGGACGGTAGGGCCACGATCGAGGTGAAGAAGAAGTAGGAAGTCCCTACGCGCCGCTCACGACCGGGTCAGGCGCGCCAGGATCCGAGCCCGGACCGTCGTCCAATCCCCGCCGCCCTGCCCGATCTCGCGCGCACGCTGGACGCGCCGATCGAGTTCCGCAAGCCACAGGGCATCCCAGTCGCCGTCGGGAGGGCCATCCACGCTTGCGATCAACTCGGTTGCCAACTCCAAGCGTTCCTTGTCGGACAGGGCAAGCGCCTTGGCCAGGATCTTCTTTGCGTCGGCGGTCATCTCCTCATGAATTCTAGGGTCGGCGAGGACGAAGATCAAGGGCAGCCCCGGTCGCCCCCAAGTAAACCCGTTACCTTCCCGTAACATCCCATCCCCGTTCTCCCCCGCGCCCCGCTTGGCCCGGAGATTGCTCTGCCCCGTGCGGTCGTATGCGGGGAGGCGCACATGGTCCGGCGAAACAAGGGCGCGGTGCTCATCATCCTCCTGTCCATCCTCGCGATCCTGGCGTTCCTCGGCGTCGTCTTCGTCGCCATCGCCGCCCAGGAGCGGTCCGTCAGCCGCAACTACGTCGACGCCGTGCGGGCGCGGCTCGTCGCGCAGTCCGGGATCGAAGACGGGATCCAACGCCTCGACCAGACGCTCGCCCTCGGCGCGGGCGGCTTTCACGGCAAGGAGTGGCGCTACTACGGCGACGACCTCCTCGAGACGGGCGACCCGCTCCTGATGTCCGTGCCGCTCGAAGGTGCGCGCAATCCCTCCTACGCCCGCGAGGTCGACGACCATCCGCTCGCGGGCTCGCCGAAGCCGATGACCGTCAAGGTCGGCGGAAAGCGGATCGGCTTCACCGCCTGCGCCGAGACGGGGACGTACGGCGTCCACGGCGACTTCTACTCCCTCCGCGTCCGCGACCTGCAGGGCGCGATCCACGTCAACGACGGCGTGCGCGAACCGGGAGTCGTCGACGCGAACGGCGACGGCGAGATCGACTCGCGCGATTCCAGCGTCAGCCAGAACCTGCGGAGGATCCTGAACAACCTCGGGGCGATTCCTTCGGTCGGCGTGGCGGGACTGGGCGACAAGATCGTCGGGAGCCGGCCGGCGGGCGGCTACCGGACCCTCGACGATCTCCGCGTCGTGCTCGGGAACGAGGCGTTCGAGAAGGTCCGGCCGTTCCTGACGGCGCGGGCGTGGACGGACCGGGACGTCGCCAATCCCGTCCCGTTGAGCGCGCAGGCTGCGCCGCTCCATCCCGTGAAGTACTTCCGCGGCGACGGGTCGTATCGGTACGGACGCAACCGGAACTCGGACGGCGCGCTCGTGGCGACGCCGCTCCTCTTCGCCCCGCCCGGCGCGGACGGGACGCAAAACGCCGTCTTCGGCATGGACGAGCTGAACCCGCAGCACATCCAGATCGTGGAGCGCGCCCCGGTCAACGTGAACGTCGCGCCGCGCGAGGTCCTCATCGCGCTCCTCGACGGCCTCAAGGGGTTCTTCCTCGTCGAGAAACGCGAGAACGACCTGCCGCTCTGGACGAGTGCGTACCAGTGGGTCAACCGCGAACACACGTTCGACACGGCGGGCTCCTTTCGCGGAGCCGTCGGCTTCCTCTATCAGACGCTTCCGATCGTGGGTCCCGGCTCGCCCGGAGTCGCCGGGATCTCCGCGGAGACGATCGCGGACCATATCCTCGCGTGCCGCGAGGCGCGCCCGACGCCGGCCTTCGACTATTCCTCCGTCTGGTGGGGCGGGCCGTTCCGGACGTGGAGGCAGTTCAACGCCTTCTGCGACAACCTCGTCGCGATCGGGCTCGTCGCCGACGACCGCGAGATCTTCCGCGACTTCGACGGGACCGAGCCCTCGAAGGCCCAGCGCCGCGTCGCGTCGCAGGCGATCGCCGACGTCCTCAAGGCGAACTTCAACCCGAACCTCCACCTCAACGAGACCAATCCGGACGCCAACCTCTTCACGCTCGTGGACAAGACGGACCTGATCGTGAACTCGACGGAGTTCTGTTTTCTCCCGTGCGGCCTTTTCGAGATCGAGTCGATCGGCCGCGTCGTGCGGCCCGTGGGATCGGACGACGCGTGGACCGCCGGCGACAACGAACCCGTCGCGAAGGCGAAGATGAGGGCCGTGGTGAAGCTCTTCGACGTCCATCGCGAGACGAGCCAGAAGCACTTCGCCGCGGGCACGGTTTCGCCGCGGGAGGCGCTGCCGTTGAGCGACGGCGACCGCTCGCTCCAGGTCGGGCCCGAGCCCGACCGCGGCAAGGCGCCCGCCGAGAACGAATGGGACGGCTGGATCGCGCTGCCCACCGTCGGCGGGACCGGCGGGGCGCTCGTGGGAAAGAGCGAGATGGGGGAGACGCTCCACGGCCACTTCTCCGGCGACTTCCTGCTGCACTACCATGCGGACGGGATCCGCGACGAGCTCGCGTCGAAGTCCGTTGCGGGCGAGAGCGTGGCGAACCTGCCCGACCGCACGGAGGCGGGCGCGGGACCGTACGGCGCCAGCGGCGTCCACCGCCTCGCGCGCTCCTTCCGGCTGACGGTGGGCGCGTCGCTCCCGGACCTGAAGCTCCGCGCGCCGCTCGACCTGCGGATCGACGGCGCGTACTCGGAGCGCCACTCCGCGCCGGCCTACTGGCTGTCGCCGAAGGTCCTGGGCGCCGAGACCGGGACGATGCAGGGCGTGCTCGCGATGTGGGTCAAGCCGTCGTTCCTCCCGGAGACGTCGGGGAAGCCGCGGATCTGGCTCAACATGGATCGCTCGTGGTCCTCGACGGACACCTACATGAACCCGAGCCCGCTCGAACTCGTCTACACGGCCTCGCACGACGCGCCGGCGGGCGTCGCCTCGCCGGGCGAGATGGCGGTGCCCCTCTATAACCTCGCGGGGGCGGGCTTCGGGGTCCAGGGGCTGCGCCCCACGTCGCTCGCCTTCGGATACGGGTACAGCGCCTTCACCCGCTACGGTGCCGGCACGATCGCGGAGGGCGGCTGCGTCACTCCGTCGCTCAACCACCTCGTCCATCCGCACGCGGCGGCGAAGGAGTCGCTCCTCCGGGGCCACGAGTGGGTGCACGTCGTCGTGACGTGGAATCCGCGGAACCCGGACGACTGTTCGATCTACGTGGACGGCGCGCTCCAGGCGGGCACGGCGCGCGCATGGTTCTCGCGCTACGTGCCGGGCAGCAAAGTGGACTGGACCCTCCACGAGGACGGGAGCCGCAACACGCTGAGGCTCGGATCGGTATCCAGGTTCCGCGACGCGAAGGACTGGGGCTACGCGCGCAACTGGGCGGCCGACGCGACGGTGGACGAGGTCTACCTGTGGAACTCGATCGACCGGCTCGACACGGCGCTCGCGCTCTGGCAGCAGGGCCGGTATCGCCGGCCCGCGGCCGCGGGCGAGGGCGTCTTCACCTCGGGCGAGATCGACCTGTCGGCCTCGCCCCGATCGCTGCCCGCGGGATCGGCCGCCGTGCCGCCCGAGGCGACGGGCGCCGGGCCCTCGGTCGCGGAGGTCGTCTCCTCGCCGTCCGGCGTCCGGATCGTCGGCATCTCGTGGACCTGGTTCGCGGAGCGCGCGGACGCGAAGGGGAAGGAGATCCTCGTCGATCGCGCGAGCGGGACGGCGCTCCATCCGGAGGTGGGAATCTCGATCGTCTCGGGGGCGGTCGAACACGGCCCGTACTCCGACGCGGGCTTCAGCTCCGTTTCCGGCGCGGAGGGGCCGTTCCGGTACCGGGTGCGCTTCTCGATCCCCGACGCGCAGTTCGACTCGGTCCTCCTGGCGACCCCGGTCGTGGACGACGTGACCGTTTATTATCGGCGCGCGGGATTGGAACTGGAGTCGTGGGTGGTGGAGTAGACGATGATTCAAGCGCTTCTTGCCGTTCTCTTGCAGGATGAGCCGACGCTCCGGCCCGGGGAGCCGAAGGTCGCGAAACAGGACGCCCGATGGGCGGTCGTGCTGCCGCTGGAGGCGGATCTCCCGGACGGCACGGTCGTCCGGGCACGAGTCCGGCCGGTGCTCCTCCGGTTCCGCGAGGAGCGCATGGAATTGGAATGGGCGGAGTCCGAGCGAGGCGCGTCGCGGCGGTCCGTGTCGGTGAGCGGCGGGAAGGCGGAGTTGCGCCTCGTCGTCCCCGCGCTCCGCAGGATCGTCGTCGCCTGGGCGGTGGAGGGGGCGTCGGCCCGCCGCACGCACGTTCTGGGGCCGCTCGATGAACGCATGCGCGTCTTTCGCGACGGGTACGAGAGGCCGTCGAAGCTCCGCGCGCGGCTGCTGGAGATCCTGAAGCAGTTGGAGCCGATCGAGAAGTCCGGGCGCGGCGCGGCCGGCGTCGCGGCGGCCCTCGACGACTTCCTCGATCGCTGCGCGCGCGAGCCGGCGTTCCCGGCGACCGTGGGTCATCTTGAAGCGGTGGCGGGCGACGCGGCGACGTTCGTCTCGTGGCTGACGAGGCGCAAGGCCGGCGCGGACGCTCCGGCCGGCGATCCGGCGCGATCGGATGGCGTTGAAGGGGAGGCGCCGTCGGGGCGCCGCGACAACCGCGACATGGGGCGCGAGTCGTCGGCGGCGTTGCGGAAGCGGCTCGACTGCGTCCCGGCGCTCCTGCGTGCGGAGGCGCTGCTGGCGCTGGATGCGGAAGCGGTCGAGGCGATCGAACGCGCGCTCGCGGGCGCCGCGGTCGACGCGCGCGGGCTGCGCGAGTCGCTCGACTTCCTGGATCGCGCCTTCGAGCGGGAAGGCGTTCCGGCGGAGCGGGCGGCGCACCTGCGGCGGGCCGTCGCGGCGCTGGCGGACGGGGACGGGGAGGCTCTCAAGAAGGCGCGGGAAGAGGTGAAGGGGAGGGAGGGAGCGGACGCGCGGGTGAGATGAACCCGGGTCGCGTCACCGCCCCAGGATCGCGCCGAGGCTCGCGAGCGTTGATCGACGTTTCCCCGCCCGGTATCATGCGGGGGAAGGGAGCCGCCGATGACGTATCACGGCATCGAGATCCCGCGCGATGCCATCGCGGGATTCTGCCGACTCTGCCATATCCGCAGGCTCGCGCTCTTCGGCTCCATCCTCAGGGACGACTTCCGGCCGGACAGCGACATTGACGTGCTCGTGGAGTTCGAGCCGGGGCACCTGCCGGGCTTGGCGTTCTTCGAACTGGAGCAACGGTTGGCCGGGATCCTCGGGCGCAAGGTGGATCTCAACACGCCGGGCTTTCTGAGTCCTTCCTTTCGCGACGACGTCTTGCGCGAGGCGCAATTGCAATATGCCGCAGGATAGGAACCTCGTCCGGCTGAGACACATGCTGGATCATGCAAGGGATGGCGCTTGCAGGTCCCCTATGGCGTTGACGGGGAGATGCGGCATTCCGCCAGGAAGTCGCACGAGCTGCACTTGATGGCCTTCGGTGGCCAGGGGCGCATACCGCCCGCGACGAGACGCCCCCACTTCTCCATCTGCTCCTCCACGTACGCGCGATCCGTCTTCTCGGTTGCGGAGATCATCTCTTGCTCCTCGCGCAGCCAGATATCGTACCGTACCTTGGGCCGACCAAAGAGGTAGCCGTAGATCTGGACCTGGAGTCGCGCGACGGGTTTCTCGAACTTCACCCAGAACTCCTTCGCACAACTCTTGAATTCGTAGGCAAGTCGGGATGTGAGCCCGTCGGGTTGCGCCAGGATCAGCGAGTTCCTCCACTTGAAGACGCGGCGCTCCGTGGGGTAGTTCCTTGCGTGCCGCTCCTCGTCGTCGAGGGTGCCGTCAAAGTGGTCGGCGGATCGAACTGAACGAGCCGGGCGTCCGGTGCGCCGCGGAATGGATACTCGCCAGTTCGGGACCTTCATCACTTCCTTGATGGCGCTCTTGATCGTAGGCGTTTCCTTGCGCATCTTGAAGATCGCGGACTGATGGCACCACAGTAGCTTCGCGATGGTGGCGACATTCCAGAAGAAAGGGCGCGGTCGCGCCGTCGTCTCGTGACGCATGGATGCCTCCCGCCCTACCTCCCCACGTGCTCCATCGCCCGCAGCGACAGCTCGTGCATCGTGCCCGGCATGAGCCCCAGGAGGATCGTGAGGAACGCCGCCGTCGCCACCGCCGCGCCCACCGCCATGTCCCCCTTCTGCGACGGCTCCTCCAGCGGGTCCTTCATGTACATGTACACGACGACCCGCAGATAATAGTAGACCGAGACGATCGACATGAGGATGCCGATCAGCGCCAGTACATAGTGGCCCTCCTGGATCGCCGCGCGGAAGAGCATGAACTTGCCGGCGAAGCCCGCCGTCGGCGGGATCCCCGCGAGCGACAGGAGGAACAGCGTCATCGCCGCCGCCGTCCACGGCTTGCGGCGCGCGACGCCCGCGAAGTCGAAGAGGTCCTCCGCGTCGTGCCACTCCGGCGCGCGCGCGCCCGGGAAGCTCACCTCGCGTCCGAGGTAGGCGAGCGTCGCGAAGGCGCCGAACGTCATGAAGGTGTAGACGAAGAGATAGAAGATCGCCGCGCCCGCCGCCGCGTGACTCGTCTTCAGCGCCGCGAGGCCCAGGAGCACGTACCCCGCGTGCGCGATGCTGGAGTAGGCGAGCATCCGCTTCACGCTCCGCTGCGGGACGGCCATGAGGTTTCCCACGATCATCGTCGCCGCCGCCAGGCCCCACACCATCCCGCCCCACTGGGCGGACTGCGCGGGCAGCCCCGCGACGCAGACGCGCACGAGCGCGCCGAACGCGGCCGCCTTCACCGCGACCGACATGAAGGCCGTCACCGGCGTCGGAGCCCCTTCGTAGACGTCCGGCACCCACATGTGGAAGGGGACCGCGCCGACCTTGAAGGCGAACCCGACGAGGAGGAGCCCCATCCCCAGGAGTGCCATCGGCGTCGCCTCGCGCAGACGCACCGCGATCTCCGCGAGCTGGACCGACCCCGTGGCGCCGTAGAGGAACGCCATTCCGTAGAGAAGGAAGCCGCTGGCGAACGCGCCCGTCACGAAGTACTTCATCGCCGCCTCGCCCGAGCGCGGCTGCCGGCGCGTGATCCCGGTCAGCACGTAGACACAGAGCGACAGGATCTCGATCATGAGGAAGATCATGATCAGGTTCACGCTCTGCACCAGCAGGATCATCCCGGCCGCCGCGAGGAGGACGATCGCGTAGAACTCGCCCGCGTGGACCTTGCGGCGCCGCATGTCCTCGCCCGACATCGTGACGAGGAGCGCCGTGGCCGCGAGGATCGCGAGCGAGAGGTAGACCGAGAGCTCGTCCAGCACCACCGATCCGAAGAAGCCGCGCACGGGCGGCATGCCCTCGCCGAGCCGCCGGAAGCAGATATAGAGCGCCGCGCCGATCCCCGTGTACGAGACGATCTCCAGCGGCGCCTTCGACGCGTCCTTCGGGAGCAGCATATCCACGAGGACGACGAGGAACGCCGCGCCTATGACCGCGAGCGCGGGCGAGATGGAGATCCAGTCGACCCACGTGATGTTCACGGCCTCACTCCGATCAGGCGGCCGGCATCGCCGGGTCTCTTCAGCATCCGCACGTAGGCCTCCACGGGCTTCTCGGTCCTCGACAGGACGATGTTCGGGAGCACGCCGAGCGCGAAGATGAGGACGATCAGCGGCGCGAAGTACCCGAATTCGAGCGCTCCGATGTCGCGGACCTTCTCGTGCTTCGGGACGGAAACCGGCCCGAAGAAGACGACGCGGTAGGTCCGCAGGAGGTAGAGCGCGCCGAGGACCACGCCGGTGCCGCCCACCGCGGCGGCGAAGGCGTGCCGCTGGAAGGTCCCGAGCAGGACGAGGAACTCGCCCACGAACCCGTTCGTGCCGGGCAGTCCGGCGGAGGAGAGCGCGACGATCATGAAGATCGCGGCGAAGCGAGGCGTCACCTTGGCGAGGCCGCCGAAATCGTCCACGCCGCGGAGATGGGTCTCGTGATAGAGGTACCCGACGAGCAGGAAGAGCGCGCCGGTAGAGATCCCGTGGTTGACCATCTGGAGCACGGCCCCCTGCGCGGCGGAGGCGGTGCCCGCGAAGAGGCCGAGCATCACGAAGCCCAGGTGGCTCACGCTGGAGTAGGCGATGAGTTTCTTGATGTCGGCCTGCGCCAGCGCCATGAGCGCGCCGTACACGATCCCGATCACGGAGAGCGCGATGATGAGCGGCGTGAAGCGGATCGCGGCGTCCGGGAAGAACGGCACCGCGAACCGGATGAAGCCGTACGCCCCCATCTTCAAGAGCACGCCCGCGAGGAGGACGGAGCCTGCGGTCGGCGCCTCGACGTGCGCGTCGGGGAGCCAGGTGTGGAAAGGAAACATAGGAACTTTGATCGCGAACGAGACCGCGAAGGCGAGGAAGAGGACCGCCTGGGCCGTGCGCGCGAGGCCGAGCTGGTAGGGGAGGATCTGCTGGAGCCGCGCGATGTCGAACGTCGGCTCGCCGAACCGGTGGGAGAGGATGTAGCAGTACACGATCGCGCCGAACATGAGGAGGCTGCCGAAGATCGTGTACACGATGAACTTGACCGCCGCGTACACCCGCCGCGGCCCGCCCCAGACCCCGATGATGAGGTACATCGGGATGAGCATGACCTCCCAGAAGACGTAGAAGAGGAAGAGGTCCGCCGCCGCGAAGACCCCCATCATCCCGGTCTCGAGGAAGAGTATCGAGACGAAGAACTCCTTCACGCGATCGTGGATCGAGTTCCACGACGCCAGGATCGCCAGCGGCGTCAGGACCGCCGTGAGCACGACCATCGCCAGGCTGATCCCGTCGATCCCGAGGTGGTAGCGGACGTGGTAGGCGGGGATCCACGCGTGGTTTTCGACGAACTGCATCCCGGCGGCGTCGGCCTTGAAGGCGGCGAAGACGAGGAGGGAGAGCGCAAGGACGATCCCGGAGACGGCGAGGGCGACCCATTTCGTCAGCTCGCCCTTCGGGTCGCGCGCGAAGGCGGCGAGCAGCGCGGCGGCGGCCGGAAGGAACGTGATGAGCGTGAGGTAAGGAAAGCTAGCCATGAGTCAATCCCGAGTTCGATGGCGAAACGCGTTCAAGGCGCCGTGCGGCGGCGGGCGATGCGATGTCGGATTCCCTCCTTCGCCCTGCGGGCTCCGGCGGGCAAGCCGGATGCCGGATGGCGGCACGAGCCCACACCCCGGCATCCGACATCCGGCCTCCCGCTTCGGTCCCCGATCCGATCTATCCAAGAAGCACCCGATAAAGCAGGTAGCCCAGCGTCGCCAGCACGCCGACGACGATCCCGCCGGCCGCGACGTTCACCGTCCCCGCCTGTGCCCGGCGCAGGCCGCCGCCCGCCAGGGACACGGCCCTGCCCGTCCCGCCGACGAGGAGCGTGTCGATGAAGAGCTTGTCGAAGACGAACCAGACGCCCGCGGCCGCCGTCTTGATCGGCGCGATGACGGTCCAGAAGTAGATCTCGTCGACGTAGAACTTGTTCGCGACGAGCCCGTGGAGCCGCCTCCCGGGTCCCTCCACGAATCGGGTCAACCCCGCGCGCCACGGCCCGTAGAGGAGGACGGCGCCGACGAACCCCAGCGCGAACGCGCCGACGGAGTAGGCCAGCGCCGCGTGGTGCGCCGCGGGACCCGGCGACGCGTGCGCCCGCCAGACCGGTTTCAGGAGATGCTCCATGCCCTCCTGGAGATGGCCGCCGAACGCAGACAGGACCGCGAGGATCGCCAGCGGCACGAAGAGGATCGGGCCGGTCTTGTGCGGGTGACGATCGCCGGCCGGGCCGAAGAAGACGAGGAGGATCAGGCGCGTCGTGTAGAAGGCGGTGCAGAGCACCGTGACGACGAGCATGCACCACGTCAGTTTCCACGCGGGCCCGGCACGGCTCATCCGGTCGAAGACGCCCACGAGGATCGCGTCCTTGGAGTAGAAGCCGGAGAAGCCCCAGCAGCCCGCGAGCGCCAGGCCGCCGATCGCGAAGACGAGGAAGACCCAGCGCATCTGCGGCGCCAGGCCGCCCATCTTCCGGATGTCCTGCTCGCCGCCCAGCGCGTGGATGATCGCGCCCGCGCCGAGGAAGAGGAGGGCCTTGAAGAAGGCGTGGGTCACGAGGTGGAACATCCCCGCCGTGAACGTCATCGCCGCCATGCCGCAGAACATGAAACCAAGTTGGCTGATCGTCGAGTACGCCAGCACCTTCTTGATGTCGTTCTGCGCGATCGCGATCACGCCGGCCAGGAGCGCCGTCGCCGCCGCCACGATGCCGATCCCCGCGAGCACCGCGGGCGCCAGGACGTAGACGAAGTTGAGCCGGGCGATCATGTAAATCCCGGCGGTCACCATCGTCGCCGCATGGATGAGGGCGGAGACGGGCGTGGGGCCCGCCATCGCGTCGGGGAGCCAGACGTAGAGCGGGATCTGCGCGCTCTTGCCCGCCGCTCCGATCGCCAGGCACACCGTCGCGAACTCGATCACGCCCCCCGCGGTCCAGCCCTGGAACGGACCCGCGGTCAGTTTCTGACCGAGAGTCAGCGCCGAGACCTTGAGCCGCAGCCCCTCGATCCCGAGCGTCCCGGCCAGCGAGAAAAGGGCGAACATCCCGATCAGGAACCCGAGGTCGCCGATCCGGTTCGTGATGAACGCCTTCTGCCCGGCCTCCGCGTTCGGCATGTGCTTGTAGAGGTAGCCGATGAGGAGGTACGAGCAGAGCCCCACGCCCTCCCAGCCCACGAAGAGGAGCGGCAGGCTGTCCCCGAGGACGAGGACGAGCATCGCGAAGAGGAAGAGGTTCAGGTACGAGAAGTAGCGCCAGACGCCCTCGTCCTCGTGCATGTAGCCGACGGAGTAGAGGTGGATGAGCGACCCGACGCCCGTGATGACGAGGACCA
This sequence comes from Planctomycetota bacterium, assembly GCA_016190175.1. Taxonomy (GTDB): domain Bacteria; phylum Planctomycetota; class MHYJ01; order MHYJ01; family JACPRB01; genus JACPRC01. The sequence continues at coordinate 28,476 of JACPRC010000118.1, forward strand.
TCACGGCCGAGAGGCCGTCGAGATGGAGCCCCACGTCGACTGAGAATTCCCCCGCGGCCATCCAGGAGAAGTACGTGAACGCCGCCGTCCCCCCGTGGCGGACGTGGAAGAAGGCCGCCAGCGCCAGGCCGAACGAGGCGAACGGACCGAGCACCGCGATCGCCTCGACGACGACGCGCGGGAGGCGCTTCCCGAAGAGCCCGTTGATCAGGAAGCCGGCCAGCGGCAGGATGGGGATGAGCCAGAGGATGTCAGCCATCAGCCATCAGCTTTCAGCAATCAACCCTTGAGCGAGGTCAGGTCTCCCGTGTCCACCGTCCTGCGCGTCCGGAAGAGCGCGATCAGGATCGCCAGGCCGACCGCGACCTCCGCCGCGGCGACCGCCATCACCATGAGGACGAACACCTGCCCGTCCGGCCCTCCGTGGAGCCGCGAGAACGCCACGAGCGCGATGTTGACGCCGTTGAGCATCAGCTCGATCGACATCAGGACGATGAGCAGGTTCCGGCGCGCGAGCACGCCGTAGACGCCCACCGAGAACATCGCGGCGCTGAACAGGAGATACGGCAGCATCAGAGTTTCCTCTTCGCCAGGACGACGCATCCGAGAATCGCGACGACGATCAGCACCGACACCAGCTCGAACGGAAGGGCGTACTGGTGGAACAACGCCCGCCCCACGTGCTCCACGCCGCCGAAGCCTTCGTCGGGCGGCGGAAGCCGGAACCTCAACCTGGGCTCGCGCGCCAGCGGGACCGCGATCGCCCCGAACAGCAGCACGCACAGGAGCGCCAGGGCCCCCTTGACCCAGTCGGGGTGCTCGCGCCCCAGTTCCTCCTCCTTCAGGTTCAGCAGCATGATCACGAAGAGGAAGAGCACCAGGATCGCCCCCGTGTAGACGAGGACGTGCATCGCGGCGAGGAACGGCGCTCCAAGGCGCAGGAAGACGACCGCGAACGCCAGGAAGCACAGCATCAGGGCGAGCGCGCTGTACACCGGGTTGCGGCTGCGCACCACCATGAGGGAGGCCACGCAGCTCACGAGCGCGCACGCCAGGAAGACGTAGTCCATGCCGCTCCCGAAGAACAGAGAAGAAAGAACCAAGAAGAGAGAGGGCGGGGGACGGATCCCCCGCGCCCCCTCACGACGGGGCGTCCGAGAGAGAGGAGGGGGTTCGGGGGAGGCTTCCCCCGCCCCTTTCTTCTTGGTTCTTTGTTCTTTGTTCTTTCCTCATCGGTTCATGAGCTTCTGCAGGTCGTAGATCTTCTCCTCCCTCGTGGTTGCGATCTGCGTGAACGTCGGCGTCAGCTCGATCGCGTCGCACGGGCACGCCTCCTCGCACATCCCGCAGTAGATGCACTTCAGCAGGTCGATCTCGAACGAGACGGGGATCTTGTCCCGGTCGGGCCACGGGGACGGCCCCGCGACGATCCGGATGCACTCGGCGGGGCACGCCGTCGCGCACATGAAGCACGCGACGCATTTCATCCGTCCCTGCTCGTCCTTCTTCAGCCGGTGCTCGCCCCGGTAGCCTTTTCGCGGGATGTACTTCTCCTCGGGATACTCCAGCGTCGCCTTCTTGCCCACGAGGTGCTGGAACGTCCGGAACATCCCCTTGAACAGCGACCCGATGTTGTAGTTGGTCACGGTTTGCCCCCCGTGAAGACCCCCACCACCGCCAGCAGCGCGACGTTCGCCAGCGACAGCGGCAGCAGCCCCTTCCATCCCAGGTTCATGAGCTGGTTGTACTTGAAGCGCGGGAACGTCCAGCGGATCCACACGTACACAAACAGGATCGCGAACGTCTTCGCCATGAAGACGCCGACGGAGAGGATCCCGCCGAGCCACGAGTGGTCCGCGGGGTTCGTGATCCCCGGGAAGTACCAGCCGCCGAGGTAGAGCATCGTGACGATCGCGCTCATATTGACCATCGCGACGTACTCGCCCATGAAGAACATCGCGAACTTCATGCTCGAATACTCGGTGTGATAACCTCCGACCAGCTCCTGCTCGCACTCCGGCAGGTCGAAGGGGAGGCGGTTGTTCTCCGCCAGCGCGGCGGTGTAGAGGAGCAGGATCCCCAGGAGCCCGCACGGAAGCGCGAGGAGGTTTCCGCCCCCGAAGACGTTCCAGCTCAGGATCCCGCGCGTCTGCTTGGCCACGATCACCTGCGGGTCCACGCTCTCCGCCATCATGATGGCGACGAGGATGGCGAGGCCGAGCGTCAGCTCGTACGAGATGAGCTGCGCCGAGGCACGCAGCCCGCCGAGGAGCGACCACTTGTTGTTCGAGGCCCAGCCGCCGATGGCCAGCCCATACACCGCGATCGACAGCACCGACATCATGAAGAGGACGCCGATGTTCAGGTTCACCGCCTGGAGTTTCACGGAGCCGATCTGGTTCCCCCACGGGATGACGGCGAAACCGATCGCCGGCGGGACGAAGACGAGCATCGGCGCGATGAAATGGAGGAGGCGATCCGCCCTCGCCGGGACGAACTCCTCCTTGAAGAACGCCTTGATCCCGTCCGCGACGGGCTGGAGCAAACCCCAGGGACCCACGCGGTTCGGTCCCCAGCGATTCTGGATGAAGGCGGCGACGCGCCGCTCGACGATCGTCATGATCGGCACGAGGCCGACGGCGATCCCCACCGTCGCCAGGAAGACGACGAGCTTGTAGAGGACGTCCTTAGTGACCATTCGAAGCGGCCCCCTGGTTCCCGAGCTTCCCGTAATCGAGACCCGCCAGCGCCGGGACCTCCTTCGCCGCCTGGAGGAAGACCCCCTCCGCGGAGAGCGGCTCCGTCCCGAGCGCCTCCTGGAGCCATGCGACCTCGGCGCGAACGGCCGCCGGCGGCTCGATCGCCTTCCGGATGCGCTGGACCCGGCCGTCCACGTTCATGAACGTGCCGTCCTTCTCCGCCCACGCGCACGCGGGCAGGACGACCTGCGCCTTCTCGACGAGCGGGCCCTTCCGGAGATCGCTCACGGCCAGGAACTCCGCGCCGTTCGCCGCGGCCATGAGTTCGGGCGGGCCCTCCAGCTCCGGAATCCCGTTGAGAACGAAGAGCCCCTTGCAGCCGGCCGGGACCGGCTTGAGCTCGCCGAACAGTTTCTCGGCGAACCTCCGGTTCGGCGTCTTGTCGGGCTCGATGACGAGCCCTCCGAACTTCTTCCGCTCGCCGCGCGTCAGCGTAAGGAACCCGACCGGCGCCTTCCACGCCTCCGCGAGCCGCTTGACGAGCCACATCTCCTCGATCGTCTGGTACGTCGAAAGGACGATCCCGAAGTTCCCCTTCCGCGCCGCCGCGTCGAGGTCGCGCGCCGATCCCTTCGACGCCGTGAGCCGGCGGTCGTCCGCGAGATAGCGCGTGTTGAGCCGTCCCTCGTCGCACATCCACCAGGTGTTCACGTCGGCGTTGACGCGCGGGACCATCCGCTTGATCCGGTTGTCGAGCGCGGTGATCTTGACGTTGCAGCCGCGCGCGCAGCTCGCGCAGACGGACTCCGTCTCGCGGGCGAACCAGACGCGCGCCTGGTACAGGAAGTTCCGGTCGATGAGCGCGCCGACGGGGCAGAGATCGACGACGTTGAGCGAGACGGGGTTGTCGATCGGGATCGTCGGGAAGACGTCCACGACGCTGTGGTCCCCGCGATTGACGAGGCAGAGCTCGCCCGTCCCCGCGACCTCCTCGCAGAATCGGACGCAGCGGGTGCAGGCGATGCAGCGGCTCCCCCAGATGCGGACGTTCGGGCCGAGGTCCTTCGTGTGCTTGATGACCTTCTTGTCGCGGAAGCGGGAGACGCCGCCGCGGTAGGCGTACGTGTAGTCCTGGAGATCGCACTCGCCCGCCTTGTCGCAGATCGGGCAGTCGAGGGGGTGGTTGATGAGCATGAACTCGAGGACGTCCTGCCGGCCCTTCGCCACCTCGGGTCCCTCGGTCGTGACCTCGAGATTGTCCGAGCACGGGTACATGCACGAGGCCTCGAGCTTGCGCGAGTTCGAGACCTTGACGAGGCACATCCGGCAGTTGCCGGCGGGGGAGAGGCCCGGGTGCCAGCAGTAGTGCGGCACGAACGCGCCGTTGTCGACGCACGCCTGGAGGACGGTTTTCCCCGGCGCGACCTCGACTTCCTTCCCGTTCAGCTTGATCTTGGGCATATCCAGCCGCCAAAACGCCAAGACGCCAAAGGGCCCATCATGAGAGGACGACCCTCTGCAAACCGTCAGGTAGCAGAACCTCGTTGAAGTTCATCAGCAACCCGAGATGATGGCCCGTCGCCTTCAGGTACGATATCACTTGCGCCTTGTGGACCGGCGCCAGACGGTCCGCCGCCTTGATCTCGACGACAAGTCTTCCCGCGACGAGGAAATCCAGTCGCCCTTCCACCACGGGACGCCCCTTGTACTTCACCTGAAACGGCTTCTGTCTTTCGAACGGGATTCCCCGCTCGCCGAATTCGATCGCAAGCGCCTTCTCATAGGCGGACTCCAGATGCCCGGGGCCAAGCACCGTATGTACCTCGATCGCGGCTCCGATGACACGGTGCGCGAGATCGTCCAGTTCCTCTTCTGGTTCCCGTCTTGGCGTTTTGGCGCTTTGGCGGTTCATATCTTCTCCTCAATGAGACCCCACCCCCGCCGGTTCTGGCTTCGGAGCGTGGCCGTGCTTGTACGGGCACTTCTTCGCCCGCGCGTGCGCCTCGAACTCGGCGCGGAACTTCTTCACGAAGCTGCGGGCCGGCATCGCCGCCGCGTCCGCCAGGACGCAAATCGTGCGCCCGCACATGTTCGCGGCGACCTCGTCGAGGAGCGCGATCTCATCGTCGCGCCCGCCGCCGCGCTCCATCCGTCCCGCGAGCTTGGCGATCCAGCCCGTCCCCTCGCGGCAGGGCGTGCACTGGCCGCACGACTCGTGCGCGTAGAAGCGCAGCGTGTTCCACAGCGCGTCCACCATGCACGTCTCCTCGTCCATCACGATCACGCCGCCCGAGCCGAGCATCGAGCCGGCTCCCGCGATCGACTCGAAATCCATCGTGATCGGGACGCGCGACTCCGCCTTGGTCGCGGCATCCACCTTCACGTACCCGTTGTCGACCTCGTCGGCAGCGAAGACCGGCGCGGAGAGGCCGCCCGGGATCACCGCTTTCAGCTTCTTTCCTCCCCGGACGCCGCCCGCGAGGTCGTAGATGAGCTCCTTGATCGGGATGCCGAGGGGCACCTCGTAGTTCCCCGGCCGGTGGACGTGGCCGCAGACGCTGAAGATCTTCGGGCCCGGGCTCTTCTCCGTGCCCATCTTGCGGAACCACTCCACGCCGTTCTTGAGGATGTGCGGGAGCGTGGCGATCGTCTCGACGTTGTTCACGATTGTCGGACTGCGGAAGAGACCCTCGACGGCGGGGAAGGGGGGCTTGATCTTCGGGTTGCCGCGCTTCCCTTCGAGCGAGGAGAGAAGCCCCGTCTCCTCGCCGCAGATGTACGCGCCGCCGCCGCGATGGACCGTGACGTCGATCTCGGATGCGGTGCCGAAGACCTTCCTCCCGAGGAACCCCTTCTCGTACGCCTCGTCCACCGCCTTCTGGAGGATCCACGCGCCGATCCCGAACTCGCCGCGGATGTAGATGTAGCACGTCTTCGAGCGGATGGCGTACGCCGCGATGATGATCCCCTCGATGAGCTGGTGCGGGTCGCGGTCGATGAGGAGCTTGTCCTTGAACGTGCCCGGCTCGGACTCGTCGGCGTTGACGACGAGATACCGCGGCTTGTCGTTCTTCGCGAGGAACTTCCATTTCTGGCCCGTGGGGAACCCGGCGCCGCCGCGGCCCCGCAGGCCCGACTTGAAGACGGTCTCGACGACCTCGTCCGGATTGCGCCCGGATTTCACGATCTCCTCGGCCGTCTTGTAGCCGCCGCGCGCGAGGTAGTGCTCCATCGTCTCCGAGCCGGCCTCGAGGACGTGGCGGAGCAGGACCGGCTGGTGCGTGTTCGGCGGGACGGAGTAGATCTGGCCCGGCGGCGTCCAGCGCCCCGCGCGGATCTGCGCGACCAACTGGTCGCACATCTCGGGGGTGGCGTTGTCGATGTACTCCTCGTTGACCTGGAGGCACGGCGCGCGGTCGCAGTTCGCGAGGCACTCGACCTTCTTCAGGGTGATCGCCGGCTCGCCGGCCGTGATCTTCTTGAGGTGGTCGTAGAGGCTCTCCGACCCCTTGAGCGCGCACGGGAGGGTGGAGCAAACCTGCAGCAGGACCTTCGCGTCGGAGGAGCGGCGGAAGTGCGTGTAGAACGTGAGGACGCCGTACGCGTGCGCCGGCGAGACGCCGAGGAGCTTCGCGACGAGGATCATCCCCGGTTCGTCCACGCAGCCGAACTCGCGTTCGAGGAGCCGCATGGCGGGGAGGAGCGCCGCCTCGCGCCTCGGATAGCGCGCGCAGATCCGCTCCAGCTCGACCAGCGTCTCGGCGCCGAATTCCCGGTTCACCCCGCCAGACTCCGATCGACTCGATGGCATCGTGTCACCTGCCGTCCGTCGCGTCCCGGAGGACGCGCGCGAAGAACCGGGGGGGTCTGACGGGGTTCATCGGTCCAACTCGCCGGCGATGATGTTCAGGCTCGAGAGGATCGCCACCGTGTCGCTGAGCATATGGCCCTCGCACAGCCGCGCGAAGGCCTGGTAGTTGTAGAAGCTCGGTCCGCGCACGCGCCACCGGTAGGGCCGCTCCGTCCCGTCGCTGATCAAATAGTAACCCAGTTCACCGTTCGGCGCCTCCGTCGGGACGTACACCTCGCCCTTCGGCGGCCGCACGCCGTGGCCGTGCATGAAGTTCTTGAAGTGGTAGATCAGCCCCTCCATCCCGCCCGAGGGACGGTTCTCCTCGTTCTTCACGGGGATGACGATCCGCGGGTCGCTCACGCCCACGGGGCCGGAGGGCATCTTCTTCAGCGCCTGGTCGATGATCTTCAGGCTCTGGATCATCTCCCGGCAGCGGACGCGGTACCGGGCGTAGCAGTCGCCCTCCTTCTCGGTCGGCACCTCGAACTCGTACTGCTCGTATCCGAGATAAGGCCGGACCTTCCGGATGTCGTAGGGGACGCCCGCGGCGCGGAGGATCGGCCCGGTGAGCCCGAAGCTGATCGACTCCTGCGCGGACAGCGCGCCGACGCCCCGGGTGCGGTTCACGAAGATCGGGTTCTCGTCGAGCATGTACTCGACCTCGCGGACCGTGGACTCCAGCCTCCCCATGACGGCGCGGATCATCTCCTCGAAGTCCTTGGGGACGTCGCGCATGAGGCCGCCGATCCGCGTGTAGCTCGTCGTGAGCCGCGCGCCCGTCACGTTCTCGAAGATGTCGTAGAGCTTTTCGCGCTCGATGAAGGTCCAGAGCATGACCGAGAAGGCGCCGAGGTCCATGCCCTGGAGGCCGACGACGATGATGTGGTCGGCGATCCGCGACAGCTCCGCGAGGACCACGCGGATGGCGGCGCACCGCGGGGTCACCTGGATCCCCATCATCTCCTCGACCGCCTGCGCGAGCGCGATGTTGTTGTTGAGCGGGGAGAGGTAGTTCATCCGGTCCGAGACGACGACGGACTGGTTGTAGCTGCGGTACTCGGATATCTTCTCGAAGCCGCTGTGGAGGAACCCGATCTCCGAATCGAGCTTGAGGATCTTCTCGCCGTCGAGCTCGATGATGTTGCGGAGCGTCCCGTGCGTCGCGGGATGCTGCGGCCCGAAGTTGACGACCATGTGGCGGGCGCCGAGGTCGCCCGTGGTCTCCTCCTCGACTTCGAGGGGCGTCCTAGTGAGAGGTTCCATGCGCGTCTCTCGTGTATCTCGGGAAGTTCTGGCGCTCGCCCTCGCCGATGAGCGGATAGTCCTTCCGCAGCGGGAATCCGCGGTAGCCCTCGGGGAGGAGGATGCGCTTGAGGTCCGGATGGCCGCGGAACCGGATCCCGTACATGTCGAACGCCTCGCGCTCCGCCCAGGGGGCGGACTTCCACAGCGCCGCGACGCTGTCGATGACCGCGTCCGTCTCCGGGACGAAGGCCTTGACGCGGAACCGGACGCTCTCCTTCACGCAGGTGAGGTTGTAGACGACGCAGAAGCGCTCGGGCATGCCCTGGTTGAGGTAGTCCACGCCGCACAGGTCGGCGAGCAGGTCGAACCCGGCGACGTCGCGGAGCCACCGGAGGATGTCCACGATCCGGTCGCGCCGGACGTGGGCAAAAGGCTGCCCCGCGTGCTCGCCGGTGGAGAGCACTTGGTCCGCGAACTTCTTTTTCAGCTCCTCGATGACGGCCTTGAGGTCCAAACGATTCCCCAATCCGGGCGCCGGGCCTGCCCTTGACAAGACGCGGCGCCAAAGGCGCCGTCGCCGCAGGCGACGGTTCCGGCTGCGCCGGAACCCGCGCCGCGTCAAGGGTCAATTGCGGGCCGAGAACTTCTCCTTCTGCACGATCTCCTGGATCTTGATGAGGGCGTCGATGACGCTCTCCGGGCGCGGCGGGCAGCCGGGGACGTACACGTCGACCGGGATGAACCGGTCGATCCCCTGGATCATGGCGTAGGTGTCGAAGACCCCGCCGCACGACGCGCACGCGCCCATGGCGATGCACCACTTGGGCTCCGGCATCTGCTCCCAGATCCTCAGGAGCACGGGCATCATCTTGATCGCGATGCGGCCGCACACCATCATGAGGTCGGACTGCCGCGGCGAGAAGCGGATCACCTCGGCGCCGAAGCGCGCCATGTCGTAGCGCGAGGCGAGCACGGACATGAGCTCGATCGCGCAGCAGGCGGTCCCGAACGGCATCGGCCACAGGCTGTTCTTCCGGGCCCAACCGACCACGCTTTCCACCCGCGTGGTGAGCGCGCCCTCCGGGAGCCAGCTCTCTACTCCCATTCCAGCGCCCTTCGTTTGAGGACGTAGAGGAGGCCGAAGCCGAGGACGGCGACGAAGATCCCCACCTCCACGAGGCCGGGGACCCCGAGCTTCCGGTACAGCACCGCCCACGGGATAAGGAACACGGTTTCGATGTCGAAGAGGATGAAGAGGATCGCGACGAGGTAGAAGTGGACGGAGAAGCGCTCGCGGGGGCTGCCGATGGGCTCGACGCCGCAGTCGTAGGCGGCGTCCTTCGCGGGGCGGGGCCTGCGGGGGCCCAGGAGCCGTGAAGCGACGAGCATCCCCACCGCCATCGCGATGACGAGCCCGATGTAGATCCCGGCGGAGCCCCACTCCATCAAAAACGTATTATAGGGGAAACGGGCGGGGCAGTCAAAGCTAAAGGAAGGGGAAATGCATCAACCACCCATATGGGCGATGCGATCCCGGATTTCTTTTTCAACGTCCCGCGTCACCGCGCCGGAGGCGTCCGTGATGCGGCAGCCCTCGAAGCGCGGGAGCGCCTGCTTGAGCCGCGCGAGCGCCTCCTCCTTCCGGCCCTCGGCGACGGCGGCGTCGATCTCCTTGCGGAGCGAGTCCCACGCGCCCGCGGCCCGGCGAGCGACGTCCCGCTTCGCCTCCGCCACCTGGTCGCGGACGGCCGGGTCGAAGAGCCGGAGGGCGATCAGCTTCTCGATGTACGCATCCCACGCCTTGAGCGCGCCCGCGTAGTCGGCGCTCGCGGGGTCGTCGAGCGTGAAGTCGCGGACGATCTTCGATTTCGCCTTCGAGAAAGGGATGGGGTCGATATCGTCGCCGATCTTCCTCCGGCGCTCGTCCACCCGCTCGATCGCCTTCTCCAGCTCCCCCGTCCACGGGACGCCGAGAGCCCGGTGGGATTCCAGCATCCGCTGCAGGTCGTCCAGGAACTCCTTGATCGCCGCGCGGTCCGTGCTCGCCAGGACGCCGGGCAGGCGCTCCCTCGCGCGGCGCCATTCCTCCGCCGCCTGGTTCTTGCGGGTTCTGGTGCCCTCGATATCCGAGATCGAAGCCCGGATGGACGCCGCGGTCGTCCCGAGTTCGCGGTGCTTCTCGCACAGCGCGAGCGCGTGCCGGTACTTCGCGATCGCGGCGTCGGGGTTCGTCGGGGCCTCCTTCGCGGCCTCGGTCACGAGCCGCGTGACCTCCTCGCGATCCAGTTGGAGCCTGCTCGGGCCCTGGAAGAGGAGGACGAGCGTGACTACGGTCGCGCCGAGGGCGACGGTGACGCCGACGAAAACCGCGAGCGGCGGGACCCCGCGCCGGCCCGCCTCTTCGACATAGCGCCGCGACTTGGAGGTCGGGAGCCGGCTCGTCGCCTTGAGCGCCGCGCTTTTCTCCGCGGAGGTCACCTCCCCCACGCCGGGAAAGCGCGTCGCCGTGTCCTCCGCGCCCGCGACGAAGAGGAGCGTCGTGGTCCCGATCTCGATGCAGTCGCCGTTGCGCAGGGGTTCCTCGCGATCGAGGGGGTTCCCGTTGAGGCGCGTGCCGTTGCCGCTGCCGAGGTCGACGACGTGCGCGCCCTTTCCGTCGATGGTAATGCGGCAGTGGCGGCGCGAGGACTTCAGGTCGCGGATGCGGACCTCGCACTCGAGGGCGCGTCCGACGGTGAAGACGCCGGGCTTGAGGGCGAACCGCTCCTCGCGGCCTTCGGCGCGGACGGCGAGGATGGGCACGGGGGACATTATAGGCGGTCGCAAGGCGCGGTCCAAGGAATGGGGAACGGCGCGGCCGCACCGCGACGGGGGAGCGGATCAGGCCGGGCGGGGGACCACGATTCGAAACGTGCTTCCCCCGCCTTCCTCGGTTTCCAGCTCGATCCGCCCCCGGTTCATCTCCACGGCCCATCGCGCGATCGCCAGTCCAAGACCTACGCCTCCCGCCTCCCGGTCTCTCCCGCGGTCGATCCTGTAGAAGCGATCAAACACCCTCTCGCGATGCTGCGGCGCGATTCCGGGGCCGGAATCGATGACTTCGATCACCGCCTCTTGAGAGCCGCGGTTCCTCGCCCTCACAAGGACTCGACCCTTGGAAGGCGTGTACTTGATCGCGTTGTCGAGGAGATTCGTGACGGCCTGCCGGAGGATCGCCGGATCCGCCTCGGCGAAAACGGCCTTCTCGATTTCGACCGAAAGCGTCTGATCCTTCTCCTCGGCCAGGACTCGAAGACAATCCGCGACGGTGGAGGACAGCTCCCCGAGATCCACACGCTGCGCCGCGCTCTTGATCCGCCCGGATTCCCCTCTCGTGAGCGTGAGCAGACTGTCGACGAGCCGGGCCAGCCGGTCCACCTCTTCCAGCATGCTGCCGATGACGTCGCGATATGCGGCGGGATCGAGGGAGCCCTGCAACGCCACTTCCCCGACGCTCCTGAGAGCGGTGAGAGGGGTGCGCAGCTCGTGCGAGGCGTCGGCCGTGAACCGCCGGAGCCGTTCGAAGGAATCGTGCAGCCGCGCCAGGACTTCGTTGAATGCGGTCGCCAGTCGCCCGAACTCGTCCCTGGGATTCTCGACGGGGAGGCGCTCCGAGAGCGACTCCGCGGTAATCCGCGCCGCCCGGGCCGCCATCGAGCCCACGGGTCCGAGAAGACGCCCGGCAAGGACGTACCCACCCCCGACCGCGCCCAGCAGCGCGAACGGCAGCCCCAGCGCCAGCACCAGGAAGAGGCTCTTCAGCGTTCCTCTCGCGTGCGTCGTGTCCTGAGCCACGACGACTTCGCACCGATCCTTCCGCTGCCGGGCGAAACGGTATTCATGGCCGTCTTCCGACACCCATGTCCACCGTCGATCTCCGCCCGTCAGAGCCCTGTCCAATCCCGATCGACCCCAGCCATGGCTCTGGAAGGAAGGGTCTCCGGTCACCTTGAACAAGGCGATTGCGCCGTGCTCGTCGAGCTCGGCGATCTCGTACGCCCCGCCGGGATACGCCTTGTCGACGAGTTCCAGATCCGTGGTCAATTGCCGCTCGATCTGCCCATAGAGCTTGGCGCGGAGAACCAGATACGTCGCCGCGGCGAACCCAAGGACAAGAAGGGCCAGGATCCCCGCATGCCATAACGCAAGTCGAGTCCGTACGCTCATCGAGCCGCCTCGCCGAGGAGGAACCCGACTCCGCGGATGGTCTTCAGCAGCCTGCGATCGAACGGATCGTCGATCTTCCTGCGCAGACGGGCGACCGTGACGTCGATGACGTTGTCCAACGGAGTCGCCCGCGCGGTCGCCTGCCAGACGCCCTGGGCCAGCATCTCGCGGGAGATCGTCTGCCCCTGATGCCGCAGGAGATACTCGAGAAGTTCGAACTCCTTTCCCGTGAGCTCCACCTCTCGTCCGGCCCGCGTCACGCGATGCGTGACGAGATCCATTTCGAGATCGTTCACCCGGAGTCTCAGGACCTGGTCCGTCCGCCCTCTTCGAAGGAGGGCTCGAATGCGGGCGATGAGCTCCGGGAATGCGAACGGTTTGACCAGGTAATCGTCGGCGCCGGCATCCAGTCCCACGACCCGATCCTCCACCGTGTCCTTCGCCGTCAGGATCAGCACCGGCGTCTGCAGGCCGCGTTTCCGGAGCGCGGCGAGAATCTCGATGCCGTCCCGCTTCGGAAGCATGAGGTCGAGGATCACGAGATCGAACGTCTCGTTCGTCACGAGGAAAAACCCGTCCTCGCCGGTGGCCGCGACCCGGACCTCGTAGCGATCGGTTTCCAGCCCGCGCCGGAGGGCGCCGGCCACCTTCTTCTCATCCTCGATGATCAGGATCTTCATCCGCGCCTAGTGTAAGCCCTGCGGCCGCCGTCCGGAAGCGCCTTACAGCGAAGTAAGGAAGACTTCAGTGGCGGGACATCTCCGCGGGGCGTTATCAGTATGCATGGAACAAGGAGTTCGGGGTTTCGAAGGCCTTGCGGATCCGTCCGCGCAGCAAGTGAGGCTCCCCGCCCCAAGGGGCGAGGCTTCTCTTGAACAGCGCCGAAACCCTCCGAAG
>JACPRC010000122.1 GCA_016190175.1 Planctomycetota bacterium
CGACACTCCGTGTCTCGCGCGACGCGCGGCCCGCGGCGTACTATTGCCGTCAAGGTGGCACCGCGGGCGGCTTATTCACGAGTTCTCGGCCTGCGGCCGAGAACCTTCGTGAATAAGCCGGGCTAGCGGGGTAAACCATCAGCGCCACTCCGTCCACAGCCGCAAGATCTCCTCCGTGTAGTCCGTCAGGACGCCCAGCAACCACGGCATCAGGAGGAAGAGCGTGAGCACGACCGCGGCCATCTTGGGGATGAAGGTGAGCGTCTGCTCCTGCACCTGCGTCGCCGCCTGGAAGATGGAGATGACGACGCCCACGACCAGGCCGATCACGAGCGGCGCGAACGCCACCTTCACGGCGACCCAGAGCGCCTGGCGCCCGAGGTCGACGGCCAGATCGATGTCCGAGGGGTCCATGCTCAGTAGAAGCTCTGCACCAGCGACCCTACGACGAGATGCCACCCGTCCACGAGGATGAAGAGCAGGATCTTGAACGGCAGCGAGATCAGGATCGGCGGCAGGACGAGCATGCCCATCGAGATCAGCGTCGCCGCCACGACCATGTCGATGATCATGAAGGGAAGGAAGAGCGCGAACCCCATGATGAAGGCGCGCCGGAGCTCGCTGATGACGAAGGCCGGAACGAGCGTCTCGGTCGGGACGTCGGCCTCCGTCCAGCCCCCGGGCTTTTTCGGCTGCTCCGTGATCGTCATGAAGAGGTGGATGTCCTTCACGCGGGCGTGCCGGAACATGAAGGTCCGGAAGTGGCCGACACCGCGGCGGAGGGCCTCCTTCTGCGTGATCTGCTTCGCCCGGTCGCCCGAGGTGTAGGGATCGAGCGCGTCCCGCTTGATCGCGCGGAAGGTCGGGGCCATGACCAGGAAGGTCAGGATGAGGGAGAGCCCGATGATCACCTGGTTCGGCGGCAGCTCCTGCGTCGCCAGCGCCCGCCGCACGAACGAGAGCACGATCACGATGCGCGTGAAGCTCGTGAGCATGACGAGGATCGACGGCGCGAGCGTGAGGATCGTCAGGAGGACGACGATCTCGATCGTCGTCGTGACCTTCTCGGGCTTCTTGGCGTCCTGGACGATCTTGTGCGGATCGAGGACGGGTTTCGGGGAGGAGTCCTGCGCCGCGGCGCCGCCCGAGAAGGCGAGCAGCACGAGACACACGAGCGCGAGGCGCCCCCACTTCTTCCCCATTTTCCTCTCTCCGCTGCGGCGGGGATCAGGCCCGCCACGCCTGGACCGTCTTCTTGAGCGTCGCGAGCTCCTCGAAGACGCCGTCCAGGCGGGGACCGCGGTCCGGATCCGCCGACTTCTCGTAGTCCCTGATGCCGCTCTTCAGCGTCTCCCCGAACGCCTTCGCCGCGGTCTCGTCGGAGGCGCCGGCCAGCCGCGTCCGGAGCCGGGCGACCTCGTCCGGATCCGCGATCTCCCCGAGGGTGGAGACGCGCTCCCGGGTCGAGCCGAGGATCAGGACCCGCCCCCCGACGGCGACGAGGAGGATCTCCTGTCTCGGCGCGAGGGACCGGCGCGCGAGGACGTCGACGGCCGCGTTCGCGCGGAAGAGCCGCGACCCGCGGGCGAACCGCTTGAAGAGGAGGAAGGCACCGACGAGGAGCGCGATGACCGCACAGGACCAGAAGAGGAACCCGCCGAGGCTCGGGCCCGCGGCCTCGGGCCGGTCCGAGAGCCTTCGGGCCGGCGCCGGGGGCATCGCGAGCGGGCGCGCCTCCGCCGCCTTCTCGGTCGCCGGGATCTCGAGCGGGACGGTGACGTCGGTCTGCGGCGGCAGGGGCAGGCGCGGATCCTGGGAGCCCCAGACGAGCAGCGCGACCCACAGTCCCATCTTCCCCCCTCTCTCCCTCGGAGGCGGCCGGCCTCCGTATATAAGTTATAACTTGTAAAGTATCAAAAGCAAATCTTTTTTCGCTCAAGATCGGACCCGCGTTCGCCGAGAAGACCCCCGGTGTCGGAATCGGCGCCGTCCGGCGGGGCGCGCCGCTTCAGCGCGCCGCCCACGCCTCCCACTCGGCGTCGAGATCGCCGAGCGTCTTCGGCAGCCCCTTCTCCCCCAGCGCGTCTTCGACCCGCTTGCCGGACCTGATCTTCTCGAGCAGGTGCCGCAGCGCGGCGGCGCCGTAGCGGTCCTCGAGGAACGCGACCACGCTCCAGCTCTGCGTGTAGAAGACGAGCCGGTCCTTCGCCTTCGGCCGGTCCGTCTTCTCGCGGCTGTCGGGGTGGATGCAGCCGAGGAGATCCGCGAGCGGGAGGCGCGTGCCGTCGCGCACGAGCCTTTTCGCCGCGCCGGAATAGAGCCGCCGCGCGGTCTCGCCCTCCATCAGGCTCGCGAATCCCTCGTCGATCCAGTCCGGCAGCGTGCTCCCGTACTGGCGCGTCTTCGGCTCCGGACCGTCCGCCCAGAAGAGGAGCCAGAGATGGCCCAGCTCGTGGGCCATCGTCGTGTCCGGCTCCGCGCCGCGCCCCGCCTCCCATCGCCAGATCCACTTCGCCCCGTGCGCGAAGTACGCGCGGTCCTTGTCGCGGTCCGGCACCGGACGCCCTTCGCGCGTGAGGATGACGGCGCCGCGCCGGGGGGCCGCGCCGAAGATCTCGCGGAAGCGCGCGCCCGCCGCGTCGGTTTCGCGCGCCGCTTTCTCGGCGGGTCCGCGCTCTCCGAAGACGTCCATGTCCTTTCCCGCGACATGGACCTGCGCGAGGGCTCCCAGGAGGAAGCCCAGCATGGCGGCCTCCGCGGCTACTTCTCCCCCGCGCGCCCGGGGGCGACGACCTCCGTGATGCGGATCGCGAAGTTCTCGTTGATGACGAGCACCTCGCCGCGCGCGACGAGCCGGTCGTTCACGTAGACGTCGAGCGGGTCGCCCGTGAGGCGGTCCAGCTCGACGACGGATCCCGGCGAGAGTTTGAGGATGTCCTGCACGAGCATGCGCGTGCGGCCGAGCTCGACCTTCGCGTGGAGACTCACGTCGCGGAGGAGGTCGATGCTCGCCTCGGTCTTGCCCTGCGAGGGCGCGAACGACTCGAACTCGGGCCGCTTCGCCTCCGAGGGGGGCGCGGGGAGCTTGCCCGCGGCCTGGAGATCCTTCATCATCCGGTGGATCTCCTCCCCGGCGGCGGGCGGCGGGGAAGCGGGAGCCGACGCGGCCGGAGCGGGCGGCGGGGGAGGAGTCCCCGCCTTCGCGGGGTCCACCCCCAGCATCTTCATCAGCTCTTCGACGTCGTCGCCGCCGCCCGGCGGAGCTGGACGCGGAGGTTCTTCTGCCATCACTGTTGGACCGGCAAGCGCGCCTGCGGGAAGATTACCTTCTCGATCGGCTCGTGTCCATCCTTCGACTTGAGCAGCAGGTTCAGCTCGTGCTTCAGGGTGCGGCCGAGGTCGTCGAGCACGCCCTGCTCGTAGAAGTACTTCTTCGGCTTCTGGAGGACGATCTCGTTCACCCGGCTCTTGAGGAGGTTCTTCTTGAGCTCGACCTCGGCCTTGACCTGGTCCATGTCGTCGAACTGCGTATTGAGGACGAGCACCGGCTGGATCGAGAAGGTCTCGGTGAGCCGCGTGGCTTCATCGCCGACCGGCAGTTCACGCGCGATCGTGCCGAGGTCCACTTCCCGGTACTTCTTGTCCGACGACACCTCGGCGCCCTTCGACTGGCCGAGGTATCGGGCGACCATGAAGACGACGACGCCCTCGATCACCAGGAGCAGGAAGACGACCACGATGCCCACCGGGGAGAACATGGGCGCGGGGGGAGGGGTCGCGGGAGGGGCCGCGGCCTCGGTGCGGGGATCGGCGGCAGGCGGCATTACTTTCTCCTCACTTCCTCGTTCGTCAGAACGACCTCGACGCGGTGGTTCGCGCCCCCGACGGTGATCATGAGGGACGCCGGATCGAAGAAGAGGCCGACGCTCGAGCCCGGCGTGATCAGGATGCCCGCCGCGATGAGGGCGAGGCCCCCCACGATGCCGACGAGCGTCGCGATGTCGATCAAGGCGCGTTCTCCCCGCCAGGCGCCGCGGCCGCGGTTACGTGGGGAAGCACCGGATCCCCCGCGCGTAGTCGATCACCCTGCGGATGACTTCGTCCACCGACTCCTTGACGACCACCTTCTCGTGGTTCAGCAGGGTGATGACCGTGTCCGGGGTCTCCTCGAGGAACTGGATGAGTTCGGCGTTGATCACGAACTCCTTCCCGTTCAGCCGCGTCACCTTGATCATATCGACCCATTCATTATACCACGCCGGCCGGAGAAAATGAGACGCAGGCCCCACAGGTGTTCTCGGCATGCCGCGGGGGAGGCGCGTACGGGATTCCGCCGGCAGCGGCCTATCGCAGTCCGACGAGTTCCTCCAGCAGCCGGTCCGCCGTCGTGATCACCCGCGCGTTCGCCTGGAAGGCGCGCTGGCTGACGATCAGGTTCGTGAACTCCTTCGCGAAGTCCACGTTCGACGCCTCCAGCGTGCCGCTCAGGATCGATCCGAGGCTGATCTGGCCGGGCTGCCCGACGATGGCCGTGCCGGAGTTTGCGGCGACGTCGTAGTTGTTCTGGCCCACGAGCGAAAGGCCGTTCGGATTCGCGAACCGCGCGAGCATGACCTGGCCGATCGTCCGAGTCAGCCCGTTGTCGAACATCCCCGTGATCTTCCCGTCGACCCCGACGGAGAAGTCCTTGAGCGTCCCCATCGCGAACCCGTCCTGCTCGGTCAGGAAGACGTTGGAGTTCTGGGAGGCGAACCCCGTGAGCCCGGCCAGGTCGAAGTTCACCGAGAGCGGCGTCGCCGCGCCCGTGTTCGGGATGCTCAGGCTCACCGACGGGATCGGACTCGTCGAGAGGAACTGCCCCGCGGTCGAGAAGGTCACGGTCCCCGTCCCCACGACGCGGTCGGTCCCGAGGATCGAAGTCCCGGCGACGAACTTCGAGTCGCCCGCCTCGCCGAAAAAGCGGAAGGTGTTGCCGACGCTCCCGGTCACGGCGTCCACCCCGCCCTTGGTCTCGAGGACCCAGGTCAGTTCGACCAGGTGGGGTGCGCCGAGGCTGTCGTAGTAGGTCGCGTTCGTGATGATGCTCTCGCCGGTCGCCGCGTCGATCTGCGAGAAGGGCGAGAACGTGACGTTGTCCGTGGAATTGGCGATCTCCAGCGTCGTGATCGCGTTGGAGACGCCGACGTTGCCCGCGATCCGCATCCGGCCCGGCGTGAGCCCGGGGTTCAGGGTGAAGGGGAGGGCCACCGCGGTCGGGTTCACCGTCACGTCGGCCTTCTCGTGGACGGAGAACTGGTCCCCCGCCGCCGGCGCGGGCGACCCGGTGGAGAAGGGCGCCGCTAGGACGATCGTGTCGTTGGCCGCAAAGGGCGGCCCCAGGCCCGACGTCGCCAAGCCCGTCACCGTCCCGATCTGCCCCGCGCCCGGCCCGGTGTTGAAGCGCAGGATGTCGCCCGCCTGCACGCCCTCCGCCGCGAAATCGACACCCGTAACCTGGACCTCCGTCGCACTGGGGAAAGAACCGGCCGCGAACGTGATCCCCGCCGTGTTCGGGTTCGTGTCGTTGTCCCGCATCGCGCCGTAGTTCGTGCCCGTATCGTTGATCCCGAGCACGCGCTGGAGGAACGTCGTGAATTCGCCGAGCGTCGTCCCGAAGCCGTCGAACCCCGTCGGCAGCGCCGTGCCGACGGAGAAGCGCTTCTGCCCGAGCGAGCGGCCGCCCTTGACGGCGTTGACCGTGACCACGTCGCCCGTGTCCAGCGCCAGGTCGATGAAGCCCGCGCCCGTGTCTCGCGAGAGGTTCTCCAGGAGCGTCGCCGCCGTCGCCGGCGTGAAGCCGAGCGAATTGTCCAGGAGGGTCTGCGTCTCCAGCACCGTCCCCATGAGCGCCTGGGTCCCGTCCCCCCTCAGGTTCCCGTCGTAGGTCGCGTTCTGCGTCGCCACGGCGACCGTGAGGGTCCCCACGGGGATCGAGAGGTTCTGCACCGGCGCACCCGAGGCGACCGTGAAGGTCGTGAAGTCCGCCTGGATCCCCTGCACGATGAACCCGTTCGAGGGGTTGTGCAGCAGGTTCTGCGGGTTGATCGTGAACGACCCGTCGCGGGAGTACGTGACGCCCCCCGCCTCGTCCTTGAGGATGAAGAACCCGTCGCCGTCGATCCCGAGGTCGGTCGTGCGGCCGGTGACCTCCAGCTCGCCCTGTCCGAAGTCGCGCGTCGTGGAGGCCACGCGGACGCCGAGGCCGATCTGCATCGGGTCGATGCCGCCGAGGAACCCCTGAGGCGCGGAGCCGAACGAGAGGTTCTGCGCCAGCATCGTCTCGAACTCCACGCGCGCCGTCTTGAATCCCGCCGTGGTGGAGTTCGCGAGGTTGTCGCCGATCGTGTCGATGCGGAACTGCTGGGAGCGCAGCCCGCCGATGGCCGAGTTGAGCGCGCGCACGAGTGCCATGACGTCCTCCTTCGCTTCGTCTCCCGGCGCCGCCTACGGCGCGTCCGGGAGGATCTCCTGTATCCCCGACATCGGCAGCTTCTTGTCGCCGACGAGGAGTTCGATCTGACCCTTGTCCAGGACCACCTTGGAGACCTTGCCCTCGACGGACTGGCCCGCCGCGTTGACGCCCTTGACCTTCTTGCCGATGAGCGAGGAGGCCGAGGACATCTGCATGAACTGCTCGAACGTCCGCAGGCTGTCGGTCAGCGCCGCGGTCTGCTCCAGCGACTGGAGCCCGACGAGCTGGTTCAGGAACTGGGTGTTGTCGATCGGGTCCATCGGGTTCTGGCTCGAGAGTTCCGTCACGAGGATCTTCAGGAACTGCTCGCGCGAGACGGAGGCGCGGTTCGACGCGCCCTGGGTCGCCGAGGTCGTGGTCGCGCCGCCGATGGTGCCTACCATGGTCCTCTCCTATGCCATCACGTCGATGATCTGGATCCGCGAGGAGCGCATCCGCTCCCCGGCGGGAACACATTCGTGCAGGTCGGGCGCGGCCGGGCCCGAGCCCGAGGGCGCGCGCTCCGGCCCCTGCCGGCCGGCGTGCGCGGAGGGCTGGTCGACGCCGACGTCGAGCGCCCCGACGTGGATGCCCTGCTGCTCAAGCTGGTCCCGGAGCGACTGCAAGTGCGAGACGATGAGGTCGCGCGCGGCGGCCGTCTCCGTCCGCAGCGTCCCCCGGAGCACGTGTTCGCGCACCGAGAGATCCACCTTGAGGCTCCCGAGGTTCGGCGGGTTCAGCACGAACTTGAGCCGCGACTGGCCTTTGAGCATCGTCATCCGGGCGGCCTTCATCAGACGCTCGATGAACTCGACGCGGTCCGTGTCGGGCGGCGCCGCTTCGCCGCGGGAGGCGCGGGCCGCGGTCGCGAGGCCCGCCGCGTCGCGGCCTGCCGCTCCGGGCAGGGCGCGTCCCTCGCCGTCCGCGCGCGCCGGAACGCCTTCCGGACGCGCCTCCGAGGCGACGGCGGCGATCTGGGTGACCATCCCGTCGAGCCGGATCGCGGGAGGAGCCGCGGGCGCCTCGACCGCGCCGGCGGGCGCGGAAGGCGGAGGCGGAATCTCGCCGCACGTATGGGCGAGCTCGATGCGGACCGAGACACGCGGGTCGCGCAGGCCCGGATCCGTCTCGGGCGCGGCCGGAGGCGGGGCAGGCGGCGCCGGAGGCACGGGACGCGGCGGAGGCGCCTCGGCGGCGGGGCCCGACTCCCCGGCGGGAGGCGCGACATCGGCCGGCGGGCGCGTCTCGACCGTCCGCGCGCGCAGGGATGGCGGCGCCGTCTCCTCGACCACCATCGCTTCCTGGCGCGGCGGAGGTGCGGCCTCGGGAGGGGCCGGTTCGGGCGCGACCGGAGCCGGCGGCGGCGTCTCCCGGGCCGCCGGAGTCTCGACCGCGATCGGGGCCGAGGAGGCGGCCTCCTCGACCGCCTCCTCGGTGCGGACGTGCGGAGCCTCGTCGCCCTCGGAGCGGGGCGGAGGCGTCTCCTCCGCGCGCTCCCGCGACGTCTCCTCCGCCTTCTCCGCCGTCTTCTCGGAAGCCCGTGCGGCGAAGTCCTTCGGGATCTCCGCGATCCGGGCGGGATCCGAGGGAGCGACGAAGAGTCCCTGGAGAAGTTCGGCGAGGTTGGCCAGGAGGGTGGAAAACGCCGGATTCCCCTGGGTGCCGGGGAGGCCGGGGTGCGAAGTGGAGGGCGGACGGCCCTCCGACGGTCCCGAGAATGGTCTGACCGGATGGACCACGGGACTCACCCCCTTTCGGGTGTGATCTCAAAGAGCGATTTGGTTTCCTCGACTCGGGGCCGCGCCGCTCCGCGGCGCGGTCGCCGCAGGCGACGGCGCCCGCCCAGCAGTATGGCGGGCGCCCACTCCGTGTCGAGGACCCTACCGTCCCTGGCGGGGTCGTCCGGCCCGCATCCTGCGGGCTTCTACGACCCCTCTCCGGTAACCCTTGGCCCCTTAGCCTTCAGCCCTTGGCCCCCTGGACACCGGCTCGACAACTCGTGCCAACGGCTGACGGCTTCTCACTGTCTCATCGCATCCGCGATGAGCTCGTATCTCGTCTTGAAACCCGCGGGCGGAGTCGGCGGGCGCTGGCGGTACGGACTCGCGGCGTCCGACATCGACCGCAGCACCTGGGCCGCCTTCTCCGGGGACAGGAGTCGCAGCGTCTGGACGATTTCCTTGTCGTCCCAACCCGTCATCAACGCCGCGAGATCTTGTCCCTTCATCTCTTCATAGATCGGCAGATTCGCCTCCTGGGCTTGAGAGGTTTTTCTCGCGTCGAGGTCCAGCCGTTCCTTCTTCAGCGCGGCCTTCTCCTTCTCCATCTCGGCGCGGGCCTCCTCGATCTTCTTTCGTTCGCTCTCCAGCCGGGCCAGCTCGACCTCGGTCATGTCGTGGAGCTTGTGCCACTCGACCTCGCGCTTGAGGTGAGTCGTGTCCATGCGCGAGCGCGTCTCCTCGATGCGGCGCCACTCCTCCTCCTCGGCGGGACGCACGGCGCCCGGCGGCTCGCTCCTGCGGCCCTGGAGGGCGCCGTACGCTCCGCGGAGGCGCTCGCGGGAGATCGAGCCCGTCCACGCGAGCCAGATCGCGAGCAGCCCGACGAGGACGACGATCGCGACGCACACGATCTGCGCCAGCTTCCACATCTGCGAGATGAAGTGACTCACGACGCCTCCTCCCGGGTCATGCGGGAACCGACTTCGTCGAGGAACTTCTGCTCTTCGCGCGAGACCTCGAGGTCGTACTCGGCGCGCTTCCGCTCGCGGAGCCGCTCGAGAACGCGGACTCCCTGCATGGCCTCCACCAGTTCCTTTCGTTTCTCCGCGACCTTCGACTGAAGGTCCTGGAGCCCGCGGTACGCCTCCCCGATCCTGCGGTTCAGCACGTTCAGGTAGTGCTCCCGGAGCCGGATCGCGACGAGGTCGAGCGTCCGCGTCTTGAGGCCCCGCAACTCGGTCTTCGTCTCCTCCTCGTCCACGAACAGTTGGAGGATCTCCTGTTGCTGCCGCGCCACGGCGCGGTTCGCGGCCGCCAGCTCCCTCTTCTTCAGCTCCTCACGCATCCGGCGGAGCTGGAGGAGGCGATCGAGACGGAAGGCGAATCGCTTAGGCATGCGTCGCCCCTGGAAAGAACGAAGAACGAAGAACGAAGAACAAAGGGCCGGGCCTTCGCCACGCCGAAGCGGCCGTGGCTACGGCCGCGCAGGCGGGGGAAGTCTCCCCCGAGCCCCCTCCTATCCGCGTAGCGGCAAGAAGGGAGGGGGTGCGGCTTGCCCGCCGGAGCGGCAGCGAAGGAGGGAGGCTCGGCGAAGGCGGGGGGATCCTTCCCCCGCCCTCTCTCTTCTCTGTTCTTTGTTCTCTGTTCTTTCGGTCGCACAGCTCAGGCATGAGTCCGCCGTAATAATGGTCTTTTCCTTGCGGCGGACTCATCCTCCGAAGCTCGCGCAGCGAGCGAGGGAGGATGACGCCGTAACGTTCTACAGAGCATGAGCTTCCGTCACCCTCCTTCGCCATTCGTTTGGGGCCGGCTTCGGAGGGTGAGTCGCCCTCAAGGAATGGACTATTTACGGGCGACTC
>JACPRC010000119.1 GCA_016190175.1 Planctomycetota bacterium
CGCAACCGACGGTGTACGTCATGCGGATCGGGTGGCGCTTCGGATGCAGCCGCATGCTCTCCTCGCGCGTGAGGGTCAGCTTCACGGGCCGCCCCGTGCGGTGCGCGAGGAGCGCGGTCTGCGCCTGGATGCTCAGGTCCTCCTTGCCGCCGAACGCGCCGCCCGCGGAGACGAGGACCACGCGGACCTTCTCCTCCGGCATCCGCAGGACGTCGGCGATCTGCCGCCGGTCGTCGTAGATCCCCTGTCCCTGGCTGTAGACCAGGATCGTGTCGCCCTCGGGGACGGCGAGGCAGCTCTCGGGCTCGAGGAACGCGTGCTCGATCCGCTGCGTACGGAACGCCGCCGTGACGACGTGCTTGGACTTCGCGAGCGCGGCGTCCACGTCGCCCCGGCGCACGACGGACTTTGAGAGCAGCTTCGCCTTCGGATCCTCGGGATCGGTCACGGGGGGGAGGACGTCATACTGCACGCGGACCGCGGCGGCTCCCTGGCGCGCGGCCTCGCGCGTCTCGCCCGCGACGACCGCGATCACGTCGCCGACGCAGCGGGTCTCCTCGCCCTCGCGCACGAAGATCGGCCAGTCCTTGTAGATAAGTCCCTGGTAGCGCTCGCCGGGGACGGCGCGCCAGGTGGCGACGTCCACGACGCCTTCGATCTTCCGTGCGGGCGCGATGTCGACTTCGAGGAGCTTCGCGCGCGGATGCTCCGACAGCAGGACGGCGCCGAACAGCATCCCGGGGAGCTTCATGTCGTCGATGTAGGCGCGCTCGCCGAGCGCGAGTGCGCCGCCCTCGACCTTCGCGAAGCGCCGCCCGACCCGGCACTCTTCGGCCGGTTGGGGAAGCGTGCCGTTCTTCCAAACCGTGCCGGCCGTTTGGATGGCCTGGAGGATCTTCGTGTAGCCGGTGCAACGGCAGAGATGGACGTCGAGGGACTTCGCGATCTCGTCGCGCGACGCCCGCGCGTTCTTGTCGAGGATCGCCTTGCTCCGCATCACGATGCCGGGGATGCAGAAGCCGCACTGGAGCGCCCCGTGCGAGACGAAGGCGCGAGCGAGGATCTCGCGCTCGCGGCCGGGGATGCCCTCGAGGGTCGTGACCTCCTTGCCCGCGACGCGCTTGATCGCCACGGCGCAGGCGAGCTTGGGGGCTCCGTCGACGAGGATGCAGCAGCAGCCGCACTGGGCTTGCGGCGCGCAGCCGTTTTTCGGCGACGTGATGCCGAGCGTGTCGCGGAGGACGTCGAGGAGAGACGCGTCCGGCGCGCACTTCACCGTGCGCGACTTGCCGTTGACGCGGAAGGGGACGGGCTCGCTCATGTCATGCCGCGACGTACTGCCGGATCTCCACCTGCGCTCCGGACTTCGCCGTGTCCTCCGCGAGGCGGAGGAGACGTGCGGCCACGTCCTCGTCCACGTACGCCTCTCCGCAGTTCGCGCACACCCGGGCGGGGACTCCCTTGACGACGAGCGTGAGAGGGTCCCGCTCCAGCGTCACCGTGGTGCTTCCCGGGACCGTGTCGGCCAGCTTGCAGATGACGCACGTCATGGTCGCCTCCTGCGGAAATCGGGCTCCCAGTGTTGCGGATCGGGATCATAGGCCGTGATGACGATGGTCTCGTCCGCAACCGCATTATACGCGGTCACCACATGCAAGGCGCGTCCTGCGACGAAGCCCAGCAAGAGGCGGCTCGGGTACGGCCGGTCGTCCGGGTAGTCCTCGATCGTCTCCCCTGTGGAGATCACCGTGCGAATCTCCTCCGCGGAGATCCGTCGCAGGGCCATGCGCTGGAGAGCATGGATTCGGAAGACGATCTTCATGGCTCCTCGGGCGGCCGCTTCATCTCCGCGCGATCAAGCCATGTGCCCGAGCAGACCTTCTGATCGCGCAGCCAGTGGCGCTTCTTGAGCGCGGCCGGCGTGAACTCGACGCGCACCTCGCCGCTCTTGAGGTCGACGACGGCCGAGCGCACCTCCGACCACGGCACCGTCTCGTCGCAGCTCTCGGGGACGCCGAGCACCAGCCCGTCTCCCAGACGATACCGCAGCAGGCAGATGACGTCGGTGTCCGGTCCCGAGAGCGGAATCCAGTTGAGATCAAGCCGAAGCGGTTGCGTCATAGACCAGCTCGCCCCCATGCATGACGTAGACGATCCCTTCGGGGAACTGACACGGGTTCTCGAACGTGGCGAGGTCGGTTACGCGCTCGGGATCGAAGGCGACGAGGTTCGCGCGGGCGCCGGGCTCGACGGCGCCCATGCCCTTGAGCCGATACGCGCGCGCGGAGACGGCACTCATCTTGCAAAGGGCCGCCTCCAGCGACAGCACTTTGCGGTCACGCACGTAGCGCCCGAGGATGCGCGGATACGTCCCGTACGCGCGCGGATGAGGCCGCCCGCCGAGGAGGCCGTCCGTGCAGACGCCGACGTACGGCAGCCGGAGGAACGCCTCGACGACCTCCTCGCACTGGCTGAACGAGACCATCGAGACGCCGAGCTTCTCGTCGCGCAGGAGGTCGAGCGCGAAGTCGAGCGGTTCCCGCTTGCCCGCGGCCTGCGCGAGGGTGCGGCCGAGAAGTCCGGGGTGGTTGCCGCTTGCGATGTCGGAGATCACGATCCCCTCGGCGCCCGACCAGCGCCAGAAGTTGTCCCACTCGGCCGGACGCGGATCGAGGATCTGTTCGCGCATTCTCGCCCGCTCCACCGGATCGGACAGGCGCCGCACGGCCGCGTCGGGGCCGCCGGAGTGTGCCCACGGCGGCAGGATCGCGCCCATCATCGTGCTGCCCGCGACGTACGGATACTGATCGGCGGAGATCTCGACGTCCTTGCGCGCCCCTTCGAGCAGCCGCAGGACCTGTTCGAGCTTCGGCCAGTTGTCGCGGCCGGCGATCTTGAGGTGCGAGACGTGGATGCGGCACCCCGATTCGCGGCCGACGCGGATCAGTTCCTCGAGCGCCGGAACGATGAAGTCCCCTTCGTTGCGGATGTGCGCGACGAACACGCCGTCGAACTTCGCGACGACGCGCGCGAGCGCGATCAGCTCGTCGGTCTTCGCGTAGCAACAGGGGGGATAGATGAGTCCCGTCGACATCCCGACCGCGCCCTCCTCCATTCCGGTCCGGGTGAGGCGCTCCATCTCGCGCAACTCCGCAGGCGTCGGCGCGCGGTCGTCCATTCCCATCGCGCACTGGCGGACCGCGCCGTGAGGGATGAGGTACGCGACGTCCACGGCGGGCTTCGCCTTCCGCACCGCATCGAGATACTCGCCGACGCCGGTCCACGGCCACTGCGGGAGCGGATCGCCGTCGAGCCCCGCGAGCTGGCGGCGCCGCGCGGCGACGTCCTTCGCGATCACGGGCGCGACGGACAGTCCGTCCTGCCCGAAGACCTCGGTCGTGATCCCCTGGCGCACCTTCATGGGGAGCGCGGGCTCGGCGAGGACGCGGAGGTCGGAGTGGCTGTGCGCGTCGATGAAGCCGGGCGCGACGGCGAGGCCGCGGCAGTCGAGGACGCGGGCGTCCTCGGCGCGGGCGACGATCTTCGATCCCTCCACGTGGACGTCGAAGGGCCGGGCGCCCCGGAAGACGAAGGCCATGGGCAGTAGAGTACCGTCCGCCTCGCGGTGAGACCATGGGAAGTTGCGGGTGATCGGGTTACAATCCCGCCGGGATGTCCGAACGCAACGATCTCCTGATCGGCGGCATCGCGCTGGAGCGGAAGCTCGTCACCCCCGAGCAGCTCCGCGAGGCGCTCAAGGAGAAGCCGCGACCCCTCGGCGCCGTCCTCGTCGCCAGGGGTCTTCTTACGCACGAGCAGCTTGCCGCCATCGTCGATGAGGCGCTGACGCGGACCCACGGCGACGGCAAGGCCTGCCCGACCTGTGGATCTCCGTTCGACGTCGTCGCCAGCGCCGGCGGCACGATGTACCGCTGCTCGAAGTGCGGCATGCAGCTTGCCCTTGACACGGCGCCCGGTCCCTCGCCCCTGACACCCGGCCGTCCGGCGGCGCCGGACGGACCGCCGCGCGGTCCGCAGCCCGAAGGGCTGCTGCCGGGTGTCAAGGGCAAGGACCGGCCCGCCGGAGCGGGGGCGCCGCAAAGCGGCGAAGCGCCGCGTCAAGGGCGAGAGATCGCGGGGCCCGATGCCGTGCGCGAAACCCGCGTCCCGGACGAAGGGGGCAAGCCCTTCGGAAAGTACCTCCTCCTCCAGCAGGCAGGCGAGGGCGGCTTCGGTGCGGTCTACAAGGCATACGAAAAGGGGCTCGGCCGCACCGTCGCCCTCAAGTTCCTCCACTCCGAAAACCCGGAAGACCTCCTGCGTTTCGTGCGCGAGGCGCAGACCGCGGCGAAGCTCAGCCACCCGAACATCGTGCCGCTCTACGAGGTCGGGGAGTTCGGCGGCAAGCACTACATCGCGATGGAGTTCATCGAGGGGCAGACGCTCCATCGGCTCCGTCTCGAGCCGCGCAGGGCGCTCGAGATCATGCGGGACGTCGCGGAGGCGATCCAATACGCGCACGAAAGGGGGATCGTCCACCGCGACCTCAAGCCGCAGAACCTGATGCTCGGTGGCGACGGCCGCGTCCGGGTGATGGACTTCGGCCTCGCGAGGCAGCTTCAGGGCGGGGCGACGCTCACGGCGTCGGGCTCGGCGGTGGGGACGCCCGCTTACATGAGTCCCGAGCAGGCGCAGGGGAAGCGGTGCGACGAGCGGAGCGACGTCTACGGGCTAGGCGCGACGCTCTACGAACTCGTGACGGGCCACCGTCCGTTCGACGGGAGGGACGCCCTCGTCGTCCTGGACAAGGTGCGTTCCCAGGACCCGATTCCGCCGCGGCGCCTGAACCCGAAGCTCCATCCCGAGGTGGAGACGATCGTCGCGAAGGCGATGGAGAAGACGCCGGCGCGACGATACCGCACCGCAAAGGAGTTCGCCGACGACATCCGCCGCCATCTCGACGGGGAGCCGATCCTGGCGAGGCCGGCGCCGTTGCTGTCGAGGATGGCGAAGCGCCTCCGCCGCCATGCGGTCACGTCCGTCGCCGGCACCACCGTGCTCGTCATGCTCCTGGGCGGACTCGGTATCTTGATCGCCGGACGGATCGGCAAGACGCGCGCGATGTCGCGTCTGGAGCGCGAGGCGGAGAAGGCCGAACTGGATCGCGCCATCGTGCTCTGGGCGCAGCTCGAGTCGATGGGCCATCCGAAGGCCCGCGCGCGGATCGAGGAGATGCGCCGCGGTCGGGCGAGAGAGCAACTCGCCGAGGCGCGCCGCCAACTCGCGCTCCGGGATGATGCGTACAAGCGCGCGGAGCGGCACGCCCGGGATTTCGACGACCTGAGGCACCGCGAGAAAACGCCGGTCGTCTGGACTCTCGATCACCGACTACCCGTGTGGAAGGCGCAGTTCGGATACGATGAAGCGCGCCTGGACGCGGAGAGGTGCGACGCGTTGGCGGAACAGGCGGCGCAGACGGCGCTGCACTACTGGGACGAATCCGATGCGCGGCGCCTCCTCGCGGAGATCTACCTGCGGCGTTGGATGGATGCGGAAGCGCGCCGGGACAGGGGCAGGATGGGGATCTTGGGCCCCCTGGTCACCCGGTACGGCGGCGAGGAGTTCCGCCGGAGGATCGAGGAGCCTGCGACCTTGAATCTCGTCGCGCCGGGGGCGACCGCGTACCTGTTCCGCTACGAGGAACACGACTTCCGACTCCTCCCCGTCCCCTGGAAGGGCCCCGCCTCGGACTGGCCGTCGCCGGGCCCGGTGCCGTTCGAGTTCCGCTACGAGATGATCGACGGGATTCCGACACGGGTGCCTCTCGACGGAGGGAAAGCCGACCTCCTCTACTGCGACGCGTCCCCCGAGAAGAAGGAAGCGGCGCGCAGGGGAACGGCCTACCCGCTCCAGTGTCGGGACGAGAACAAGATCGCATTCCCCATTCAACTCCAAGCCGGGAGCTACCTCGTGCTTCTCCGATGGCCGGGAGTGGCCGACATCCGCTATCCGGTGTGGCTGGAGCGCGGTGAGATGCACGAGGCGCGGCTCGACCCGCAGGAGGCGCCGGACGGTTTCATCTACGTTCCGCCCGGCCCCGCCATCCTGGGACAGGATTCCGAGATCCTCGATTCGCTCGACCGGAAGCGCGCGGTACGAAGGACTCACGTCGACGCCTTCTTCATCGCGAAGTTCGAGACGACCTTCGACGAGTTTCGCGAGTTCCTGCAGGATCGGGGGCAGGACATGAAGATCAACTCGCCCGTGCTTCCGGACTATCCTGTCTGCAAGGTCACATGGAACGATGCCGTCGCGTATGCCGAGTGGCGGACGGGGAAGAAGGGCGGCGGCGTCTGGCGCTTCCGCCTGCCGACGATGGAGGAGTGGGAGAAGGCGGCCCGCGGCGCGGACGGCCGGTTCCACGTTTGGGGAGACGGACACGAGGCGCTTTTCTACACATCGATGACTTCCCGCGGCGACCGGGCGGCAATCGAACCCTACGGCCTCTTCCCGGCGGACGAGTCTCCGTTCGGCGTGTGCGACATGACGGGAGGGCGGATGGAGTGGACCTCCACGGCGACGATGGACGGCGCTTCTCGAATCGTCAAGGGCAGCGCCCATGGCTCGCTTACGGACTTCGCCCGCGCCGCGTACTGCATCATACGCCCACCCGAGATTCGCGACTCGAAGATCGGCTTTCGCCTGGCGGCGGATCGGATCAAGTGACAGTGAATCAGACACTACGGTATGGGTAACCGGAGGCCGCTGGCGGGCCGCTGAGGGGCCAGGATCTGTGGGGAGGTCCTCCGTGCCGTAGCCTGCCAGCAAGGGGCCTGTAGGGTCA
>JACPRC010000021.1 GCA_016190175.1 Planctomycetota bacterium
ACGGGCGGCCCGCGGCGCACTCGTCCCGTCACGGTGGCGCCGCGGGCGGCTTGTTCACGCGTTCTCGGCCTGCGGCCGAGAACCTCCGTGAACAAGCCGGGTTAGTCTACGACCGGTACAGGAACTCGATCATCCTCGCCAGGATCTTCGCGTAGACCGCGAAGTCCTCGTCCCGGTCCCCGAAGCTCGGATTGAAGAAGAAGGCGATCGACCTGCGGGAGTGCTGGGTCCCCATATAGCCCGAGCTTTTCGCGTCGCCCTCGGTGAACTTGAACTTGATCTTCCGCCCCGCGCACTCGTACTGCTCGTCCAGTTCGTCGAACCGCAGTACCAGCGGGACCGTCGGCTTGTGCTCCTTCAGGAGCTCCTCGTAGAGCGCCTTGAGCTGCTTCATCGTCTTGCGGTCGAACCCCGTCCATGCGACCTCGCACACCGCGAGCTCCTCGGAGGTCCCCGGCACGGTCTCGCTGTGGTCGCGGAACGAGACGATCATCGGCACCTGGCGCTGCACCCCGGCCGCGGCGCGCACGTTCTTCAGGTACTCGGCGAACGTCTCCTGGGCCCGCTTCGTCGTCTCGGCCGTCCCGACGGAGCCGTCGTCCGCCACCTTCCCCTCCGTGCCGCGGTCGATGTTGATCCAGATCTTCCGGTCCTTCTTGTCCCGGTGGAAATGGCCCAGGACGAGCCCGCATTCCAGGAGGTCGCCCGTCGCCCGGGCGATCTTGCCCGAATCGACCTCCCACTCGGAATAGGGCGAGGCGATCACGAGGCCGGGCAGCTTCGGGTTCGCTCCGACGACGTGCTCGATGTACGGGTCCTTCGGTTTCTCCTTCGCGATGTCGCCGCGCGTGGTCCACGCCACCTCCGCGGCCGTCTCCGTCCGCGCGGGCGGCGTGGGGCGCGCCGCCGCCGTCGCGACGGATTTCTGGTCCTTCTCGACCGTCACCTCGCCCTTCGAGTTCTTGAACCGGACCTGTCCGTCCGCGACCAGGAGCGTCGTCTCGGTCTTCCTCGCCCGGATCGCGAACGCCGTGCCGACGACGATCGCGTCCGCATGCGGGGCGCGGACCACGAAGGCCGCCGTCCGCTTGCGGACCTCGAAGAAGGCCTCGCCGCGGTCGAGGCGGACGGCGACGTCGCCCGCCTCGGTCGCCTCGATCCGGAGCGCGGTGCCCTCCCGGAGCCACACGCGGCCCTCCTCGCCGATCGAGAAGGCCGCCTTCCACCGGGCGCCCGTCGAGAGCTCGTCCCCGCGGTCGACCTCGGCCGAAGGCGGGACGCGGGCGGCGGCCCCGCCCTCGCGCCTGGAGAACAGCTCCCCCTTGACCTCGCGAAGCACGACCTTGCGGTACCGCGTCTCCTCGACCTTCGTCGGGTCCTGCGGCTTCTTCGGCTCCTCCTGCCGGACGACCTCCTCCTTCTTCTTCGGCTCCTCGCGCCTGGGCTCCTCGCGGCGGGGCTGCTCCTTGCGCTCTTCCGCGAGCTTCTCCTCCTTCGGGGTCTCCTTCTTCGGCTCCTCCTTGCGGGGCTCCTCGACGAATCGCGTCTCCTTCGGCGACTCCTTCGCCGGTTCCGGCCGCGGGACCGGCCGGCCCGCCTCCGGCCCCGGCGCATCGTCGCGCCCGATCGCCAGGAACACGGCGACCAGGAGAGCCGCGGCCGCCGCCGCGAGGATCCACGGGGCGAAACCCGGCCGCTCCGCCCGCCGCCGCGACGTGACCCGCTTCGTGACGATCCTCGCCGTCCTCGGCTCCGGAACGCCGAGGACCCGCCGCCGCAGGGACTCGGGCGCCTCGGGCGGATCGGCCTCCTTCGCGTCGGCGATCGCGGCGACTTCGTCGAGGCACCTCGCGCATTCGGCGAGATGCGCCTCGAGCACCGGTTCGAGCTCGGGGTGGATGTTCCGCGTCGCGTAGCGGATGAGCTGCTCGTCCGTGAGACACGATCCCGAGGGCTTCCCCGGGCGCAGGCGCGAAAGGACCTCCGTCACCGCCATCATCTCGGAGTAGACTTCGGAGCAGGAGCCGCATCCGCGGACGTGGCGGATCCGCTCCTCGGCGTCGGAGACGCCGTTGATCACTTCCAGGATTTCCGTCCGGCCGGGACAGCTCATGTCATATCCGTTCACGGATCGCGATCAGCCTTCAGCGGTCAGCTTTCAGCCGGACCGAAGAGACGATCTTCCTGCTGACGGCTGATTGCTGAGGGCTGAACGCTTGCCTCATGTCATGTACTCAGCAGGTTCCGGTCCTTCAGTCTCTTCTGGATCTTCTCCACCGCCCGCGTCAGCGTCGGCGAGATGCTGTTCGTGTTGATCCCCGTGATGCGCGAGATCTCGCGGTACTTGCGGCCCTGGAGGTAAAAGAGCCGGACGACGACGCGCTCGCGCGGCGTCAGTTCCGCCATCGCATCGAGGACCGCGGTCCGCATCTCCGCCTCCTGCCGCGGGTCCGCCTCGGGCCGGGCCGCCAGGGTCTCCGCCGTCGCGGGGTCGTCCTCATCGCCTTCGTCCAGGGAGAACGCCGCGCCGCGGCGCTTCCGGACGAAGTCGATCGCCCGCCGCCGGGCCGAGATCGCCAGCCATGCCTTCAGGTCGTACGGCGGCCCGATCGTCCCGAGCACGCGGTACCCGTCCGCCACGAGGGACTGGAACAGGTCGTTCGCGATGTCCTCGACGTCCTGGTCCACGGCGCCGCGGCACCAGGCGGCCAGCGTCCGGCGCGCCACGTGGCAGACCAGACGCAGATAGCGGTCCACCAGCTCGGCCCATGCCTCCTGGCTGCCCCGGCGAAGGGCCTCGATCAGCTCGCGGTCGCCCATCCGCGGCGCCTCACTACAAAACGGGTGGAACGTCGGATTCGTACCGGCAATCGGCGGTCAACCATGAGTCGCCCGTAAATAGTCCCTTCCTTGAGGGCGACTCACCACGCCGAAGCGGCGGCCTCAGCCGCCGCGAAGGCGGGTCGCACAACTCCTTGTCGCCCGGCGCGTTTGAGAGGTCATCCGCCTTCGCTCGCCGGGCGAGCTTCGGCGTGATGAGTCCGCCGCAAGGAAAGAACTTATTACGGCGGACTCAACCATCGGCCCTCCGCCGTCAGCCCCCCGCTTCGTGCGATGCGCCAGACCGACGGCTGACGGCTGATCGCTCTCGGTTACTGCCGGAGCTTGGCGATCGCCTTCTCGGCCTCCCGCTTGACCTCCTCGTTCGCGTCGCCCGACTTGACCCTGTCGAGCAGCGGGATCGTCGTGGCGTCGCCGCACTCGGCGAGTCCCCGCACCGCGAGGATGCGGATCGCGGGGTCCGGCGAGTCCTTGAGCACCCGCTCGAAGAAGGGGCGCATCGACCCACGCTTGATCCCGACGAGGTGCGTCAGATAGGCCGCGCGCTCCGAGTCGGCGAGGGTGTCGTACTTGCGCACGAGCGCCGCCGTCGCTTCGTCCGTGTGGATCTTCCGCACGACCTCGACCAGGGGGCCGAGCACCTCGGGGTCGCGCTCGACGGCGAGCTGATTCGAGAGGGACCCGAAGGAGGGCGTGTCCGCCTGCTGGAGGAGCGCCGCGAGGATCGCCAGTCGGAGCGGCTTCTCCGTGACCAGCGAGATCTCGGACTCGAGGAAGGCGAGCGCCTCGGGATCGGCGACGGAGCCGACGAGCGCGATGAGCTTCCGCCGGACGTCCAGGTTCGACTCGGACCGATAGGCCCCGACCGCGACGCGCACGCCGCGGGATCCGAAGCCGCGGAGGGCGCCCGCGGCGGCCCGCTCGGCCTCCGCGTCCTCGCGGAGCACGGCCTCGCGGAACTTCGCGACCCACTCGGCGGGCCCCGCGGCCGTCTCGGTCGGCTCCGTCGTCACGGGGCCCGTCTTCGTTTCCGGCTCGTCCGTCGTGGTCGTCGTCTTCCGCGCGCGCCCGAGGCGGTCGTTGATCGTCCGCAGCTCGAGGCTCCGCTGGTCGCTCTCCTTCTTGAGGTCGCGCACCGACTTCTGCAGGGAGGCGAGTTCGCCGTTGACGCGGATGAAGAGGTACACGAGGAGGGCCGCCTCGGTCACGAGCAGGCCGAAGCCGGCGGTGATCCAGAGCCGGAGGGTGCTGACCCGCACGCGCGCAGGATAGCAGAATCGCCGCGGTTCCACCAGTCATGCAGCCGGCGGGCCGCGACCGCGGCGAGCACCGCGAGGAGCGCCCCCGCGGGCAGGTCGATCAGGTAGTGGAATCCGAAATAGAGCGTCGCCAGCGCGAGGCCGGCGCCGACGGGAAGGTAGAGGCGGAAGAAGAGCCGCTCCGGTCGCGCGAACCAGAGCGTCAGCACCGTCCACGCGACGTGCATGCTCGGGAAGCAGTCGCGGCTGATCCCCGCGAAGCCCTCGATGATGTGGAGCGCCGGGCTCAGGCCCGGGTGCGTCTTCCAGAGCTCGTAGTTCGCGAAGTAGTACTTGGGTCCGATCGCCGGGACCGCGAGGTACCCGAGATACCCGACGGCCCACGAGATCGTCAGGGCGAGCATGAACGTGCGGAACCGCGCGCGGTCCTTCCACGCCAGCCAGATCGCGAACGCGGGCGGCACGTAGTAATGGCTCAGGTAGCAGCCCATGAGGAGGAAGTCGAGGAACGCGCAGCCGATGGCGTTCGGGATCGCCACGAAGCTGGGGACCCCGAGCGCCGCGGTCTCCATGTCGGCCAGCCGGCCGTCCAGGAGGCCGGGCCGGAGAAGAGGCACCAGGTCGCGCAGGAGGACATAGGAGAGGTAGGCGAGCAGGAAAGGCGCGACGTCGCGCAGGGTGGAGAGCGCGGCCGCCGTCCTTCTCCGCCATGCGACGACGGCGACCGCGAGCACGCCGGCCGCGGAAAGCGGCACGGCCATGAAAGCGGCGTAGGCCCGGACTTTCGAGAGGGCGAGCGCGCCGACGTCGGACCAGCCCACGCGGCCGCCGAACTGGATCGTCGCCGCGAGCGCCGAGGCGAAGAGGACGAAGAGGTATTCTTCGGGCCGGATGCGACGCCACCAGGGCAGGTCACCCCTGCAGGTCAAGGATCTCACCGAGCGTCTCGTCCTTGGTCCGCAGCGCGGCGAGGTTCGCCTTCACCGAAGCGCGCGACACGATGAGGGAAACCATGTCGTCCCCGAGGTCCACGTTCGATCCCTCGACGGCGCCGAAGACGATGGAGCTGCCGGCGGCGGGGACGGCGGGTCCCGAAGCCGGACCGGCGGAGAGGAGCGATCCCCCCTCGCGCGCGAGGCCCCCCGGATTGGCGAAGCGCACGACGTCCACCGCGCCGAGCGCCTGCGTCTGACCGTTCGCCAGCCGCGCCGTCACCTGTCCCTGCGGATTCACCTCCAGGCCGACCGCCTCCGGGGGCAGGGTGAACCCCGGCAGGAGCGGATATCCCTGCGCCGTCACGACGCGCCCCGCGGCGTCCACCCGGAACGCGCCCGCGCGGGAGAAGCGTTCGCCCTGCGGGGTCTGGACCCGGAAGAAGCCGTCCCCGTCCACGGCCAGCGAGAATCGGCCGTCGTCCACTTCGAGGGGACCCTGCGAGTAGTCCACGCGGACGCCGTCCACGCGCGCGCCGCCCGCGGCGAGGTCGGACTGGTGGACGCGCGACCGCTTGAACGCGGGAGTGGCGGAATTGGCGATGTTGTCGGCCGCGACGTCGAGCCGCCGCAGCCCGGCGTGGATGCCGGAGAGGGAGATCGTGAAACCGATCATGGTTCCTCCGTCCCCCATCTCCCCTACTCGTTCAGCCGTCAGCAATCAGCCGTCAGCAATCAGCCGTCAGCAAGATGGGAGTCGCGCCAGCCTGGCTGAAAGCTGACCGCTGAGGGCTGACGGCAACCCGTGAACGGCTACCCCTACTGTATCTATCGGCGGGGATCGGTTCCAGACTTCGGTTCGTTTCCGGGCGGTTCGCGGGGGCCCCGGGCGCCCGGCTGCATTCCGCGCTTCAAAGGGCCTGTCCGTCGCGCTCAGTCACCGGTGAACGTCCACTTCTTTGGATCCCAGTTCATCTTTGCGTGCTCCCGCTCCCACCAATCCACGATCTTCGGACCTACACGTCCGACGTCCATCCCTTCGCCCTCATTGAGTCGCTCCAGAAAAGCCTCCATGCTAGGAGAGGGGTTCACCAGGAGTGCCAAGTTGAGGAGAAGGTCCAGCGCAAGCGTCTTCGCATGGCCCCTCCCTTCCTTCAAGCAAAGGACCAAATAGGGAACGGCGCTACGGCCGTGGTCCCGAATGATCTCAACAAGCCACACAAGACGCAGCTTTGACTTATCCTCTGACAACCACTTCTCCTCGTCCGGATCCAAGAGTTCCCGCCCGACCCGCTCCACCTTCTTGGCCCGTCCCACACGATAAAACTCGCGGAAGAGCGCGGGCACGATCAGCGGCTCCGCGTCTCTACGTTTGAAGAACTCCCCGAGCCTCCCCTGCAATCCACGGGCGTCGATCTCGGCTTCTATCAATGGGTAGATTCCTCTGCCCATGGCGAGAAGTTGGTCCTCAACACTCTCTTCGGAATCTCGCTTTGGGCAAGGCCCCTTGCCGTTGAGAAACCGAATCAACCCCGCCGCGAGCTTCTGGTCCGCCGGCACCTCCTTGATGAAGGCGCGCAGATTGAGCGGAGGCGCGTCCCCCTCCAGCTCGCGGCGCCGCCCGCTGGTGTCGGTCGCCCAACACGACACGGCCGCGATGCCAGCGACGAGTATCATCGCCTGCGTCCATCGTCCCATCATGCGCCCACTGGAATTGTGGACGTCTGCGGAGGTTCATTGTCAATCCGGAAACGGTCGATCACGGCGCCCACGTTCATCCGACTGCGCGGCCGATGGCGCGTCTACTTCCCGCGCACCCGTACCGCG
This sequence comes from Planctomycetota bacterium, assembly GCA_016190175.1. GTDB lineage: Bacteria > Planctomycetota > MHYJ01 > MHYJ01 > JACPRB01 > JACPRC01. The sequence continues at coordinate 6,860 of JACPRC010000021.1, forward strand.
ACCACGCCCTTCTCCGTCGAGAGAAGGACGTCCGCCGCCCCGTCGCCGTCGAGGTCCGCCGCGCCGTGGAACCGCGCCGCCCCCTCGAGCGCCATCGTCCAGACGATCGTGCCGTCCCGGCCGGACAGGATCGTCGCCACCGCGCCGCCGATCGAAATGAGATCCGGCACGCCGTCGCCCGTCAGGTCGCCGCACGCGTGGAACTCCCCCTCGAGCGCGCTCGTCCAGATCGCCCGGCCGGTGCGGCCCGAGACGACCGCCCCGCGCCGCCCGCCGATCCAGAGATCGCGCGTCCCGTCCCCGTCGAGGTCGTGAACGCCCTCGATCCGGTCTTCCCGGGCGAGGGCCCCCGTCCACGTCGGCTCGCCCGTCGCGCCGGAGAGCGCCGCTCCTTCGACGAACACTTCGGGCATCCCGTCGCCGTCGAGGTCCGGCAGCGGGACGTCGCAGGCGATCCCGGCTCCCGGCCGCTCCCACGCGACCTTGCCCCCCGAGAAGAGACCGACGGTGCCGCGCCCGCCGGAAAAGGCCAGCGCCTTCGTGTGCGTCCCCAGAAGCGCCGCCCCGTCCCCGGCCCATAACGCCCGGCCATCGGCGCCGGAGTGCACCCGCACCGCCGCGGGCAGGACGATGACCACGTCGGGCACGCGGTCGCCGTCCAGGTCGCCCGGTCCGCAGAGGATGGCATCCACCTGCTCCGCACCGGAGACTCTCCAGAGTTCCTTTCGTTTCGCGCCGGACCAGAGCACGAGACTGTAACCGAGATGAGATGCCCAGTCCGGCACTCCGTCTCCATCGATATCCCCGGCGCGCAGGAGGAACGCGGACGTCGGACGCTGGTCCCCTCGATGAAGTTCCTTCCCCTTGCGCGAAGGGTAGATCCATACGGCCGTCCCAGGATTCTCGCGGACGACCATGAGGAATGCCGTCCGTCCGTTTCGCTCGAGATCGAAATCCCGCACCGCGCAGATGCGCACCCGGCTGAAGCACTCCCAGTCCGCATAGAGGAACTGGCTCCACAGCATCTTGCCGGTCTTGCCGTTCACGACATCGAACCCGATCTGCCGCGCCACGACGACCTCGGGGCTGCCGTCTCCGTCGAGATCCTGCGACACCGCCGCGTCGAAGGGCCGGCACTTGAGTTCCCACATCCGGACCGGCGGGAGTTCGACCTCGACCTCGGTGACGGCGCCGCGGCGCACCTCGATCTCCCGCAGCAACGAAATGTGACCTTCGCGGCGGAGCACGAGCCGGTACGAGCCGATCGGAAGGGGGACGGTCTCTTCGCGGACCGATCCCGAGCGCATCGGCTCCGCTCCGCTCAACGAGTACTCCGCGTCGGCCGGCCGCACGAGGAAACGCACCGAGCCCTGCGATCGCGCGAGCGAAACGCGCGCCGCCCCCTGTTTCCAGAGCCGGGCCTCCACGCGCGCCTGCGCGGGCTCGCGTCCCTCCGCGCGCACCTCGATCAGGTGCGTGCCGGGCGGCCAGAGCCGGACGCGCGCCGGAGTGACGAGTCCGGTCGGCTTCCCGTCCACCCGGATCTCGCCGCCCGGCGGATCGGACTCGATGCGCGCCTGGCCGGGCCAGAGCAGGACCGCGACGACGACGGCCGCCGCCACGGGCGCCCCGACCCATGCGCGCCCCTTGCGCGCGCGCCGCGCGAGCTTCCGCCAGAGGCTCGGCCGCCGCGCGAGCACCGGCTCGCCCGCCAGCCAGCGGCCCAGGTCCTCCGCGAACTCTCGGGCGGAGGCGTACCGGCGCGCGCGGTCCTTCTCCATCGCCTTGATGCAGACGGTCTCGAGCTCCCGGTCCGCCTCCGGGCGCGCCACGCGGGGCGGGATCGCCTCCTCGCTGATCACCCGGATCATGACTTCGTGGGCCGAGCCGGCGGCGAAGGGCGGCCCTCCGGTGAGGAGTTCGTACAGCGTCGCCCCGAGGCTGTACACGTCGCTGCGCGCGTCGACCTCGCTCCAGTGCCCCTGCGCCTGCTCCGGGCTCATGTAGCTCGGCGTGCCGAACGCGACGCCCGAGATGCTCAGTCGACGCCCTTCCATCTCCTGGATCTTTGCGAGGCCGAAGTCCGCGACCAGCGCGCGCTTGTCCCTCGTCACGAGGATGTTGCCCGGCTTGAGGTCGCGATGGACGACCTTGTTCTCGTGCGCGAAGTGGACCGCCTCGGCGGCCTGCCGGAGCGCCTCCACCGCCTCGCGGACGCTCAGGCTCTTCGCGGCGAGCGCCCGGTCGAGCCCCTGCCCTTCGATGAGCTCCATCACGAAGAACGGCTGGCCTTTCTCCTCGCCGATGTCGAAGACGGGGACGATCCCGGGATGGCGAAGGAGCGCCGCCGTGCGCGCCTCGCGGAGGAACCGGCTGCGCGTGTCCCCCTCGGCGACGCCGCGCAGGAGCTTGACCGCGACCGTGCGGTTGAGCTCGGCGTCGCGCGCGCGGTAGACCACGCCCATCCCGCCGCGCCCCAGTTCGCCGAGGATCTCGTAGCGTCCCAGGCGCGCGGGGACCTCCGGCACCGCCTCGAGCTCCGACGCGAGCAGCGTCCGGACCTCGTCCGGCGGGAAGCAGTCCTCCTCCGAGCGGATGCGTCCTTCGCCGATGAGGCGCCCGATGAGGGTCGCGAGCGTCTGCCGTTGCTGCTCGCTCACGAGGCCGCGGGCGGAGAGATCCGAGACGGTGCGCGCATCGGCGGCGCCCTCCGGCGCCACCATGCCGAGCTGGACCGCGATCTCGAGGGCGAGGGTGCGGGGGGCGTCGGGCATCGCCGTTCACTGTAGCGGGGAGGCGCCCGGTCAGTACAGTTTCTTCACCTGTGCGCCGGGGTAGTAGTGCTCCAGGATCCGCACGGCGTCGTGGCCGAGGTCCGCCATCCGGTACGCGCCGACCTGGCACATCCCGACGCCGTGGCCGAAGCCGCGGCCGTGGACGACGATCTCCTCCCCCTTCTCCTCGACCGAGACCCAGAGCGTGCTCCTCAGCTTCGCGGAGTCGAGGGCGAGCCGGAAGCCCCGGTTCGCGTCGAGGAACTTCTCGCGGGAGTGGTTCTCGAGAGTCACGGCGACCTGCGTCGCATGGCCGCCCGGGAGCGCGGAACTCACGCGGACGGAGCGGACCTTCGCGCGCGGATCGTCGGGGAAGAGTCTGCGCGACATGTCGGTCTTCGAGAACGCCGCCTTCCATTCGTAGTACTTCGACCCGGCGCAGTACTCGCACGTCGTCCCCGCCAGCGGCGGGATGCGGTCGCCGTCCCCCATCACGGACCACGACGCCTCCGTGCGCCCGCCGCACGTCGAGGCGTAGTAGGCCTTGAAGACGCGGTCCTCCCAGACGACGAACATCCCCGCGGTCTCGTCCACGAGCGCCGAGATCGCGGCCGTCTCGCGCTCGAGGCCGCCGTAGACCTGCGAGCGCTGGTCGTCGTAGAGGTCGAACCGCTCTCCCTTCACGCGCCGGAGCGTCTGCGCGCGGATCTCGTAGGTCGCGTACGTCCGCGCCGCGATGATCTGGGCCTTGAGCGCTTCGGCGTGGGCGGAGGGGCTCATCTCCTTCCCCGCGACGCCTTTCAGGTACCGCTCGAGGTCCACCTCGTTCACGAGCGTGATCTTCTCGCGGTCCCGCTTGACGATGAGGTCGCCGTGGTAGCGGCGCGATCCGACCTCGAGGGTTCCGTCCCATTCGGGCACGATGCGGACCTCGTCGCCGTCATAGGGCTTCCCGGCGACCTCGATGCGGCCGTCGCGGAGGCGCGCGTCGCCCCGCAGTTCGTCGCGGCGATCCCCCTGCACCGCGCAGGGTCCGCGCACGGCCACGGGAGCGGCCTCGACCCGGAGATAGGCGCCGAGGCCGATCTGCACGAGCGGCGGGCGCGTGATCTCACCGAGGCGGAAGACGTCGCGGTACGCGGACGGCGCCGTGCAGGAGTGGAGGAGAAAGACGAGCCAGGTGGCGATGACGATGCCGAGGACGTGCGCCCAGCCGCGCCGCTTCATGAGCCCCTCTCCGGGAGACATTCTACCCCGGGCGAAGGAAAATTCAAGGAGGCTCGGTCGTTCCAATTAGTCTTGACCGGCGTTTTGCACCCCCCTAAGATGCGGCCTCATGTCCCCGGACGACCAGGAACAGCGTCTCCACCGGCTCGAGGAGGAGAACCGGGAGCTGCGCGAAAACCTCGCCCTCCTCGAGGAACTGCGGGGGCGGCTCGGCGGCGTCTCCGAGAGGCTGGCGATGATCAACCGGATCAGCCAGGACGTCAACACCCTCGACATGGACAAGATCGCGGAGATCGCCGTCCGCCAGATCCCCGACCTGCTGCGCGCGAAATACTGCTCCCTCTTCCTATACGATTACCGCAACGACGAGCTGACCCTGCGGGCCCACAACCACCCGGAGGAGATCAACCAGCAGATCGCGCTGCGCACCCACAAGAACACCGTCATGGGCCTCGTGCTGGAACGCAAGAGGATCGTCCTCGTGCGGGATTTCGAGGAGTTCGAGCGGGAGAACAACCTCGTCCTGGAGCGGACGTTCGCCGACAAGTACGCCACGCGCACGTGCATCAGCGTGCCGCTGCGGTCGGGGAACTACGTCGTCGGCGTGCTCAATTTCGCGGACAAGACCGACGGGAGCTCGTTCGACGACGTGGACGATCTCCCCGCGGTCGAGCAGCTCGCGCAGGTGCTGGCGATGGCGATCCGCAACTGCAGGCTCTTCCGCGAGGTGCAGAACCAGGCCCGGACCGACGGCATGACCCGCCTGGCGAACTACCGCGCGTTCCACGAGTCGCTGCGCGCCGAGATCCACCGCTCCGTGCGCTACTCCCGCCCCCTCGGACTCGTGATGCTGGACGTCGACCACTTCAAGGAGATCAACGACCGCTTCGGCCACCAGGCGGGCGACTACGTCCTGATCGAGCTGGCGGGGATCATCCGCAACACGGTGCGTCGCGAGGATCTCCCGGCGCGGTACGGCGGCGACGAGATCACCGTCATCCTGCCTGAGACCGCGCCCGCCGGCATGCTCGTCGTGGCGCATCGGCTCCTGGCCCTCGTGCGCTCCCACCGTTTCGTGTTCGAGGGACGGAGCGTCCCGGTCTCCCTGAGCATGGGACTGGCGAACTACCACCCACGCCAGTCGATCACGGACTTCGTCGCCGCCGCCGACGAGGCGCTCTACCGGGCGAAGCAGGCGGGACGGGACCGGTTCGAGACGGCGCCGGTGCCGGAGGAAGTTCCCCCGGGTGGCGCCGGAGAAACGCGACCGGAGGGTCACTCCACGTAGCTGACCACGATCTCGGCGGCGCCCGGGGTCACGATCTCGAATGCCCCGAGATGGGCGGGCATGAAGTAGGTTTCGCCCCGGCGGAAGGACTCCGACTTCTCGCCGCCGGAGTGCACGAACCTGCCCTTCCCGGAGACGACCGTGTAGACCGAGAAGCGGATCGGATTCGAATGCTCCTTGATCCGCCCCCGGGTCGCCTGGATCGCCTCCATCGTGAACTTCTCGCACTTGATGAGGAGCTGCCGCTTGTAGGAGAACCCGAGGATGCGGGAGGGCTTGTACTTCGACACGCCCATCGAGTAGAAGTCGGTCACGTTGAGCGCCTTCTCGACGTGGAGTTCCCGCGCCTTTCCGTTCACCTTGCGACCCCAGTCCGTGAGCCGGTAGGTCAGGTCGGAGTTCTGCTGGACCTCGAGCACCACGACCCCGCCGTACGCGGAGTGGATCGTCCCCGGCGGAATGAAGATGACGTCGGACGGGTGGACGTCCATCACGTTCAGGCACTGCTCGACGCTGCCCTTGTCGAGCTGGGCCCGGAACTCCGCGACGGTGGTGCCGGGGAGCACCCCGCGGATCACCCGGCAGCCCTTCGGGGCCGACAGGACGTACCAGGCCTCCATCTTGCCCACGCCCTCGATCTCGTATCGCTGCGCGAACTCGTCGGAGGGGTGGACCTGCAGCGACATGCGGTCGTGGACGGTCAGGAACTTCACCAGGAGGGGAAATCGCTCCGAGAAGCGCATGTGATGCTCGTCCCCGAGCAGCGGCCGGGGCCACTTCTTCAGGAGGTCGCCGAGCTTCTTCCCCTTCAGAGGGCCGTTCGCGACGACGCTCTCCGCCCCCGGCCGGACGCTCAGCTCCCACGATTCCCCCGTCTTCGCGGGACACTTCTTCCCGAGCGCCTTCTTCAGTCCGTCGCCGCCCCACGGCCTCTTCTGGAAGACCTCTTTCATCCGGAGGGGATAGAGCGGAGGGCCGTCGGTGGGGGCGATCATCGCGGGGATTGTAGGGGCGCCCCGGAGGGCTGTCAAGGAATGGGGCCGGCGTTGCGCGCGTCCGCGTGACGTGGTACGGTTCAGCGGATGGAAGACGCCGACTTTCCTTCCGGCCCCTGGACCGGCTACTACGTCTACGACCTCGACGGCAAGCGCGAGCGGATGGACCTCGACCTCAGATTCGCGGACGGCCTCGTGAGCGGCTCGGGCACGGACCCCGTAGGGTTCTTCCTCGTCCGCGGGCGATACGACGCGAAGGAAGCGGAGGTGTGGTGGCACAAGACGTACCCCGGCCGCCACGACGTCTACTATCGGGGCTTCCGCGAAGGGCGCGGCATCTGGGGCACGTGGCAGATCCACGAGTGGTGGCGCGGCGGCTTCAAGATCTGGCCGAAGGGGATCGGCGAGGGCGCGGTCGAGAAGCTCGAAGTCGAGGAGCCGGTCGAGGCGCACGCGGCCGCGCCGACAAGACCCGGAACTCACATCGAGGAGGGATTATGAAGTGGACCGCGGGAGGTTTCGCCAGGGTCGTCCTTTCGATCGCGTTCCTTCTTTTCGGGGCGAGCGCGCTCGTCTTCGCGCTCCGGTGGCAGCCGGCCGCGGCGGCCGCGCCGGCGACGGCAACCGGTTCCAACTACGGATGGAGCATGACCAGTACCGGGGTCACGCACTATGCCATTGCCTGGGACGGCTCTACGGGGAACGCCACTTTCTATCGGATCCCCGATGGCAGCCGATTCGAGAAGGCCGGGAGCATCTCCGATCCCGTGAAATAGCCTTGACTCCCCCCCCGCGCGGGCTACAATCTCCCGCGACGATCCGATCCGTTGCGCCGGGTCGGCTCCGACGCCGGATCGCGTCCCGCACCAAAAACTCCCTGTCAACTTTTGGTGTGCCGCTCTCTTTGTGGCCCCTTGTGTCCTAGTGCCTTCGTGGTCTCGATCAGGCTGGAGCTGAAACCCGTCGTCCGCGAGATCCCCGCGGATCTCGAGACGCCCGTCTCGGCCTTCATCAAGCTCAAGGGCCGCGGCGCGCGTTTCCTCCTCGAGTCCGTCGAGATGGGCGAGTCCCTCGGGCGCTACTCCTTCATCGGCCTCGACCATGTCAAGACCTTCAAGGTCGTGCAGGACTACGTCGTGATCGAGGAGGCGGGCAGCCCGAAGGTGATCCCGCTGGAAGGCCGCGATCCGCTCTCGCTCCTGCGCGACCTCCTCCGCCCCATCGTCCCGGTGGGCCGCGACCACGCGCTGCCCGGCCTCGTCGGCGGCGCCGTCGGGTACGTCGGCTACGACTACGCGCGCTTCCTGGAGAAACTCCCGTCGCGCCTCCAGGACCCGCTCGGCCTTCCGGTGATCCACTTCGCCCTCGCCGGCTCGATGGTGATCTTCGACCACGTGAAGAGGAAGATGCTCCTCGTCACCGTCGGAGGGGAACACCCCGAGGAGAAGCTGGACGAGATCCGGGAGTACCTCCGCGTGCCGCTCCCGCAGGAGTGGACCGCCGCGGCGCCCGCGAAGCGCCGCGCGGAGTTCGTCTCCAACTTCACCGAGGGGGAGTACGCCGACGCGGTGACGAAGGCGAAGGGGTACGTCCGCAAGGGCGATATCTTCCAGATCGTCCTTTCCCAGCGCGCGCAGGGCGAGATCCACGTGGACCCGTTCCAGATCTACCGCGCGCTGAGGATCCTGAACCCCTCGCCCTACATGTTCTTCCTCGACTTCGGCGAGTACCAGCTCGTCGGCTCTTCGCCGGAGGTCCATGCGAAGCTCGTCGATGGCGAGGCCCTCGTCCGACCGATCGCCGGGACGCGGCGCCGCGGCGCGACCGACGCGGAGGACCGGGCGCTCGAGAAGGAGCTCCTGGCGGACGAGAAGGAGCGCGCCGAGCACCTGATGCTCGTGGACCTCGCGCGCAACGACCTCGGCCGGACGTGCGAGTACGGGACGGTGCGATGCACCGACCTCTTCACGGTCGAGCGGTATTCGCACGTGATGCACATCGTCTCCCAGGTCGTCGGGCGGCTTCGCAAGGGCGAGGACCAGTTCGATCTTCTCTCGAAGACGTTCCCCGCCGGGACCGTCACCGGGGCGCCCAAGATCCGCGCGATGGAGATCGTCGAGGAGCTGGAGAAGTGCCGGCGCGGTCCCGACGCGGGGACCGTCGGGTCCTTCTCGCTCACGGGCGACATGGACGCGTGCATCGCGATCCGGATGATCGTCGTCAAGGGCCGGCAGGCGCTCCTCCAGGCCGGCGCCGGAATCGTCGCGGACAGCGATCCGGTCTCCGAGTGGCGCGAAACGTGCAGCAAGATGGAGGTCCTGAAGAAGGCGGTCGCGATGGCGGAGGAAGGGCTGTGAAACGCGTCCTCCTCGTCGACAACTACGACTCGTTCACCTACAACCTCGCGCAGTACCTGGGTGAGCTGGGGTGCGAGCTCGAGATCCGCCGCAACGACGCGGTCACGGTCGCGCAGGCGCAGGAGCTCCGGCCCACGCACCTCGTGATCTCGCCCGGACCGGGCCATCCCGCGCAGGCGGGAGTCTGCAACGATCTCATCCGGGCGCTCGCCGGGAAGCTCCCGATCCTCGGCGTCTGCCTCGGCCACCAGTGCATCGGCCACGTCTTCGGGGGCACCGTCGACCTCGCGCCGCGGATGGTCCACGGCAAGACCTCGAAGATCTACCACGACGGGAAGCGGATCTTCCACGCGCTCCCGAACCCGTTCGAGGCGACGCGGTACCACTCGCTCCTCGTCAAGGAGGAGGGGCTCCCGAAGGAGCTCGTCATCACGGCGCACACGAGCGAGGGCGAGGTCATGGGGATCCGCCACCGCGACCACCCGACCGAGGGGGTGCAGTTCCATCCGGAGAGCATCATGACGAAGCCGGGCAAGACGCTGCTGCAGAACTTCCTCGCGCCATGATCCTCGACGAGATCGTCGCCTGCAAGAGGCGGGAGCTGAAGCGCGCCCGCGAAGAGCGTCCGGCCGCGGAGCTGCGGACGATGGCGCGATCCGCGGCGCCGCTCCGGGACTTCACGGCCGCGATCCGCCGCGAGGGAGAAGTCGCGATCGTCGCCGAGATCAAACGGGCCTCGCCCGCCCGCGGCGTCCTCCGGGAGAACCTCGATCCCGCGGAGCTGGCGGGGAAGTACGCCGAGGGCGGCGCGCGCGCGATCTCCGTCCTCACGGACCGCGAGTTTTTCCACGGATCGGCGGAGGACCTCCGCGCAGCGAGGACGGCGGGCCTGCCGGTCCTGCGCAAGGACTTCGTCATCGACGAGTACCAGCTCTGGGAAGCGCGCGTCATGCTCGCCGACGCGGCGATCCTCATCGCGCGGATCCTGGACAGCAACCAGCTCGCCGAGTACGTCGCGCTTGCGAAAGAGGAGCTGAAGCTGGCGGTTCTCGTCGAGGTCCACGCGGAGAAGGAGCTGGAGCGCGCGCTCGACGCGGGTGCGCCGATCGTGGGCATCAACAACCGCGACCTGGCCACGTTCCGGGTCTCGATGGAGACGACGGCGCGGCTGAGGCCCCTCGTCCCGGCCGGAGTGCCCGTCGTCAGCGAGAGCGGGATCGCGGCCGCGAAGGACATGGAGCTGCTGAGACATCTGAAGGTGGACGCGGCGCTCGTGGGCGAGGAACTCGTGACCTCGCCCGACCCGGCGGCGAAACTGAGGGAACTGTATGGCGGTGCGCGGAATCCGCGGGGCCGTTGACGTCGGCGCGAACTCCGCCGAGGAGATCCGCGACCGTACTCAGGATCTGCTGCGGGCGATGGTCGGCGCGAACGGCGTCGGCGCGGACGACGTCGCGGCGGCCTTCTTCACGATGACGCCCGATCTCGACGCCGACTTCCCCGCCCACGCGGCACGGAGGATGGGATGGGACCGCGTGCCGCTCATGTGCGCGACCGAGATCGCGGTCCCGGGAGCCATGGGGCGCGTGATCCGCGTGCTCCTCCTCGTGAACACGCGCGCGCCCGCTTCGCGGATCCGACACCAGTATTTGGGAGGAACGTCGTGCCTGCGACCGGATTTGGCGACGCGCCCAGACGGGACGAGAGCCCCGAAGTCGTCCCGCCCGAACTCTCGGAGTACGAGGACATCCGCCGGAGGCACGCGATGATCGTCGTGATGTCCGCCGCGGCATCCCTCAAGGAAGTGAGCGGGGTCCTCAAGACGGTCGAGGAGCACGGCTTCAAGCCGCACCTCTCCAAGGGGGAGGAGACGACGATCATCGGCGTGATCGGGGACGAGCGCAAGCTCGACCCCGCGATCTTCACCGCGCTCCCCGGCGTCGAGCGGGTGATCCCGATCCTCAAGCCCTTCAAGCTCGCCAGCCGGGACTTCCGGGCGAAGGACACGGTCGTGCCGGTGGGCGCAGTCCAGGTCGGCGGAGGCTCGTTCACGATCATGGCCGGGCCGTGCGCGGTGGAGTCGCGGGAGCAGACGGTCGAGACCGCCCGCGCGGTGCGGAAGGCGGGCGCGCGGATCCTCCGCGGCGGCGCCTTCAAGCCGCGCACCTCGCCCTACAGCTTCCAGGGACTCGGGAAGAAGGGGCTCGAGATCCTCGCCGAGGCGCGCCAGGAGACGGGGATGCCCGTCGTCACGGAGGTCATGGGCGTCGAGGACGTGCCCCTCGTGGCCCAGTACGCCGACATCCTCCAGGTCGGCGCGCGCAACATGCAGAACTTCAACCTGCTGGACGCCGTCGGCCGGCAGGAGAAGCCCGTCCTCCTCAAGCGCGGAATGTCTTCGACCATCGAGGAGCTGCTCCTCTCCGCGGAGTACATCCTCTCGCGGGGGAACCCGCACGTGATGCTCTGCGAGCGCGGGATCCGGACGTTCGAGAAGTACACGCGCAACACGCTCGATATCTCGGCCGTGCCCGTCATCAAGAAGCTCTCGCACCTGCCGATCATCCTCGATCCCAGCCACGCGGCGGGCGTGCGCGAGTACGTCGCCGCGCTCTCGCGCGCGTCGGTCGCGGCGGGCGCGGACGGCATCATCGTCGAGGTCCACCCGCACCCGGAGAAGGCGCTCTGCGACGGCCAGGAGAGCCTTACGCCCGCCGAGTTCGAGAAGCTCGTCGGCGAGCTGCGTCCGATCGCGCGGGCGGTGGGGCTCAACCTCGACACATAGCCCGAAGGATTCATGCCGGCTTCGCCGCCGACATGAATCCTTCGCCCTCTCCGCCACGGCCTTCGGCCGGGCGGACCTGCCCGCCCGCTTTGCGGGCGTGGCACGGCGGGCAGCT